>JBKJMN010000081.1:0-22641 GCA_046596405.1 Burkholderiales bacterium
AGCGCTGGCGCTGGCGTTGCCGCTCTACATGGCGCTGTGGTTTGCGCCGTCGCTCATCGTCTTCAACAACCTGAAACCCATCGACGCGATGAAGAAGAGCTTCGTTGCGTGTCTGAAAAACATCGTGCCGTTTCTGCTCTACGGCGTCATCATGCTCGTGCTGGGCACCCTCGCCGCGATCCCGCTCGGATTGGGGTTTCTGGTGCTGGGACCGGTCGCCATTGCCTCGATTTATGCGGGCTATCGCGACGTATTCGGCGCGGATTAAGCGCGGCCCCCGCGTCCACCGCCGCGCATTCACCGGAGGGGCTACATGGGTTGCTGCCATCATTATTTTGCGCCGACCGACGCGGGCGACAGCGCGTTCACGATAGACGCGTCGACGCTGACCTTCGGCGCCGGCTGCCTCAAGGAAGCCGGCGCCCAGGCGCGCGCGCTCGGCATGCGCCGCGTCGCCATCTACACCGATGCGGGCGTCAAGCAACTGCCGCCGCTCGGCACGGTCACCGGCGCGCTCAAAGCGGCCGGTATCGATTACGCGATTTACGACGAAGTGCGGGTCGAGCCGACGGACGAATCATTCAAGGCGGCGGCACGCTTCGCCGTCGACGGCAGGTTCGACGGTTTTTTTTCGGTCGGCGGCGGCTCGGTCATCGATACGTGCAAGGCGGCGAATTTGTACTCGACTTATCCCGCCGACTTTCTCACGTACGTGAACGCGCCGGTCGGCGGCGGCCAGCCGATCCCGGGGCCGCTCAAGCCGCATATTGCATGCCCCACGACTTGCGGCACGGGTTCCGAGGCCACCGGCATCGCGATTTTCGATTTGCTCGCGATGAAAGCGAAGACCGGCATCCAGTCGCGGCTCTTGAAGCCGACCACCGGGCTTATCGATCCCGAGGTTACGCGCACGCTGCCCTCGACCATAGTCGCTTCCACCGGTTTCGATGCGATGTCGCACGCGCTCGAGACGCTGACGGATATCTCGTATGCGCGGCGCGCGCGGCCCGCCGGCGGCAGCGCCCGCCCGCCCTCGCAGGGCGCCAACCCGTTCAGCGACATGGTGGCGTTTGAAGCGCTGAGCCTCGTCGGCAAATATCTGGTGCGCGCGGTCAACGACCCCGCGGATACCGAAGCGCGCGCCGAAATGATGTACGCGGCGACGCTCGCCGGCATTGCGTTCGGCAATGCCGGCTGCCATCTGCCGCACGGCATGTCGTACGCCGTGTCGGGACTGGTGCGCGAATACCGCGCGCCGCACTATCCGCAGCACGAGCCGTTCGTGCCGCACGGCATGTCGGTGGTGCTCAACGCGCCATCGGTCTATCGCTTTACGGCGAGCGCCTGCCCCGACCGCCATCTCGATGCCGCGCAGCGGCTCGGCGCCGACGTGCGCGACGCCACGCCGGCCGACGCCGGCGAAGTGCTCGCGGGGCAGATCATCAAGTTCATGCAGGCGACGCGCTTTCCCGGCGGGCTGGGTTCGATCGGTTTTTCGGAGCGCGATCTCGATGCGCTCGTCGAGGGGGCGTGGCCGCAGCAGCGCGTGATCAGGAATGCACCGCGCGAAGTGAGCCGCGAGGATTTGCGGGAACTGTTCCGCGGCGCACTCGCGTACTGGTAGTCCAGTTACTCTCATTGCGCCGCTCCCCGTATTTACCGTACCTGTTGCTCGCGGTCGCCGTTCTGTTCTGGGCCGGCAACTGGGTATTTGCGCGCGCGCTGCGCGACGACGTGCCGCCGGTCGCACTCGCGTTCTGGCGCTGGACTGTCGCGCTCGTCATCCTGACGCCGTTTGCTTACCGGCATGTGTACCGCCAGTGGCACATGATCAAGGGTGCATGGCGCGTGCTGTGCGCGCTTGCGCTGCTGGCCACGGTGTTCCAGCATATTCCGGTTTACATCGGGCTGCGCGAGACCACCGCGACCAACGGTGCGCTCCTCAATTCGGTGACGCCGGTGCTGATACTTTTGCTGTCGCGCCTGCTGTTCGCCGAAAGGCTCTCGCTCACGCAGGTTGCCGGCGTGTCGATATCGCTGCTCGGCGTAACGGTGATCCTCGCTGCGGGGGACTTCGCGGCGCTCGCGACGTTGCAACTGAATCGCGGCGATTTGTGGGTATTGCTCGCCACCCTGGCATGGGCGATTTACACGGTGTGCCTGCGCTGGCGCCCGGTAGAACTCAATCTGCTCGCCATGCTTTGGATGATCGCCGCGATCGGCGTGTGCGCGATGGCGCCGTTCTACGCTTGGGAGATCGCGTCCGGCCGGACGCTCAACCCGACGCCCGGCGTGCTCGGCGCTTTGCTTTACATCGGCGCGCTGTCGACGGTCGTTTCGTACGTGTTCTGGAACCGCGCGGTGCAGGAAATCGGCGCTAATCGCGCCGGGCCTTTCATGTACCTGATGCTGGTCTACACGCCATTGCTCGCCATCGTATTTCTGGGCGAGCGCCTGCATCTATATCACCTCGTCGGTTGCGTGCTCATTCTCGGCGGCATCTATCTGACCAGCCGCGGCCGTCCCGCGAGGGCGCCGGTCGAAACAGCGCCCGACATATAGAAATTGCTGCGCGCCAGCAGAATGCAAGCGCTTCCAAAATCGCAGGGCCCGCGCTAAACTGCGGCCCAGCACTACCCCCAATTTTTGCCCTCAGGAGCCGCCATGAATACGATGACCGAAGTGAAGAATCTCGCCATGCAGTCGGGTAAAGTGCGCATGACGCCCTCGGAAGCCTTCGTCGAAACGCTGGTCGCGCAGGGCGTCACAGACACCTTCGGCATCGTCGGCTCGGCCTATATGGATGCGCACGATTTGTTTCCGCTCGCGGGCATCCGCTTCATTTCGGTCGCGCACGAGCAGAACGCGGCGCACATGGCCGACGGCTACTCGCGCGTCACCGGCAAGCACGGCGTATGCATTGCGCAGAACGGCCCCGGCATCACGAATTTTGTGACCGGCATCGCGGCCGCCTACTGGGCGCATTCGCCGGTCATTTGCATCACACCCGAGTCGGGCAGCCTGACGATGGGGCTCGGCGGCTTCCAGGAAACCGAGCAGATGCCGATTTTCTCGAAGATCACGAAATGGCAGGTCCATGTGAATTCGCCGCTGCGCATGGCGGAACTTATGCATCGCGCATTCACGATAGCGATGAACGAGCGCGGCCCGGTGCAGATCAACATCCCGCGCGACTACTATTACGGCGAAGCCGATTACGAAATCCAGGCGCCGCAGAAAATCGAGCGCGGCGCCGGCGGGCCCGAATCACTCGACCAGGCGGCTCGGCTGCTCGCCAAGGCCAAGTTCCCGGTCATCCTGTCAGGCGGCGGCGTGGTGATGGCGAACGGCATCAAGGATTGCGTGGCGCTCGCCGAATACCTGACCGCCCCGGTCGTCAACAGTTACCTGCACAACGATTCGTTCCCGGCGAGCCACGCACTGTCGTGCGGGCCGCTCGGTTACCAGGGCTCGAAGGCGGCGATGAAATTGATTTCGCGCGCCGACGTCGTACTGGCATTGGGTTCGCGGCTCGGGCCGTTCGGCACGCTGCCGCAGCACGGTATGGATTACTGGCCGAAGAACGCCAAGATCATCCAGATCGATGCCGATCCGCGCATGCTGGGGCTGGTGAAGAAAGTGTCGATTGGCATTTGCGGCGACGCGAAACTAGCCGCGCGCGAATTGCTGCAACGCCTGCAGGCCTACGGCAAGATGCCGGTGAACAAGGCGCGGCTCGCCGAGGTGCGCAAAGAGAAAGACGCGTGGACGCAGGAGCTCGCCAAATGGCCTTCGCCCAACGAAAAGGGGCGCATCGGCCCGCGCCAGGCGCTCGCGGCGCTCGCGAAAGCGATGCCGAAGAACGCGATGGTAGCGACCGACATCGGCAATGTGTGCTCGGTGTCGAACTCGTATCTGCATTTCGACACGGCGCCGAGCTTCCTGGCCGCGATGAGCTTCGGCAACTGCGGTTATTCGTACCCGGCCGCGATCGGCGCGAAAGTCGGCCGTCCCGACCGCCCCGCGATCGCCTATGTCGGCGACGGCGCCTGGGGCATGAGCCTCGCTGAAGTCATGACCTGCGTGCGCGAGGACATCCCGGTGGTGGCGGTGGTTTTCAACAACGGCCAGTGGGGCGCGGAAAAGAAAAACCAGATCGACTACTTCAACAACCGCTACCTCGGCACCAACCTCGAGAACCCGAACTTCGCCGACGTGGCAGTGGCAATGGGCGCGAAAGGCATGACCGTCGATGCGGTCGGCGACATTGGCGACGCCTTGCGGACGGCGGTCAAATCGAACAAGCCTACCGTCATCAACCTGATGCTCACGCGCGAACTCGGCGACCCGTTCCGGCGCGATGCGTTCAAGCAGCCAAAACGCCTGCTGGCAAAATATAAGAAGTACAGCGCCAAGGGTGTATAGACCGAGAGCTTAGGTGGCAAATAAAAAAGCCGGCGCGAGCCGGCTTTTTTGTGTCTGTTTATTTTGCATCCGGCCAGTGCGCATCAATGCCTGATGGCCCACAGCGAGATCTGCGGCACGAACCCGATCAGCGCGGAGACGAATACCATCACCACCACGAAGGGAAACGCGTAACGCGCAATCGTCATGATCGGCTGCCCGGTCAGGCTAGACACCACAAACAGGTTAAGCCCCATCGGCGGCGTAATGAAGCCGAGCCCGAGGGAGGTGACCATGAAGATGCAGAAGTGGATCTGGTCCATGCCGATTTGCTGCGCGACCGGGGACAGCAGCGGCGCCAGGATCACGATGTTGGGTGTGGTTTCCATGAACATGCCGGCGATGATGAAAATCAGCAGCATGATGAGTATCAGCAGCGTGCGGTCGGTGGTGAGTGCTGTAAGCGCGGCGACAAATTGCTGCGGAATGCCAAGCACCGTAAGCGCCTGCGCAAACAGGATTGCGACCGCGATGATGGGCAGAATCACGCCGTTGACGCGCGCAGAGGTCGCCAGCATCGCCGGAAAATCCTTGAGCGTGATCGTGCGCTGGCACAAACCCACGATCAGGGCCACGGCGACCGCCACCGCCGCGGATTCGGTGGGGGTGAACACGCCGGAGTAGATGCCGCCCAAAATTATGCAAGGTACGGCAAGCGCGTACTTGGCGTCGTTGAGCGCCGCTAACCAAACGCGCCACGAGAACCGGCGCTGCGAATTTTCATAACCGTTGATGTGGTTCAGCGCAATATTGGTAAGCATGATGGATGCAAGGATTATCAGCCCGGGGATAAACGCCGCGAGAAACAGCGTTGCCGAGGAAATACCCAGCACGAGGCCGATGATGATGTAAGCGATCGACGGCGGAATCAGGATGCCGGTGCAGGCACCCGCCGCGACCAGCGCGCAGGCGTACGGCAGCGGATAGCCGCGCTCGACCAGGCGGCCCATCGTGATGCGGCCGATCGCCGCGGCGTCGGCGGCATCCGAACCGGATATGCACGCGAAGAACCCACAGCCCATGACGGTCGAAGTGCCGAGCCCAGAGCGCAGACTGCCGGTGGTCGCTTCGGCGAAATCGAGCAGCTTGTAGGCGAGCCTGGAGCGTACCATCACGTCGCCTGTCAGCACGAAGAGCGGAATCGCGATCAGCGCGAAGGAGTCGACGTTGTCGAACAGTGCTTCGCCCAGCAACGACAGCGGCAGGGCGTCGGTCGTCAGGAGCAGCGCGATGGTGCCGAGGCCGAGCACCACCCAGAACGGCACCGACAGCCCGAGCAGCACGAGCATGAAGACTATGCACAGTGAGGCGGCCATGACCTACTGACAATTACGAAACCGGATGACAATCCGGTTTCGCTCTACGCTCCCCTCGCCCTCCGGGACTCGGTATAGCACCCCCTTGAGGGGTGGAGGGGATGGGGGTGAGGGATCGAGCGATGCAACGTAGTAACGCAAAGCTCGATACGGTCGCGCAGGCTGCGGCGCGCAGGGCGAAGGCGGACTCCGGCGAGCGGGCCGGTTCATCTTGGTCGTTGCTTCATTCGAACAACAACGCGCCCTTGAAGGCGTCGCGGCCGGCGCGGATATCGAGGATGTCGCGGCGGATCGATTGCAACAGGCGCCACAGCATAAGCGTGAAGCCGAGCGGCACCGCGCACTCGAACCAGGCTTTGCTGATGCGCAATGCCGGCGCGGCCGCGCCAAACTCGACCAGCGTCGATATCGTATGCACCGACCAGTAGATGGCGATGCACGCAAATATCAGCGTGGCAACGTCGGCGAATATGTACACGTAACCATGCCAGCGCCGCGGCAGCAGCTGCAGTACGCTATCGAAACGGATGTGCGCACGTTCTTTGACCGCCTGCGCGGCGCCGATCCAGCCCAGATAGATGAACGCGTAGCGCGCCACTTCTTCGCCCCACAGCGACGAATACTGGAATACAAAACGGCGCACGACCTCGTTCACGATCACGAACACGACCGTGCAATAGAACACGAGCATCAGGTAGCGCTCGGCGTCGGCGTCCAGGCGCGCGAGCAGTTTACGCACGTTCGATATCCATCATGCTCCGCTGAAAGCGCGACTTTTCGGGCCGCTCAGGCTACCGTGATCCTGCCCTTGGTGTTCGCCGCCGTTTTGAGCTTGTCGAAAGTATCGAGCGAGCCCGCGAGCTCCTTCTTGATATCGTCCCACTCCTTGCGCTGTTCGCCGCAGGCGTCGACCCAGCGCTTTTTCTCGTCGGCGGTCGGCTGGTAGAACTTGCAGCCGACCTTGGTGAACTCCTGCATCGAGAGGTCGCGTGCCTTGATGATCTGCGCGAAGGACTGCGCCTGCGTAAGCTCGGCAGCCTCGTCGAATTTGCGCTGCACGTCTTTTGGCAGGCTGTTGAACCACGGCAGGTTGCAAGCGAACATCTGTGCGTCCGATACCGATTCGACAGTGGAAATGGATTCGACAATATCGATAAAGCCGAACGTATAGAGCGCGCCGATCGCCGGATCGAGCGCATCGGCCACGCCCTGCTTCAAGGCAGTCGGCGTTTCGCCCCACGCAACGATGGTTGGATTGGCACCGGCGAGCTGGTAGAAGCGGCCGAGCAGCTTCGACGGCGGGATACGCATCTTGACGCCCTTCATGTCGTCAGGCGAGCGGATGGTTTTGCCGAAACCCTTGCGCACGGCTATCGTGCGTGAATCGACGGTGTAGTAGAACAGCGGCTTGTAATTCTTCGCGTTGACTTTCGGATTGATTTCGTCGGCCCACGCCTTCGAGGTCACCAGATTCGCATAACGCTGATTCTCGCCGCACCAGTACGGGATGTTGATGAGATCCACCGCCGGCGCAAAGGACGAGAAGTTGGACAGCGACAGCCCGCCGGCGTTGACCGTGCCGCCCTGCACTTTCTGCGCGAGAGAAGCGCCGACGCCGAGCTGGCCGGCCGGGAACAGTTTCACGTACAGCGCGCCCTTGCTGATGTTCTGCACGTTCTCCTTGAACGCCTCCTGCATGATGGGATAGCTCACGTACGAGCCGAGCTTGTATTCGGTCGCGAGGATCATGCGGTGCTGCGCCTTGCGCGCGCGGTTGTCCTCATCTGCAGCGGTCTGCGCGACCGCGGTATCGGACCACAGATACCCGCCGGTGGCGGCAAGCACTGCAGTGGTAAAACCATAGCGCGCGGAAACTTCCATGAAGCGGCGGCGCGCGGGCGCTTGGATCTCGTCATGACGCTTGGACATTGTCTACTCCTCCAGGGTGGCGAATTATTATGGGTGCGGCGGGTGTTAGCGTTCGGGCGGCACGGCAACCTCGTTGTTGAGCAGCAGCCCGGTGACGAAAGCAATCATCGCGGCCAGCACGGTAAGGAATTCGGCCACGTCTCCCGCGTGCGGCAAATGCCATCCGAACGACGCGATACCCTTGCCGATGGCGACGTTGGCGGCATACGCGCAGAGCAGCAGCGCCGCCAGCATGTACGCCGGCCGGCCGGAATTGTTCGCACTGATCTGTGCCATTGCTCTCCTCACCCAAATGCCCGCAATCGTCACGATATAGCGTCTGCACCACCGTGCGCAAGCCCGCCGTTGCCGGGATGCACTTAAATCAACCGCCAACTACGGCTATACTCGCTGCCATCGCGGCCGTGTCCGCCGCTTTTCGCGAGGCGTTGATTGCCCAAAGCCGCCGCCAAGCTGATCGACGTCGCGCGACTTGCGGGGGTATGCAATGCCACGGTGTCACGGGCGCTGGCGCGGGAACCCACGGTCAGCGCTGCGACGCTTGAGCGCGTCGAGGCAGCGGCGCGGCAATTGGGTTATGTGCCGCATGGCGCGGCGAGCGCGCTGCGCGCGCGGCGCACGCGAACCGTGGGCGCAGTGCTGCCCACCCTCGACAATCAACTTTATGCCAAGGCAACCCAGGCGCTGCAAAAGGCCCTCGATCAAAGCGGCTACCTGCTGCTGCTCGCGTGCCACGACTTTGACCTCCAGAACGAAGTCAAAGTCGCGCGCTCGCTGATCGGGCGCGGCGTGGACGGCCTCGTGTTGATCGGCGCGGAACATGACGAGGCGCTCTTCGAGTTGCTCAATGAACTGCAGTTGCCGTATTTGCTGACGTGGTCGCTCGACCGCACGGGACGCCACCCGTGCGTCGGGTTCGACAACCACGTCGCCGCCGCCCGCGTGGCCAATTACGTCGCTGATATCGGCCATCGCGATATCGCGATGATCGCGGGCGTCACTGCTGGCAACGACCGCGCGCGCGAACGGCTGGCCGGCGTGCGCGACGCGCTGGCCGCCCGCGGCACGCCGCTCGCGCAAGTGATCGAGGCGCCGTATACGCTGGCTGACGGGCGCGCGGCCATGCAGGCGCTGCTCGCGACCGCGCCGCGGCCGACCGCCGTCATCTGCGGCCACGACGTGCTGGCGATGGGCGCCGTGCTCGAGTGCCACGCGCAGCAGATCGCGGTGCCCGAAGCGATGTCCGTTACCGGGTTCGACGACATGGAGGCGGCGTCCATATTGGTGCCCGCGTTGACCACTGTGCGCGTGCCCATGCGCGAGCTGGGCTGCACAGCGGCGCAACAAATACTCGCCCGCATCGACGGCGCCGCCGCCGCGCGCGCCACCGAGCTCGCGGTCGACCTGATCGTACGCGGTACCACGGCGCCGCGGCGCGCTGTGGATTGACCAGCCGATGAATGCGCTTGCCGCGGGTATGCGCAGTTGCTACGCTCGCGGCAACGCGATTCGGACGTGATGAGTTCATGAAGACCGCAAGGAAGAATGCCAAGCTCTCCGACGTGGCGCATCTGGCCAAGGTGTCGACCGCGACGGTATCGCGCGCGCTCATGCTGCCGCACAAGGTCAAGCCGCGTACGCTCGAACGCGTGCAGGCGGCGGTGCGCAGCCTGGGCTACGTCGCGCATGGCGCCGCGCGGGCGCTCGCGTCGCGCCGCACGCATACCATAGGCGCGGTGGTGCCGACGCTTGACAATGCGATCTTCGCGAACACGACACATGCGCTGCAGAAAACTTTCGATGCCGCCGGCTACACGCTGTTGCTCGCGTGCCATGAATTCGACGCGGCGGTCGAGGTCCGCCTGACGCGCGCGCTGATCGAGCGCGGCATCGACGGGCTCGTGTTGCTGGGCACCTCGCATGATCCGCAGCTCTACGCGCTGATCGCGCAGCGCCAGATCCCCTACGTGTTGACGTGGGCGCTCGACGCGAGCGGCGAGCACCCGTGCGTGGGCTTCAACAACCGCGCCGCCGCCTTGCAGCTCACCAATCATCTGCTCGAGCTCGGCCACCGCGAATTCGCGATGATTTCGGGCGTGACCGCCAACAATGAGCGCGCACGCGACCGGCTGCAGGGTGTGCACGATGCGCTGGCGGCGCGCGGTATCGAGCTCGCCCCCGAACGCGTGATCGAAAAGCCCTATTCGCTCGCCAGCGGCCGCGAGGGTCTGCGCGCACTGATGGCGCATGCGCGACCGCCGACCGCCGTGATGTGCGGCAACGACGTGCTGGCGATCGGCGCGATCGCCGAGTGCAATACGCTTAACATCGCGGTGCCGCGGCAGGTTTCGATCACGGGCTTCGACGACATGGAGATCGCATCGCTGCTGTCACCCGGGCTCACCACTGTGCATTTCCCGACGCTCGAACTCGGCCAGCTCGCGGCGGCGCACCTGCTGGCGCAGTTGTCCGGCGTAAGCGGCGCGCGGCAGCACGAGTTGCCCGTCGAACTCAAAGTGCGTGGCACGACCGCGCCGCCGGCGCGCGCGCAATTGCGGCGTGTCCAACAGTAATCGGTGATGCCATCGCGTAACCGACGCGGCCGCGCGCCGCTTGAGCAACTGCATCTGCCGCTCGAAGAAGCCGACATCCGGCAGAACAAAAAGGCCCTCGGCGTCTATCGCGATCCCCACGCTCACCATGCGATCGTCTACAAGATCGGCAAGGCCAAAATATCGTTTGTCGAAATGAAAAAGGGCAGGCTGTCCACCCAGGCGGTCGCGGACAAGAAGTTCTTCGACGTGCGCCAGTTCGAGCGCGTCGAGTATCCGCTCGAGCGCGCGGTCGAAAACTTTCTCAATCACGGCGGCGGCGTGTCGGAAGCGGCGCGGCGCGCGCTGCTCACCGTTCTGCAGGAGGCGCAGCAGGAGGGGCGGGTCCCGCTCCCCCTGTTCACCTGAACCCATGTGGAAATCACTGCGTACCCCGCTGATCTTTCTCGCGTGTACTTGCGCGGGCGCGGCCGCCGGCTTCGCAGTCAGTCTGGGCTGGGGCGAGTGGGGCGCTGAAGGGCCTGCCGATGTGCCGGCACTCATCGGCTTCGTGGTGGCGATGGTATTCGTGTTTTTCATGCCGGTACTGCTGGCGTTCGCGCTCTGGCGGCTGGTGTCTTTTCTCAGGACCGGGCGCAGCCGACAAACCTGAACGCACTTGAGAAGAAGCAACCAGGGATATCCCGGGTCGGTCAGGTAAGCGCGGTTACAACAGCGACTTGCGGCCCTTGGCGATGGCGGCTTTGACGCGCGCGGGCGCGGTGCCGCCGATATGGCTGCGCGCTTGCAACGCGCCTTCGAGCGTAAGCGCGGCGAACACGTCGTCGCCGATCAGGCCGGAAAACTGCTGGAGCTCGGGTAGTTGGAGCGCCGCCAGGTCGCGGCCGCCTCCTTCGGCAAACCGCACGGCCTGGGCGACTACCTCGTGCGCCTCGCGAAATGGCACGCCTTTTTTGACCAGATAATCGGCAAGATCGGTGGCGGTCGCATACCCTTCGAGCGCCGCCTCGCGCATCGCCTGCGCGTTGACCTTGATGCCGCCCAGCATTTCGCCGAACACCCTTAAGCTCGCGGCGACCGTGTCCACGGTGTCGAACAGCGGTTCCTTGTCTTCCTGATTGTCCTTGTTGTACGCGAGCGGCTGGCCTTTCATCAGCGTCAGGAGCGCGACCAGATGGCCGTTGACGCGGCCGGTCTTGCCGCGGATCAGCTCGGGCACGTCCGGATTTTTTTTCTGCGGCATGATCGACGAGCCGGTGCAGAAACGGTCGGCGAGGTCGATGAACGCAAAGCGCGGATTCATCCAGATGACGATCTCCTCGCAAAAGCGCGACAGATGCGTCATCACGAGCGCGCCGGCCGCGCAGAATTCGATCGCGAAATCGCGATCGGACACCGCGTCGAGCGAGTTTTCGCAGACACCCTCGAAGCCCAGCTCCTTGGCGACCATCAGGCGGTCGATCGGAAACGTCGTGCCAGCGAGCGCGGCGCTGCCCAGCGGCAGGCGGTTGACGCGCTTGCGGCAATCGACCAGCCGCTGCGCGTCGCGGGCGAGCATTTCGAAATACGCCATCAGGTGATGCGCGTACGACACCGGCTGCGCAACCTGCATGTGCGTGTAGCCCGGCATGATCGTATCGGTGTGCCGGTCGGCCAGGTCGAGCAGCGCGCGCTGCGCGGCTTTGATCAGCGCGATGATATCGTCGATCGCCGCGCGCAAATAAAGGCGCACGTCGGTCGCGACCTGATCGTTGCGCGAGCGCGCGGTGTGCAGGCGTTTGCCCGCGTCCCCGGCGAGCGCGGTCAACCGGCTTTCGATGTTCATATGCACGTCTTCGCGATCGACCGACCACGCAAAGCTGCCCGCGCGAATCTCGGCGCGGATCTGCGCGAGTCCATGTTCGATCGCACCGAGGTCGGCAGCGGAGAGAATCTCCACTGCGCGCAGCATGCGCGCGTGCGCGAGCGAGCCGTCGATGTCGAATTCGGCGAGCCGCTGGTCGAAATCCACCGAGGCAGTGAACCGCTTGACGAGCTCCGCCACCGGCTCGTTGAAGCGGCCGGACCACGGCATCCCACCGTCTGTTTCTTTCTCTTGCGCCACGTGGTGTGCTCTCACATAATCGACAGGTGAGTATAAATCAAAATGCCTACGCGGGCGCCTTGCCCAACTTCCGCAACCTCGGGATTTTGCTGCGAATTCTCGTGATCGTTGACGGCTTGTGTCTGGCCGCGGCGCTGCTGAAAACGACCGACCCGCTCGTGTTGATGGAGGAGCTCCTCGACGTTTCGTCGATCGTGCAGCCCATCCTGATCCTCAGTCTGCTGGCGCTCGCGGCGGCCAACGACCGGCTACATCGCTTACGCTATTGGCATGCGATTGCGGCGCTTCTCGTGCTTGAGCTCGTGCTGACCACCGCGGTGTACGGGGCCGGCGCTTATCTGCTCGGCACCAGCGGCAGTTATGCGCGCAGCGCGATCTTCACTTTGCTGCTCACCGCGGTGCTGATCAGCTATTTCGATTTGCGCGGCCGCGCGCTGTCGCCGGCGCTCGCTGAAGCGCGGCTACAGGCGCTGCAGGCGCGCATCCGCCCGCACTTCCTGTTCAACAGCATCAACGCGGTGCTGAGCCTGATGCGCCAGGAGCCGCGCCGTGCCGAGCAGGCGCTCGAAGATCTCGCCGATCTGTTTCGCGTGCTGATGGCGGATAATCGCCAGCTGGCGCCGATCGCGCGCGAGGTCGCGCTCGCCCGCCAATATCTGAGCATCGAGCAGTTGCGCCTCGGCGACCGGCTCAACGTCGAATGGGAAATCGCCCACATGCCGGCGGATGCGTTGATTCCGCCGCTGGTCCTGCAGCCTTTGCTCGAAAACGCCGTTTACCATGGCATCGAGCCGCGCAGCGAGCCCGGCACCATCAGCATCGTGATCAGCCGCGAAGGCGACCAAATGCACCTGATATTGCGCAATCCCTATCGCGCCGGCGGCAGCCATCACGCCGGCAATCGCATGGCGCTCGCCAACATACGCGAGCGGCTCGCGCTGCATTTCGACGCCGAGGCCGGCATCAAGACCGTGGCGCGCAACGACACCTACGAGGTGCGTATAGTGATTCCGTATTTGAAAGCGGGCGCCGGATGACCGCCCCGCCGTCCATGCGCGTGCTGGTCGTCGACGACGAGGCGCCGGCGCGCAACCGCCTGCGCGACCTGTTAGCCGATTGCACGGCAAAAATGGCGCTCGAAATCGCCGGCGAAGCCGCCACCGGCCGCCAGGCGCTCGATCTGCTGCCGGCGTGCGACGCCGACGTGGTGCTGCTCGACATCCGTATGCCCGACATGGACGGCATTGAAACCGCGCAGCACATCCAGAAGCTCGACGATCCGCCGGTGGTGATATTCACGACGGCGTACGACGCGTACGCGCTCAAAGCCTTCGAAGTTCACGCGATCGACTATCTGCTAAAGCCGATCCGGCTCGGCCGCCTGCTCGAGGCGCTGTCGCGCGCGCGCTCGTTCGCGCCGCTCAAGCCCGACGTGCTGCGCGACATGAAGCCGGACGCGCGCAGCCACCTGTCGGTCAACGAGCGCGGACGCATCCACCTGATCCCGGTGGCCGAGATCGTGTTTCTGAAGGCCGAGCTGAAATATGTGACGGTGCGGACCGCCGCGCGCGAGTACCTGCTCGAGGAGTCGCTCGCGCGGCTGGAGCAGGAATTTTTCGGCCGCTTCGTGCGCGTGCATCGCAACTGCCTGGTGGCCAAGGATGCAATCCGCGGTTTCGAGCGTGCCGTCGATGCCGAGGGCGAGGGGCATTGGGTGGTGGTAATCAACAACATCGAGGAAAAAATCGATGTGAGCCGCCGGCAACAGCATATCGTTCGCGAACTGGGGAGAATCTTATGAGGGCACGACTGTTTTTGCTCGGCTGGTTGGCCGTCACGCCGGTCGCCACACCGGCCGCAGCGGCGGATATGTCGTTCGGCGTGCTCGACATCGGCCTGGGCGCAAGTTATGCGCGGCTCGAGCGCGACCTCGATTTTCGCGACATCGCAGCGTCGCTCGCCAGGAAAGCGGGAAAACCCGACTTGGGCAAGCGCGGTTACGGCTGCATGCAGCGCGAGGACGATTTTGCCGACGTCGGCTGCGTGTCGCACACCGAACGGCTCGACGGTATCGAGACGCGCGAAATCCGCCTGCATTTTCTCGACGGCCGCCTGCAGCAGTTCTCGGTGACCGCTGAAGTGCAGAACTACGACGCCGTGGTCGGCTATCTGCGCACGCGCTTCGGCGCGCCGCAGCCGGTAGCGGTGCAAAGCGCCAACGATCAGCCGAGCGTCAAGTGGCAGAGCGAAGCCGGCCACATCGTCGCGCTGCGCGGCAAAGACCTCGTGTTCGTGAATTTCGAACTCGCGTCGTACCCGGCCGCGGTCAAGCGCAAGCGCGAGGGCAAGAGCCTGCAATGCGTTTAGAGCGCCCCGGCCTTAAGTCACGCTTAGTCGCCGCGTGCGCGTAGCTGCACGCGCGCGGTGTCGATCGCCTGCTCGAGATACAGATTGTAGAATTCCGGCAGGTTGAGGCCGATGAGCGCGTCCGCGAGCGGCTTGCCGCGAGCGTCGACCACGATCACCGTCGGCACCGTGCGTACCGCGTATTTGCGCGCAAATTCGGCATGGGTCGTCAGCGCGCCGTCGAAATCGCGCAGCGGAATCAGCTCATTGGGCGCCTCGATTTCGCGCAGCACCACTTTCGCGCCCAGGCCGGGACTCGCGCTCAGCGGTTCCAGATGATCGCGTTTCGCGCGCGCGCAAAACGGGCAGCCGGGGCGGGTGAACACGAGCATGATCGGCAGGCGATTGGCCGCGGCCAGCCGGCCCAGCGCAGCGAAATCATCGGCGTATTGCAGCGGCGCAGGCTGCTGCTGTGCGCAGGCTGCGCCTGTGCTGCATGTTAGAATCAACAGCAGCCAACCGAATCGCCGCGAGCAGGTTGTCATCATCATTCCGCAGGAAAATGCGTGAACAGCGCCGCTTCGAATCCCGTACCGTCCTCGATCGTCATCGCATCGCGCGAAAGCCCGCTTGCATTGTGGCAGGCGCGCAGCATTCAGGCGCGGCTCGTAGAATTATATCCGCAATCAAAAGTGACGATCCGCGGCATGACCACGCAGGGCGATCGCATCCTCGACCGCGCACTCGACAAGATCGGCGGCAAAGGCCTGTTCGTCAAGGAGCTGGAGGACGCACTGGCTACCGGCAGCGCCGATATCGCGGTGCATTCGATGAAGGACGTGCCAATGGTCCTGCCGCTGGGCTTCGCGATCGCGGCGATCATCGCCCGCGCTGACGCGCGCGATGCGTTCGTCTCCAATCAATACGCAGACTTCGCCGCACTGCCCGACGGCAGTTGCGTCGGCACGTCAAGCCTGCGCCGCGAAAGCCAGATCCGCGCGCGGTTTCCGCGACTCATCGTCGAGCCGTTGCGCGGTAACGTGCAGACGCGCCTGAAAAAGCTCGATGACGGCCAGTACGCGGCGATCGTGCTCGCCGCGGCCGGACTCCAGCGCCTGGGCCTCGCCGACCGCATCACGGCCATCCTCACGCCGGAGCAAAGCCTGCCGGCGCCGGGGCAGGGCGCGCTGGGCATCGAATGCCGCGCCGATCGCACCGATATGGTCGCCTTGATGCGCCCGCTGCATGACCACGCAACCGACGTGTGCGTGCGCGCGGAACGCGCGCTCTCTCGCGCGCTGGCGGGCAATTGTCAGCTGCCGTTGGGCGCCTATGCCGAGCTCGAAGGGGACCGCGTGCGGCTGCGCGGCTTTGTCGCGAGCCAGGATGGCACGCAATTCGTGCGCGCGGAATTGACCGCGGCTGCCCGCGATCCGGAAGCGCTCGGCGCCGACCTCGCCGTGCGGCTGCGCGCGCAGGGCGCGACCGAAATTCTCGCCGCCCTCGGTGCCTGATGCGCGGGCGGCGCGCTTCGCTGGCGGCCAGCCGATGACGGGCGGCGGCAACGCGCTCGCCGGCCGCGGCGTCGTGGTAACGCGCCCCGCCCACCAGGCCGCGCCGCTGGCCGACCTGATCCGCGCCGCCGGTGGCCGCGCTATTACGTTTCCCGCGATCGAAATTGCCGCTGTCGACGACGCGCGGGCACTCAATGCCTTGATCGACCGGCTCGAGGAATTCGATCGCGCGATTTTCGTGAGTCCCAACGCGGTCCACCAGGCGCTCACGCTGGTCACCGCGCGGCGCAGCTTGCCCTCTGCGCTGCGCTACGCGGCGGTCGGGCGCGCGAGCGTGCGCGAGCTCGCGAAATTCGGGGTGGCCGACGTCGCCGCCCCCGCGCGTTTCGACAGCGAAGGTTTGCTCGCGTTGCCGGAGTTGACCCGGGTGACCGGCCAGCGACTCCTCATATTCCGCGGCGTGGGCGGCCGCGACTTGCTGGGCGAAGCACTGGCCGCGCGCGGGGCGCATGTCGAATACGCCGAATGCTACCGGCGGCTGCGTCCGCACGCGAATCCCGCGCCGTTGTTACAGGCATGGCAGGCGCACGAACTGCACGCGGTCACCGTGACCAGCAGCGAAGGCTTGCGTAATTTTTGCGAATTGATCGGTGCACAGGGCCGGCTGTCGTTGCAGCAGACGCCCGTCTTCGTGCCCCATTCCCGCATCGCCGGGACCGCGCGCGAGCTCGGGCTCGCGGCAGTCGTGCAAACCGGACAAGGCGACGACGGCCTCGTGGCGGGATTGCAGCAATGGTTTATCGCGCACGGCTGAATGCAGATGCTTGTTTACAGTCACACTGGCACTGATTAGAGTCCGCCTCATGGAAGAATCCCCTGCGCAGGTGGCGTTGCCGGCGGTCGAGCGCCGGCGCTACCAACAGCCGCTGGCGATCATCACCGCGCTGGCGCTCGCCGTATTCGGCTGGCAATGGTACGACAGCCGCCAGCAGATCAACGCGCTGCAGCACGAGCTCGCCCAGCGGCTGGCCGCCGCCGATGTCGAGAACAAGCAGAGCCGCGGTCTTGCTGAACAAGTGCGCGAAGCGACCCGCGAGGCGCAGGTCAAGCTCGGCGTGCTCGAAGCGAAATTGCAGGAATCCCAGAACCAGCAGATTGCGCTTGAAGCGCTTTATCAGGAACTGTCGCGCAGCCGCGACGAATCGCTGCTGGCGGACGTCGAGCAGACGCTCTTGGTCGCGAGCCAACAATTGCAGCTGGCCGGCAACGTCAAGTCCGCGCTGATCGCGCTGCAGGCGGCCGATGCGCGGCTCGCTCGCTTGGACCGGCCGCAACTCGCCGGTTTACGCAAGGTGATTGCGCGCGACGTGGAGCGGCTGAAGCTCGCGCCGTATGTCGACATGATCGGCATCAGCGCGCGCATCGACAGCCTGGCCGCGCTGATCGACGCCCTGCCGCTCGCGGCTGACGTGCGCGCACCGGAGGCCGCGTCGGCCACAGGCGCGCCCGCGCCGGCGGAGGGTGCGTGGCTGCGGTTCATGCGCGAGCTGTGGCGCGATATGCGCGAACTCGTGCGCATCGAGAAAATGGACCGGCCGGATATCCCGCTGCTGACGCCCGCCCAGACCTACTTCCTGCGCGAGAACCTCAAGCTGCGCCTGCTCGGCGCGCGGCTGGCGTTGCTTGCCCACGACGAGAAAAGTTTCAGGGCTGACTTAAAAGCAGCGCGCGAATGGCTGGTGCGGTATTACGACGGGGGCAATGCCGCGGTCGTCAACGCGGTCGCGGCGGTGCGCCAGCTGCACGACAGCCAGATCAGCATCGAGGTGCCGGACGTGTCCTCGAGCCTGGACGCCGTGCGCAACTACCGGCTCGTGCGCGAACGCGCGCGCTGATCCGGCAACCGCGATGCGTTGGGTGTTCTGGATACTCGGTCTCTTTGCGCTGGCGGTGGCGCTCGCGCTGGCGTTGCGCTTTAACGACGGGTATGCGTTATTCGTGTGGCCCCCGTACCGCATCGAGCTTTCGCTCAACTTCCTCGCCTTGCTGCTGGGCGCCGTGTTCGCTGCGGGCTATCTGCTGGTGCGCTTTATTTTCGGCGCGCTCGCGCTGCCGGCCAGGGTGCGCGAATATCGCGAACGGCGGCGCCGCGAAAACGCGCGCGGGGTCCTGCTCGATGCCGTGCGCGCCTATTTCGAAGGCCGCTTCGGGCGCGCCGAAAAATCCGCGGCGAGCGCCGCCGAGTCCCCCGAAACCGCGGCGCTCGGCGCCGTAATGGCCGCGCGCGCCGCGCACGAGCTGCGCCATTACGCCGCACGTGATGGCTATCTTGCGCGCGCCGAGGAACTCGCGCCCGGTGAGCCCGCTATGGCCCTGATCGCGGCGGCCGACATGCTGCTCGATGAGCGGCGTTTTCAGGAAGCGTTGCTGGCATTGAAGCGCTTGCCGGAGAAGCACACCGCGGCTTTGCGGCTCGAACTCAAGGCGCAGCAGCAGGCGCGAAACTGGGAGCAGGTTCTGCTGCTCGTCGATCAGCTCGAGCGGCGCGGCGTATTCGACGCGACGCAGGCGGGCCAGTTGCGGCGCTACGCGCATACCGAGGATCTCAAGCGCAAAGCGCTCGACCAACGCGAGCTCGACGACTGCTGGCAAAAAATTCCCCCCGAGCAGAAGCGCGACGTCAAAATCGCGGCCGCGGCGGCGCAATGCTATCTCGCGCTGGGCGCAATTACCCAGGCGCAGCAGATCATCGAGCAGGCGCTCGCGATGGAATGGGACTCGGAACTGGTCGGCATTTACGCCGAATGCGAAGGCACTGAGACGGTGCGCCAGATCGAGCGCGCCGAGCAGTGGCTCACAGCCAATCCGCGCGACGCGGTGCTCCTGCTGACGCTCGGGCGGCTGTGCGCCCGTCAGGAGTTGTGGGGTAAATCCCAGAACTATCTGGAAGCCAGCATTTCAGTCGAACCCATGTATTCGGCGCATCTCGCGCTCGCCCAGTTGCACGACCGCCTCGGTAATGCCGAGGCCGCGCGCCGCCATTACCGCGAAAGCCTCGATCTGGCTGTCAACCAGTTGAGGCAGTTGTCGGGCGGACGCCGGCGCACGCTGCTATAGCCTGGCGTTTTAGTCTGCGAGCATCGAAACGTCGGGCGGTCCGCGCGGCAGCAGTTCGGTGTGCTCCTCGTAGCGTCCGCTGAATCCCGCCACGCGTAAGCGTAGTCCCGCGCGTAGCCCGCGCACGTCGATCCGGGCCGGCGTCGAGAGGAAGACCAGCAGCGGCCCCGAACCGTCGTCGACATAAAATTTCCAGCCCCATGGTTGGTCGTCGATAACGTCGCCGATCAGCTGGCCGCGTACTGCGATCAACCGGCCTTCAGTCGCGGGACCGGCGGCGCCCGTCTTAACCTCGAGAGGCGTCGGCGTCCGGCCCGCGCCCGCGCGGGTGATCGCGGACGGTTCGAGGCCGGTTTGCCCGTGGGGCGCGACGACTCGGCCAGCGACGCGCACGCGTTCGCCCACGACGAGCGCGCTGCCGCGCGCGCGTGTAACGTAAATGCCGCCCGTCGCATCCGCGAGCGCGAAGCCGTCGTCGAAAGTCCCCGTGCCCACGGTCACCAGGCCTTCGATGGAGACCTGCGCGCCCTCGAAGAGCCCGCGCGCGGCGGCGATCGGTAGCGGGCTCGTGAGTGGCTCAGGCCCCGCGCAAGCGGCGAGCGTGAGCGCGACCATCAGTCCGCCGGCAAGTACGCAGCGTTGTAAGCGGGCAACAATAACGGAATCTTCGGCCGCCGGTAGCGTTCGCCGCGAAGCGTCAGGCCGCGGGCACGGCGGGCGTGAAAGCATCGGAGAAAAATTCGTCTTCAGGCAGGCTGCAGCGGGCGGTGAAATCGCGGTGCGCCGATTCGACCATTACCGGCGCGCCGCAAGCGTAAACCTGGAACGCGCTCAAGTCCGGCAGATCGTGCATGACCGCCTGATGGACCAGTCCCGTGCGGCCCGTCCAGTGATCGCCGGCGAGCGGCTCCGACAGCACCGGCACGTATTTGAAATCGGGATGGCTGTGCGCCCATTGCTCGGGCAGTTCGTTCATATACAAGTCGGCACGCACGCGCGCCCCCCAGTACAGCACCATCGGTCGCGTCGTCTTCAGGTGAAACGCATGCTCGACCAGCGCCTTCACAGGCGCGAAACCGGTGCCGCTCGCGAGCAGCACGATCGGCTTGGCGCTGTCGTCGCGCAGAAAAAACGTGCCGAACGGCCCTTCGAAACGCAGGATGTCGCGCTCTTTCATCGTCGTGAACACGTGCTGGCTGAACGGCCCGCCGTAGTTGCGCAGATGCAGTTGCAGGAATTCGTCGTCGTGCGGCCCGTTGGCCATCGAGAGGCTCCGCCGCGAACCGTCCTTCATGATGATGTCGATGTATTGACCGGCCAGAAACTGCAGGCGTTCCGCCGCCGGCAGCTTCAGGTACAACACCATGATATCGGCGGCGACCCGCTCCATTTTCTGCACGCGGCACGGCAATAGGCGGATCTGCAGGTCGTTGACGGCGGTGACTTCGCGGCACTCGATCACGACATCGCTGAGCGGTTTGGCCTGGCAGAACAGCGCGCGACCCAGCCGTTTCTCCACCTCGGTAAGCGCGCTTTGCTGGTGAGTTCCGTAATCGACGCTGCCCGCGAGCACCGTCCCTTTGCACGTGCCGCACGCGCCGTTGCGGCAACCGTACGAAATCACATGGCCTTCGCGCAACGCGGCATCGAGTATCGTCTCGCCGTCCGCCACGGCGAAAACGTGGTTGTTCGGACGCAGGGTTACCTGGTAGGGCATGGCAGGCGGTAATTATCGGCAGCAGCCGGGAGGCGCTGCGTTTTTAAGTTAAAATTTGCGGCTATGCGACGTTTACTCATCATCGGTTGCGGCGACGTGGCATTGCGCGCCTTGCCGCAATTACGCGAACGCTATCGAATTTATGGCTTGACCCGCAATCGCGCGCGGGTGCCGCTGCTGCGCAGCCACGGTGTCGTGCCTATCGTGGGGGATCTCGATAATCCGGCCAGCCTCGAGGGATTGGCGGGCATTGCCCATGATGTTTTGCATAGCGCTCCGCCCCCGTCGCAAGGCGGGCGCGACACGCGCACCGCGCATCTGATCGCGACGCTGGCCAAGGCTAAAAGTCTACCACAGCAGGTGGTGTACATCAGCACGAGCGGCGTGTACGGCGACTGCGCCGGCGCGCTCATCGATGAGACGCGCTCGCTCCATCCGCAAACCGCGCGCGCGCGCCGCCGCGTCGACGCCGAGCGGCAGTTGCGCGACTGGGGCAGGCGCAGCCGGTTGCGCATCTCGATTTTGCGCGCGCCGGGCATCTATTCCGCGACGCGGTTGCCGGTGCAGCGCCTTGCGGCCGGCGTGCCGGCGGTGCGGGCCGACGAAGACGGCTACAGCAACCACGTGCACGCCGAAGATCTCGCGCGCATGGCAGTGGCGGCGCTGCGCTTCGGCCACGCCGGACGCCTGTACAACGCGAGCGACGACAGCATGCTCAAAATGGGCGACTACTTCGATCTCGTCGCCGATCATTGCGGGCTGCCGCGGCCGCCGCGCGTGTCGCGGGCCGAAGCCGGTCAACGCGTGCCGCCCAATCTGTGGTCGTTCATGAACGAATCCCGGCGGCTCTCCAACCAGCGCCTTAAGACCGAACTGCGGTTCAAGCTGCGCTATCCGACGGTGCGCGACGGCATCGCCGCCATTGCCCCCGGCGGCCGATGAATGCGCTGATCGTGCTCACCAACGCGCCCGACCGCGCGGTCGCGGAAAAAATCGCGCACGCGCTCATCGACCAGAAACTGGCGGCGTGCGTCAATATTCTCGCGCCGTGCGCGTCAGTGTATCGATGGCAGGGCAACGTCGAAACCGCCGCCGAGGTGCCGCTGTTGATCAAGACCCGCGCCGAAATCTATCCCGAGGTTGAGGCGGCAATAAAAAGCCTGCATCCTTATGAACTGCCCGAAATCGTGGCCTTGCCGGTCGCGCTCGGCTCGCCCGAGTATCTGGATTGGATCAATGCCGCTACTGTCACCGAGATCGGCTGAACTGAATATGGCGAGACTCATTTCCATCCTGGCGCTGCTGCTGGCGGTCGGCACGCATGCCGTCGCGCAGGAATTGCTCGAGCCCGAAAAGGCATTCCAGTTTTCGGCGCGCCTGCTCGACGCCCAGCAGCTCGAAATCAAGTACGTCATTGCACCCGGTTACTATCTATATCGCGAGAAATTCAAGTTCACGGCTGAGCCTGCGACCGTCAGCGTCGACGCGACGCAGTTGCCGCCCGGCAAGGTAAAAAAAGACGAATTTTTCGGCGAGGTCCAGACCTACCGCGGCGAGCTGCGTTTCGTGCTGCCGGCCAAAG
>JBKJMN010000126.1:0-25596 GCA_046596405.1 Burkholderiales bacterium
CCGCGAGTCCACGCTTGTAACCTTCGATGAGATAGGCAGGCGCCACGATTGCGACGACGCGTGCCGCGCATTTGTCCACCAGGGGAAGCGAACGTGCATCAGCTTCGACCAGCAGCACGCGTTCCAGCCATTGCGAGTTCTGTTGTGCAATCCGTTCCCGCAATCGCTCGAGTGCGGCGAACACGACATCCACCACGACTACGCGCCGGCAGCCCCAATCCAGCCACGGCGCCGCGTTGCGGCCATCGCCGCCACCGACGTCGACCACGAGGTCTTCGGGGTCGGCGACGCGCAGCTTTTCCAGGTACGCATGATAAACGGGCGTGTCGAGCGAACTCATCGCGTACGACACCTTCGACCGTTCGTGAAAATGTGCGCCGCCAACCGAGCGATAGAACAAAATGGATTCGTCGGCCGTCGGCAACGTGAAGCGCGCGATGCCGTTCTCCACGCGCATGCCCTCCATGCGCAGGACCTCGCGGCTCCAGGGTGGCAGGGTCGCGCTCATGCTAGCGGCGGTAAAAGCCGCGCACGGCGTCGATCACTTGCGCCGTCTCGGCTTCAGTCATCCCGGGAAATATCGGCAGCGACAGGCATTGGCTGGCGAGACGGTCGGATTCCGGATATCCGGATTCGGAAAATCCATACCGGGCCAGCGCCGGCTGCCGATGCAGCGGCACCGGATAATGCAAACCGGTTTCGACGTGATTTTCTTCCAGGTACTTCCGCAATTCATCGCGCCGCTCGCTTCGAACGACGTAGAGGTGCCATACATGGTCGCCATTGGTAACCCCCGGCAACTGAAGCGGCAGCCCTGCCAGCTCATCCGCATAACGTCTGGCGATGGCGCGGCGCTGCTGCGTCCAGTCGTCAAGGTGTTTCAGCTTGTGACTCAGCACCAGCGCCTGAATACCTTCCATGCGATAGTTGAAACCCACCTCCTCGTGCACGTAACGCTGCGACTGGCCATGCGCTCTGAGCGAGCGCATGCGGTTAGCCATGCGCTCGTCATCAGTGACCACCAGCCCCGCCTCGCCCGCTGCGCCCAGATTCTTTCCGGGGTAGAAGCTGAAGCAGCCGAGCTGGCCGATTCCGCCTACGCACTGCTTCTGCCAGCGCGCGCCGATCGCCTGGCACGCATCCTCGATTACGAGCAACTTGTGACGCGCGGCAAATTTCATTAGCGCGTCCATGTCGCACGGCTGCCCGTAGAGATGCACCGGGACAATCGCCTTGACTTCGGGCGACATGCGCCGCTCCGCGTCCTCGATATCGACGGTCGCGCAATCGCGTCGAACATCGCACAGCACGGGCGTAGCGCCCAGGTAAATGACGGGCCAGAGGGAAGCAATAAAGGTGTTGGCCGGCACGATCACCTTGTCACCCGGGCCGATGCCGGCCGCGATCATGGCAAGATGGAGCGCCGACGTGCCTGAGTTGACGCCGATGACATGCTTAGAGCCCAGATATTGCGCCATTTCCGATTCGAAGCGCTCGACCCATGGTCCGAGGCAAAATGCGCTCGAGTCGAACAAAGCGTGAATATCCGGCATTGCGGCATCGGCAATTTGTTTCCATTGCCGCGAGAGATCAGCAAACGGGACGCGTTTTGACATATCGCTAGGGGCTTTTCTTGTCACGGGAATCCCGCAGCACGCGGGCCGGATTGCCGGCCACTACCGCAAAGGGCGGCACGTCACGCGTTACCACGGCCCCGCCACCCACTATCGCCTGCTCGCCGATCGTCAGCCCCGGCAGAATCACCGCCCCCGAACCGATGGAGGCGCGCTTGCCGACTCGCGTTGGCATGCAGGTCCAGTCGCGGTCCGTTTTCAACGCGCCGTCTTCGTTCGTGGCATACGGATACAAGTCATTGGTAAACATCACGCCGTGGCCGACGAAAACTTCATCCGCGATCTGCACGCCTTCGCAAATGAAGCTGTGGGACTGGATCTTGCATCTGGCGCCGATCACAACGCCGCGCTGGATCTCGACGAACGCACCCACCCGGGTATCGTCGCCGATTCGAGCACCGTAAATGTTTACCAGGTCCGCGTGATGAATTACGACGTTACTGCCTAACTGCGTGTCCTCCGAAATGGGCACAGCCGTCCTCGGGAAATCGATATTGCATTTGTATATCACCGAAGCTCAACAGAGTAAAGCTTGCGGCGATTCGCATATCAACGAGATTGCGGCAGCATGCCCGATTGCGTTATCGATCCTGCGGCGTGTCCCAGTTACGTACGTCTGCTTCGAGCAGACCGGAAGCGTCGGGGTGACGGCGGTTAAACCATTCGATGTAGCGGGCCAGGCCATCTTCGAACGCGATCTTTGCCGCAAACCCAAGTGCGTTTCTTGCCACCGTCGTGTCGGCATGCAGAGCCTGCACGTCGCCGGGGCGCGCATCGATGTGTACCGCTTTCAGATCGGGGCGACCGCATTGTGCGGCGACCGCCCGGGCGATATCAGAAACCGTAATCATCCTGCCATAGGCAACGTTCACGGTTTTACCGATCAATGCGTCGCAGCGAGCGGCCAGCGCCAGTGCCTTTACCGTCTCCGTCACGTAAATAAAATCGCGCGCGGTCGTCCCGCTGCCGAATATCACCGGGGGCAGCCCGTTCATCACCCGGACGATAAAGCGCGGGATGACTTCCGCGCTTTCGCCCTGCTCGTGCTCGCGAGGCCCGTACGTATTGAATGGACGGACCACGATTGTTTGCAGTCCATAAGTCTGGAAATAGGCTTTCGCATAGTATTCACCGGCCAGCTTGCCCGCGCCATAGACGGTGACCGGCTGCGGCAGCGTCTGCTCCGTCAGCAGCCCGGCGCTGCTGTTGCCGTAAATTTCGGATGAGGAGCAGTACACAAAACGCGGCAACCGTCGCCGGCGCGCCTCTTCCAGAAGGAGCAAGGTGCCGGTCGCGTTGACCTCGTGGTTTTCAATTGGCTTGCCGATGGAGCTGCGCACGCATTTGACGGCCAGGTGAAAAACGACGTCGCAGTCTTCCAACGCCTCCGCGACGATCCCCCGGTCGAGAATACTGCCGACGATCACCCTGACGTCGCCGTCGCGCTGCGCGTCAGCCAGATTTTCCGCGCTGCCGGACGATAAGTCGTCCAGCACGGTCACGGCCCTTCCTTGCTGCACCAGCAAATCGACGAGATGACTGCCGATGAATCCGGCACCGCCCGTGACGAGAACCCGGCTCATCGCGATCGTCCGGGCGCCGCCGATGTGCGCGACACGTTGCGCAGCCGCTCGGCCGTGCCGAGGCTGACATCGAGCGAACGCTGCGCTTCTTCCAGCAGCGTTACGATACGCAGACCCTTGCGCCCGTCCATCAGCGACTGCGTCTCGCGCGCAATTACAGCCCGAAAGTGCTCCGCCACGAGCGCCAGCGGTTCGGTCTCGGAGATGCGCGGAGAAATGACGTCACCGATCCGATAACGCGGAATCAGCACGCCACGCTGCTCCTGCGGCTGGATATGAATTCCGCTGTTATAGACTTTCAGCCGTTCGTCGCGGTTGAGATCGTCCCAGACCACCATCTGGCTGCTGCCGCCGATGGCGATGCGCCTGACTTTGACCGGCGACATCCAGCTCAAGTTGAAGTGCGCGATCGTGCGCGATGGAAAATGGACCGTCACGTAGGCAATGTCGGGAAGCGTCGGATTGACGTGACAGTACCCCGTTGCCTCCACGTGAATAGGTTCTTCGTCGAAAAGGTAGTCCATGATCGAAAAGTCGTGCGGGCCCAGATCCCACAACACGTTGACGTCGGGCTGAAACAATCCGAGATTGACGCGCAGCGAGTCGTAATACGAAACGTCGCCGAGCGCGCCGCTGCGCTTTAGCTCGGCCAGCTTCTGAACCACGCCGTGGAAAATAAACGTGTGGTCCACCATGAGCGTGGCGCCACTGCGTTCGGCAATGGCAATCAGTTCGCGTGCCTGCTCCACGCTGGCGCACATCGGCTTTTCGACTAATACGTGCTTGCCCTGTTTGAGCGCGCGGGCGGCAAGGTCGAAATGAAAGGCGACCGGGGTTGCGATGACGACGGCTTCGACCGAGCGGTGATCGATCATTTCCTCCGCGCTAACGAACAGCGTCAGTGCCTGGGACGCGCCCGGAACCAGTGCCCGCCGCTCGGCGCGCGGCTCGGCGACACCCACTACGGTCAATCCGGGATTGCCGGACAGCGCCCTGAAAAGGTTCGGTCCCCAATATCCAAATCCACACAGACCGATTTTAATCATGATTTTTCATCGCTCCCCGGGTGCTGCGCAAATCCATTTCGTCCGCGTCGCGTATATCATGGATGCGACACAGAGAATTCCAGAACGGGCCAAAGCGCAAGTTTAGCTTGCCTTCCAGATGCCCTTCAAACTCCACGCCCAACTGCGCGAAGTTCGCACGCAGCAGTCGCGCGCCGGACGCCGATTCCAACTCCCAGCACCTGCTGAACTGAATCGGCAAAACGATTACCGAACGTCCGCGGCTTTCGGCCGAAATCCGCAGGCCGTCCTTGACCACGGTCAGCTGCGAACTGGCGGCGGCAACCAGCGGTTGTTCGAAAGGTCGATCGACGACAATGTCGCGCCGACCATCGAAGTCTTTATTCGCCACCGCATCGAGAATATCCCGCGCCGGTTTCAGCACGATAGCCCGCGTTGGCGAATAGTTCCCGACGTTCGGGTCAGCGATCTCCACCAGTCGCAGCGCTCGATCGCCCTTAAGCGTAACTTCCGCCACGCTGCGCCCAAACCCCGGCTCGTGGTCAACTATCATGAAACGTACGCCCAACAACTTGAGTATCGATTCGCGCGGGTCGGTCAAAACCAATACCGAACGCATTTGGTGGTCGATCGGCCGCGCCAGCAGACTGGTTGTCAATCGATAGTACGTCGGGGTTATGAAAGTGTTGTATTGAAAGAGCGTGGGAATACGATATTTCCAGAGACCTGCGGACCGCATGTCGTTGCCAATGCTTCGCCATGACTCGCCGTCAGCCCCGTGCTCCGCGAACCATGTCGCTGGGGTCCCCTGCGCGTCGCCGACGAAAGTAGCGACGGAGCCTCGATAGGGGCCACCAGGCACGAGTTGCACCGAATCGATCAGATGACGCACGATCGCGTTATCGTCGCGCGGCTGGAATAGATCGGTTATTACGCACTGGGCGTCATCTGTTCTCACCGTCGTGAAAACGATCAGTCCCATTACCACCAGGGGCAATGCTTCCCCCGCTTTCCTCGCACCAAGCCAGCCAAACAATGCTGCGGCGCATGAGCTTGCCAGATAAGCGATGAATATCAGGTTGATCGGCCAGAAAAATATCTCGAAGTAAAGCGGCGAAGGGCCTTGGTAGGAAGGAGCCCACCTCACGATCGCAAGCGCGGCAGCCTGGAAGAGTACAGTCGCGGCGATATGCGTGGCGGCAAACAACCTCAGCCTGCGCGGGCCAAGCCAAAGGGCGAATGCTGCCCCGCCCAGCCCGCCCAGGACGAGGACCGGCCCCCACACTGCGGGCTGCCATGCTACCGACGCAAAATAGGAACTGGCACGCGACTGTTCGAATTCATCTGAGAAATATGCGAATGCCGTGTACTTGCTCAACGCATAAATGTAATGAACGATGCCGAGTACGATGGGCACAATAATCACCGCGATAGCCCCGAGAAGCTTGGGCCGACGAGAACGCCATGAAGTTTCGTCCAGCAACGAGGCGCCGCCATATATCGCAATGGCGGGCACCATCAGCGCAATCAGTGAGACAGTGCCCAGGGCTGCCAGAACCGTACACCCTATGGCAGTCAGAGCCAGCACCACGAAGCAATAACGTGACTTGCCTCCCATCGCCCAAAAGCAAGCGATGACGAGCATCGACAACGCAAGCATCTGTTGAACATGCGGGTTCAATCCCATGATGGGATACAGAATGGATTGCGAAAATAACGGCATCGTCGTTACCGGCAGCAGAAATCCTGCGAGCAGGGATGGCCACGTTCCAATCGCCACCGATCGTGCCAGCAGAAACACCGCGAGCATTGCCAGTGCAGAATAAGCAAAGTAAACGAAACTGGTGGTGACCGACTCGACGCCAGCTACCAGAGCGAGGAAGTACGGCGCGAGATATTCCCTATAGGCGGGGAAATACGCATCGAACATGCCCTGCAGAGGATCCGTCACGAACGGGCCGTAAGGCGTGCGAAATTCGGCTTGAACTTCCAGGTTGATGCGCCAAACGTTACCGTCGAGTCCTTGCAACAGACACTCTCGGCGCAAATCGAAGCCATACCACAGAATCAACAAAAGTCCCGCGGCTATAATTGTTGCCGCGCTCTTCGATGACATGAATGACTCCAAGCGCCCGGTTTGCCTTACTGAAATAGCCCAGCCCTTTCAGGGTCGTCGATCGATGCGTTAACTGAGGAGTCCGCAATAACCGCACACATGTGTCGATAGTTCTTTGAGCTGCGATTTTTATTTGCAGGCGGCGCCCGCAAATTGAAGGTCCCTGCCTGACCTCATGTGTGCGCGGTTAGCAAATGCTAAGTGCTGTAAGCGCGCAGTTCGATCAGGCAAGCGGCGCAGCGAGGCGAATCATAGCACTCGATGCAGGATGTGAGCGCCACCGACAGTGTTTTCCCGCTTTAGGTTTGCCGGTTGGCACACAGGTCTGTTAGCTTAGGCAGACCATCTTTGCGCGCCCTGGCTCGCAGCGCCATTTAACCTTTCCTCCCGGTAATATTCCGCTGTCTTGCATTATAGCGGCGCTCTTTCGAGCATTTGATGTCTACCACGACACTAGCGACGTTTTTAATCCTGCTCTCCGCGCTGCTGCACGCGGTGGTCAACGCGCTCGTCAAGACAAGCGACGATGGCTTGCTCACGCGCGGCTGTATGAACGCCACGGCGCTCGTCGTAGCGCTGCCTTTGCTGGCATTTGTATCGGCGCCGACGCCGCAATTGTGGCCGTTGCTGATCGCGGCGACGCTGGTTCACGGGCTCTATCCGTTTTTCCTGGTGGCGGCATACCGTCATGGCGACCTGAGCGCAGTATTGCCGCTTGCGCGCGGGGTGGCGCCGCTGGGTGTAGCGGCGCTCGCCGGTACCATGGTGGGCGAGCACGTTACACCGCTCCAGATTGCGAGCGTGGTGATGATTTCGTGCGGTGTCGCGATGCTCGCGTTCGAGCGCAACGTGCTCGCGAGCGCGAGCGGCCGCCGGGGCGTGGCACTGGCAATCGCAACCGGGTTGATCATCGCGTGCTATACCGCGCTCGATGCGGCGGGGCTGCGCGCAGCAGCAACCCCCATGAGCTACATCGCGTGGTTGTTCGTATTCGACGGCTTGTTGGTTTCTTCGCTGGTCGTCTGCGTCAGACGCGCGGCCGTGATCCCGTTCGTGCGGAGCAACTGGCGATCGGCATTGTTGGGCGGCGTGCTGGGCGTTGCAACTTACGGGCTCGCGCTTTATGCGTTAAGCCTCGGCGCGATGGTGGAAATTGCCGCGCTGCGCGAGACCAGCGTGATTTTTGCGGCCATCATTGGCGCACTGGTATTGCACGAACCGTTCGGCAAGCGCCGCGTGCTGGCCGCATGCGTCGTCGCTGCAGGCGTAATTCTGATGCAGGCGAGCCAATGAAAACCGGTAATCAGCTCGCCGATTGCGCGCGCGAACGCCAGTATACCCGCCGCTTGACTAGCGTCGGCAGGTCCGCCAATCGCAATCTTGAGAACAGATAGAGGACGCCTGCCCGCCGGCCAAACCCGCCGGCCCGCGCGAGCGCGCCAAGCACCGCACGGTCAATCGCTCTTGCGTCAGGCCACAGCCGGGCGAGCACCGCCGTGTCGTAGTCGCCGCCGCGGAGCGCACCGTTCAACGCGATGTACGACCAGCGCCGCTGCCAGCGTTTCACGTAGTCGGGCGGAAAGAGTTCGCTAAATTCCGCGGCCATGAGCCGGGTCACGTTGTGCCGGATCTGCGCGACGCGTTCGACGTTGATCACGCTCGACGCGGAATATCCCGCTCCCAGCACGCGCCAGACCGCCAGCGGCGCGGGAATAAAGCACGCGCCAAGCTTGAGCGCGACTTGCTGATAAACAAACCCATCGCAAAAGCTCGTGAGCTCGGGGCGATAACCGCCGGCGGCGATTACCGCGTCGCGCCGGATCACGATCGTATTGCCGAGGAACCAACTGTCTTCCTTCAGCAAAAGCGTGAGCACTTCCCCGGGTGCAATATAGCCGGGACGATCAAGCGCGATCGCCGTCGGCAACGGCTTGGGCTGCGCACGGTCGTCGGTGAGCTGCAACGAAAGACTCGAGCACAGGCCGGCCTGCGGGTTTCGCTCGAGCAGTTCCATTGAACGTTTGAGCAGACCCGGCAGCATCCAGTCATCGGCCGCTGCGAACAAGACATAATCGGTGCGTGCTTCAGCGAGCCCGCGGTTCATGACCGCAATCACGCCCTGATTCGGCATGTGCCTGACCAATCGCAGCGCCGGATGAGCGCGCGCATAACGCTCGATGACCTCGATACTATTGTCGGTGGACCCATCGTCGATGACGATCACTTCATCGGCCGCACGCTCCTGCGCGAAGATCGCATCGAGGCACTGGGGCAGGTAATGCGCGTGATTGTAATTCGCGACGACGACGCTGACGCGAAACGCATCCATTACGGCAGGCGGCGCATGAATGACGGCCGCTTCGGCATCTAGCCGGGGAGACTTTTCTTGCCGCAGCACAGCGCCAGGTTGTAATGCGACATGGCGTGATAGCCGGTGTGAACCACTTCGTCGTTCATCGAAAACATGAACACGTTGTGAAAATATCGCTGCATGAGCGCCTTGAAGTCGCGCTGATCCTTGCAGTTGATATGGCCTTCCTTGCTTTGCGGCGACGCGTATGTCTGCGACTGCAACGATGGCATGCCGATGATGACGACGCCGTGGGCGGTGACCGGCGCGATCATGTTTTCCACGAACACGCGCTCCTTCTTTTGCGGAATATGTTCGAGGACGTCCAGGCTGTAAGCGCCGTCGAACTTGCCTTTGACGGGACCATCCAGCATGTCGTGCTGCCGGCAGACGAAAGGCCAGCGCTTCGACATGCGGGCGTTGGCGTCCTCGACGAAAGCCGGATCGAAATCGACCGCCGTCAGCGCCTTTACCTCTTGCACCACAAGACGCGTCACGAACGCATCGCCGCAGCCCGCTTCAAGCACGTGCGCGCAGCCGCCGAGCATTTTGGCGACGAACTTGTAGCGCGCAAAAGTGAATGCGAGGCGCTTGGGATCGTCATGGAATGCCCAGCTTGTCATCAGGCCGAGGCGTTCGTTGCCGCGCGCCTTGATGTCGCGGATCCACTCCTGATACTGCTTCTCGCCTTTCGACTTAGATTCCGCCATTTTCCTGGTCATGGTTACACCGGAACGCCTTGGATACGCCTTGAAACGCCATAAATATCGTCCGCAACCCGGCGGCATACGGTTTCCATATCCGCGCATCGTTCGCCCAGCGCGGCAAACAATTTATCGGGAATCATGGCCTGGTTCAGAGGCCGCGCCTCGAGCGAGGGGAAATCGCGAATGCTGCAAGCGACGACTTTGACATCCACTGCTCGATGCTGCCGGATTGCGGCGAGAAATATATTCAGCAGTTCCAGGCGTGTCATCGAACGCGGTCCGCACACGTTATAGATGCCGGAAAACGTTCCTTCCGCAAGTTTTATCAGGGCCGTGACCGCGTCGTCCACCTCGATCGGCGTCATGATCAAATCATGTGCACACTGGATCGGTTCGCCGAGGTCGATTCGCCGCAACCATTCGCCAAACAGACTGTGATCGCCGGGATCCGCGCCGACGACCTTCGACAATCTCGCGACGATCCAATTGCCGCCTTGCGCCGCCAGGTATTGCTCCACCGCGACTTTCTGCTTGCCGTAAGTGAGGACCGGATGGGTCGGTTCGTCCTCGGTCCACGCGCCGCGCGTGCCGTCAAAAACCGCGTCGCTCGATGTAAACACGATCTTGATCTTGCGCGCGGTCAGCTCATCGATCATCTGCTGCATGCCTTCGACGTTCACTTTTCCGGTGCCGACGGGGTCGCGCGCGCACTCATCGAGCTTGTTGTAGCCGTGAAGCAGAACCGCATGCGTCAGCTCGTCGTCGTCGCGCAGAATTTCCGAGATGCGCATCGATCCCGCGTCAAAATAGACGCCGCCGACGATCGGCGTACGGTGATAAGTCGCGACGGCGCGCTCAGGGCCTAATCGGGCATACAGATGCGAGCCGATGAAGCCGGATGCGCCCACGATTAGGAAGCGGGGTCGTTTCATGATATTTTTCAGCATTATACATTAGGGGTCGGGCTGAAATCCGAACCGCGACGCCTGCGGACTAAGCACTTCGAATCGCGCGCCGGCGACATAAAACCCCGGAACACTCATGTGGTCTAGTGCCCTACAGCGATATCGCTGCACCCGTTGCGCCGGCGGCGATTTGAGCGCCGTTCCGCGCGAACTCGCCACCACTCAAACAATCGTCGAGGGCTCGCTCACGTGCGACAGTTGCGGCACGATGTATCCGGTGAAAGCGGGCATTCCGCGCTTCGTGCCGCGCGAAAATTACGCCGATACGTTCGGCTACCAGTGGAACATCCACCGTACAACCCAGCTTGACAGCCACACCGGGCTCGCGATTTCGCGCAACCGGTTGTTCGGCGTCACGGATTGGAGCACCGACCTTCACGGACAGCACATCCTCGAAGCCGGCTCGGGCGCCGGACGCTTTACCGAAATATTAGTGACCACGGGCGCGACAATTTTTTCGTTCGATTACTCGTCCGCGGTCGACGCGAATTTCGCGAGCAATGGCCGGCACCCTAACCTCAACCTGTTCCAGGGCGACTTGTTCAAGATTCCGGTGCAGCCGCAAGCGTTCGATAAAGTATTGTGTCTCGGCGTGATCCAGCACACGCCGGATCCCGCGCGCGCATTCGCCAGCCTCGCGGCGCAAGTCCGCCCCGGCGGAGAACTTGTGATCGATGTCTACACGCGAAGTTTTGTGGCATTGCTGCAATGGAAGTACCTGCTACGCCCACTGACCAGGCGCATGCGCAACGAAAGCCTGTATGCGCTCGTATCGAGTGTCGTGCCCGTACTGTTGCCGGTGGCCGCATTCCTGCGAAAAATCGCGGGCCGGCTCGGCGCCCGCCTGGTGCCGATCGTTGAATATTCGCATCTCGGCCTGCCTGCCGAACTCAACACACAATGGGCGATACTCGATACTTTCGATATGTACTCGCCGGCCCACGATCACCCCCAATCGCTCGCGACGGTAAGGCGCTGGTTCGAGCACGCAGGATTCGAGCAGGTTGCCGTCCACTACGGTCCCAACGGGGTCGTCGGTAAAGGGACAAAACCGTTATGTGCGGCATAGTCGGCGTCGTCGATTTCAAAGCGGACGCCGACCCGGCGACGGTGCGCCGCGCCGCGGACACTTTGCAGAAGCGCGGTCCCGATGACTCCGGTGTATGGACCGAAGGTGGCACGGGGCTAGGTCACCGGCGGCTCTCCGTGATCGATATTTCGGCCGCCGGCCACCAACCGATGGTCTCGCGCGACGAGCGCTATGTGATCGTGTTCAACGGGGAAATCTATAATTTCCTCGAACTGCGCCGCGAACTCGATGCCGGCGCCGCACCGTGGCAAAGCCAGACCGATACCGAAGTCATTCTCGCGGCGTACCATCAATGGGGCGCCGACTGCGTGAAGCGCTTTCACGGCATGTTCGCGTTTGCAATCTGGGATCGGCAACGCAAGGAGCTTTACGCGGCCCGCGACCGCATGGGTGTGAAGCCGCTGTATTACCACCAGTCGGCGAGCTCGATTGCATTCGCATCGCGGCCGCGCGCGCTGTTTGTTCTGCAGCCCGCGCTGTCGCGCGACATCGACGAGCAGGCGTTGCGCCTGTATCTCGAAAGCGGTTACGTGCCGGCACCGCATTCCATTCATCGCGACGTGCGCAAGCTCGCGCCGGCGCACTACCTGCTCGCCACTGCGCATGGCGTCAAACTCGAGCGCTACTGGGATTTCCGCGCCATCACGCCCGAAAAGTCGTGGGCGCAGCGCGCGGAATCCGACTTGCTCGACGAACTCGATGGCATCGTCACTCGCAGCGTGCGCTCGCGCATGATCAGCGACGTACCGCTCGGCGCATTCCTGTCGGGCGGCATCGACAGTTCGTTGGTCGTGGCCCTGATGGCCAGGCATTCCACGGCGCCGGTCAAGACGTTCACGATTGGCTTCGATGAAGCCGGTTACGATGAAAGCCCGCACGCGCTCGCGGTAGCGCGTCACCTCGGCACCGAGCATTACTGCGAGCAGTTGCGAGTCAACGATCTGCTCGATCTGATGCCGGTGTTCGCGGCAGAATTCGACGAGCCATTTTTCGACAGCTCGGCGTTCCCCGCGATGGCGGTGTCGCGGGTCGCGCGCAAGCATGTGACCGTCTCGCTGTCGGGCGATGGCGGCGATGAATTATTCGGCGGCTATCATTACTACCTGATTGCCGAACGGTTATCGGCGTTGTTCGGACTGCCGGACGCGGTGCGCAGCGCGGCGGCGGCGCTGGCAGGGGCGATGCCGCAGCATCGCTTTAAGCTGCTGGCTGGCGCGTTGCGGCAACGCGATCCGGTCGCCGCATTTGCGTTTGCCCGCAGCATCGCAAAAGATTATCCGCAGGTGCTCGCACCCGCGGTTGTACAGCGCACCCAATCTATCTACGATTTGTTCGCGCGCTCCGCAGCGTCGCTCGCGCCTGACCTGAGCACGGGCGAACAAGCCATGCGGCTCGACATGCTGCATACGCTGCCCGACGATTATCTGCAGAAAGTGGATTTGGCGAGCATGGCGTTCTCGCTCGAATCGCGCGACCCCTTGCTCGATCAGGATCTGGTCGAATGGGCGATGAAGCTGCCGCTCGCCTGGAAAATGCGCGGCAGCCAGGGCAAGTACTTGCTGCGCAAGCTCGCTTACCGCTACGTGCCGCAATCGATACTTGACCGGCCGAAGCAGGGTTTCGCCGTGCCGATCGATGCCTGGCTGCGCGGACCGTTGAAAAACTGGGCGCTGGAGCGGCTCAACGACCGCGACCTGTTCGCCGGCGTGCCGCTAGCGCAGGACCAGGCGCTCGCATTGTTTCGCTTGCACGAAAGCGGCAAACGCAACGTACATCCGCTCTTGTGGGCGATCCTGATGTTCCTCGATTTCATGGCACAGCAAAGATCGCAGGCCGCGGCGCTCGCATGAAAGTGCTGATCAATGCATCGTCGGCGCGCCAAGGCGGCGGGCAGACTTATCTCAATAATCTGCTCGCGTTTCCGCCAGCGGCAGGCGAAGCGCAGATTTTCGTGCTGGCGCCGGCGTCTTTGCAATTGCCGCAAGCACCGAATATCGAGCGCGTCAGCGTCGACTGGCCGCTCGAAAATCCGTATGTGCGCGCGGTGTGGGAAAAGACGCGGCTCGCTGCGTTTGCGCGCGACCTGGCCGCCGATATTCTGTTCTGCCCCGGCGGCATCGTCGGCGCGCGCGCGCCGCGCGGCTGTCGGACCGTGACGATGTTCCGCAACATGATTCCGTTCGATCTCGCGCAGCGGCGCCGCTACCCGCCGGGCTTGCAGCGCGTGCGTAACTGGATTCTCGAAAAAGTCATGCTAAAGAGCATGCTCGACGCCGACCTCGTGATTTTTATTTCGGCCTACGCGCATCAAGTGATCGAGAACCGCGCGCCCGGCCGGCTGCCTGCGTCCGTAATAATCCCGCATGGGATCAACGCGCACTTCAGGGTTGCTTCGGCAGCGGTACTGCCGCGTCCGGCATGGCTCCCGGGCGAGAATTATCTGCTCTACGTTTCAACGCTCGATTTTTACAAGGCGCAGCTCGAAGTCGTGCGCGGCTATGCGCTGCTCCGGCAACAGCGCCCCACGCGCGAGAAACTGATTTTGGCCGGCCCTGAAAATCCAGTGTACGCGCGTCAGGTTCGCGCCGAGGTTGCACGCCTGGGACTCACGGACGACGTGATTCTCGCCGGCAGCATTCCGTATCGCGAATTGCCGGCCGTCTACCATCACGCGGCGATCAATATCTTCGCGTCCGAATCGGAGAACTGCCCGAACATCCTGCTCGAGGCCCTCGCGGCCGGCCGGCCGATCGTGTGTTCGAGCCGTCAGCCGATGCCTGAATTCGGCGGCGATGCCGTGCTGTATTTCGATCCGGCCTCACCGGAGCAACTGGCGGCCCGATTACGACAGCTGATCGATGATGCGGGATTGCAGGCGCGACTGTCTGAACAAGCACGCCTGCAGGCGGAGCGCTTCGATTGGCAAGTCACCGCACGGCAGACGTGGTACGCACTCGCGCAGGCCGTCGCGCAGAAGGCGCGCGCGTGAAAATTCTGATCGTCACCCAATACTTCTGGCCCGAGAGTTTTCGCATCAACGATCTTGCCGCCGGCCTGGTCGAGCGCGGGCATCGTGTCACGGTGTTGACCGGGCTGCCGAATTATCCGGGCGGGAAATTCTTCGCTGGCTACGGTTATGCCGGTCCGGCCCGCGAGACTTATCGTGGCATGCAGGTAATCCGGGTGCCCATGATGCCGCGCGGAGCGGGCGGCGGCCTGCGGCTCGCGCTCAATTATCTGACGTTCGCGCTCGCCGCGACTGTGTTCGGGCCTTTCAAGTGCCGCGGCGATTTCGATTGTATTTTCGTGTATGAACCGTCGCCGATCACGGTCGGCATACCCGCGGTGTTGCTGCGCCGGCTCAAGCGTGCGCCGCTCCTGTTCTGGGTGCAGGATTTATGGCCCGAAAGCTTATCCGCCACCGGCGCGGTTCGGTCGAGCGCGATCCTGCGGCTGGTAGCGAGCCTGGTCCGCTTTATCTACCGCCGCAGCGATCGCATCCTGATCCAGTCGCGCGCATTTGCGCCGCCGATCGCTGCGCTCGGCGCCGATCCCGCGGCAATCCGCTATTTTCCGAACAGCGCGGAAACAATCTATCAACCGGTCGGCCGCGTGCCCGAAGCGGGACTCGAGCCGGGACTGCCGCCGGGCTTTCGTGTGATGTTCGCCGGCAACATCGGCGCCGCCCAGGATTTCGAGACCATCCTCGCCGCGGCGACTCTGCTCAAGAAGGAAACCGCGATCCAATGGTTAATACTCGGCGACGGCCGTTCGCGGCCCTGGGTGGAACAGGAAATCGCGACCCGCGGATTGCAGGCGACGGTTCATTTGCTCGGCCATTTTGCGACCGAAGCGATGCCGCGTTTTTTTGCGCGCTCGGATGCGATGCTGGTGACGCTCAGGAAGGAACCGATATTCGCGTTGACGCTGCCGGCGAAGGTACAATCGTATCTCGCCTGTGCCAAACCGATCATCGCCGCGCTCGACGGCGAAGGTGCACGCGTCGTGACCGAAGCCGGCGCGGGCATCGCGGTCGGAGCGGGCGATCCAGCCGCGCTCGCCAATGCGGTGCTCACGCTGGCGCGCCTGTCCGCCGATGCGCGACAAGCGATGGGTGAACGCGGGCGCCGCTACTTCGAGCAGCACTTCGAGCGCGAAATGTTATTGAGCAGGCTGGAGAACTGGATGAATGAATTGAAGCCGGCGGCGTAATGCGCGTACTGATACTGGGCGGCACCGGCATGCTGGGACACAAACTGTGGCAGCGTCTCGGCGCGCGCTTTGCCGATACCGGCGTCACCATCCGCGGCAAGCGCGCCGATTACCGGCGTTTCGGATTGTTCGACGACGCGCGCGTGATCGAGAATGTCGACGTGACGAATGCTGCGCGTTTGTCGGCCGTACTCGACCAGGCAGCACCCGCCGTCATCGTCAATTGCGTGGCTGTCACCAAGCGCCGCGAGGCCGCCAGCGGCCCAGCGCCGAGCATCCTGTTGAATGCATGGTTGCCGCACCGGCTGGCCGAATGGACAGCGGCGAATGGCGCCCGGCTGATCACGATCAGCACCGACTGCGTGTTCGATGGCAAGCAGGGAGGCTACAGCGAAACCGAGGCGCCTGACGCCGTGGATATGTACGGGCGCACCAAGGCGCTGGGGGAAGTCGTCGACGGCAATGCACTGACGATCCGCACGTCCTTTGTCGGGCGCGAGCTCGCACACGGCACCGAGCTGCTCGAATGGTTTCTGGCGCAGCGCGGCAAGACGGTCAAAGGCTTTCGGGGAGCGCTCTACAGCGGTATTTCGACGCTATACTGCGCGGAGGTGATCGGCGACGTCATCGAAAAGTTTCCGCAGTTGAGCGGTCTTTACCAGGTGACCTCGCAGGTCATTACAAAATACGATCTGCTATGCTCGGCGCGCGATGCCTTCGGCATAAAAGTGAACATCGAACCCGACGATACGGTGGCGATAAAGCGCAATCTCAATGGCGAAAAGTTCAGACGCGCGACCGGGCTGGAGACGCCTCTTTGGAGCACCATGATGAACGAGATGGCGGCCGACCCCACGCCTTACGACGATTGGAGACGGCACGATGCTGTTTGACAGTAAGACAATAGTGATCACGGGCGGCACCGGTTCGCTCGGCAAGGTGCTTGTGCGCCGCATTCTGGGCGGCAAGCTTGGCACGCCGAAAAAGGTCATCGTGTTTTCGCGCGATGAGGCGAAACAACACGCGATGCGCCTGTCCTATCTGCATAAAACCGTCTCAACCGACGACGTGATTTACCAAAACTTCGCCAAGGTCCTCGAGTTCCGCATCGGCGACGTGCGCGATTATGCGGCGGTATGTTCGGCGATCAAGACCGCGGACATCGTCGTAAACGCGGCGGCGTTGAAACAGGTGCCGTCGTGCGAGTACTTTCCCGTTGAAGCCTTGCTGACCAACTGCATGGGCGCCTCCAACATCGTGCGCGCGATCGGTGAGAACGGTTATCGCGTCAGCACGGTGGTGGCGGTCAGCACCGATAAGGCTTGCAAGCCCGTCAACGTTATGGGTATGACCAAGGCGCTGCAGGAACGCATATTCGTCGCCGCCAACATTCTGAATCCGAAAACGCGTTTTATCGGCGTGCGCTACGGCAATGTGCTCGCGTCGCGCGGCTCGGTGATTCCGCTTTTCCACGAGCAGATCAAAAACAGCGGACCGGTAACGATTACGGTGCCCGACATGACGCGCTTTCTGCTAAGTCTCGACAGCGCCGTCGACACTGTATTCGCTGCGCTGAAGACCGCTTTGCCCGGTGAAATCTACGTGCCTGACGTGGCATCCGCCACCGTCATTAACATCGCCAAAGCGCTGATCGGTAAACGCACAATAAAAATCAAGACGATCGGCATCCGGCCGGGCGAAAAAATGCATGAAGTCATGGTGTCGGAAGAAGAGGCCAACCACTGCGTCAAGCGCGGCGACTTCTACGCGATCAAATCGATGCTGCCTGAAATCGCCGGCGCGAAGACCGAGCCCAATGCACTCAAAGGCGAGTTCAGTTCCGCTCACCGCGTCCTCGACTTGCCGCAAACCGTTGCACTGCTCAACCGTCACCACCTGATGCCCGGCGACAAGGTAATGTGGGACGACGGCGAACTGTTGCGCTGACCGGACAGCTCTCGCCATGTCCTTCAAAGTCATGACCATCGTCGGTACGCGCCCCGAGATCATCAAGCTCTCGCGCGTGATGCACGAACTCGATCTGCACGTCGAGCACGTGCTGGTGCATACCGGTCAGAATTACGACTACGAACTCAATGAAATTTTTTTCAAGGAGCTCAGCGTTCGCAAGCCCGATCATTTCCTCAAAGCGGCGGGCAAGACGGCTGCCGAAACCATCGGCAACGTGATTGCGAAAGCAGATGCAGTCATGGACAAGGTAAAGCCTGACGCCGTATTGCTATATGGCGATACCAACAGCTGCCTCGCGGTCATTGCGGCCAAACGCCGCAAAATTCCGGTTTTCCACATGGAAGCGGGCAACCGCTGTTTCGATCAGCGCGTGCCGGAGGAGATCAATCGCAAGATCGTCGACCATCTGAGCGACATCAACCTGCCGTTGACCGAACACGGACGCCGCAATCTGCTGGCCGAAGGCATCAAGCCCGATACCATATTCAAGACCGGCTCGACGATGAAAGAAGTACTCGGCCACTACATGCCGAAGATCACGGCATCGACGGTGTTGCGGCGGCTGGGCGTCAAAACCGGCAATTACTTCGTCGTGAGCGTGCACCGTGAAGAGAACGTCGATAATCGCGCCAACTTCCGGGAATTGCTCGCGACGCTCAACGCGATCGCGAAGAAGTACCGCAAGAAAATCATTGTCTCCACGCACCCGCGCACGCGCCAGCAGCTCGCGGCGCGCGATACCCGCGATCTGTCGCCGCAAATCGACTTCATGAAGCCGCTGGGCTTTCTCGATTATGTGAAGCTCCAGATGAATGCGGCATGCGTGCTCTCGGACAGCGGCACCCTGACCGAAGAATCGTCGATCCTGGGCTTCCCGGGCGTGATGATCCGCCAGGCCCATGAACGCCCTGAAGGCATGGACGAAGGCACTGCGATCATGGGCGGCGTCAACGCGGCCGCCGTGCTGCAGGCAATCGACGTCAGCATGGCGCACTATAAAAACAGCAAGCGCCCGTTCAAGCTCGTCGCCGATTACGATACGGACAACGTGTCGCGCAAGGTCCTGCGCATCATTTTGAGCTATACCGATTACGTCAATCGCACGGTGTGGTTCAAGACCTGAAGACGCGCGCATCCAGCGGCGCCCGCACCGTACTCGTGACCGGCGCAAACGGCTTCGTCGGCACTCCGCTGTGCGATGCGCTGACCCGCCGGGGATGGACAGTCCGGCGCGCGCTGCGGAATACGGATTCAAACAATAGAAATTTCGATGATGCCGTGATTGGCGATATCGGCCCGCACACCGACTGGCATGCCGCGGTGACGGGCGTCGACACCGTCATTCACCTTGCTGCACGCACCCACGTGATGCATGAGACCGCAAGCGATCCGGTGGTTGAATATCGCCGCGTCAATGTGGATGGCACCCTAACGCTGGCAAAAGCGGCGTGTGCCGCGAACGTGCGCCGATTCATTTTTCTGAGTTCGATCAAGGTCAACGGCGAGGCCACGACGAGCATCCCGTATAGCGAGAGCGACGAACCACACCCGGAAGATGCATACGGCGTGTCGAAACACGAAGCGGAGCTCGCGCTGCAGGCGGCCGCGAGGAGCATGGAAACCGTCGTGCTGCGTCCGCCGCTGCTCTACGGCCCCGGCGTCAAAGGTAACTTTCTTCGTCTGATGCGTGCAATCGACCGCGGCATGCCGCTGCCGCTGGCCTCGCTCGACAACCGCCGCAGCCTGCTCAATGTAAACAATCTTGTCGATGCAATCAGCGTCTGCATCGATCATCCCGCAGCGGCCGGCCAAACGTATCTGCTCGCCGATCAGGTGGCCGTATCGACGCCTGAACTCGCCCGCGCTATCGCGGCCGCTATGGACCGGCCCGCACGCCTCATTGCGCTCGCGCCGGGTTTGCTTAAGTTCGCAGGCGTCATGACCGGCAAGCGCGCGAGTATTGCGCGTTTGACCGGATCTCTTCAAATCAGCACTGACAAAATCCGCCGCGAACTCGCCTGGCGTCCGCGCTACACGCTGGCGCTGGGTTTAGCCGACACAGCGCGATGGTATTATCGACAGTTAGCCGGCGATACAAGAACTTGATCTCTCTCTTAAATGCCATCGTCGTCCCACCGCTGATCGCTCTGGTCGTGAGCGGTGCGCTGGTCGCGCTGCTGCTGCGCGGGCGCGTTGCAACACTCGCGCTCGATTTGCCTAATCAACGCTCCCTGCACTCGACGCCGACGCCACGCATGGGCGGGATCGGGATAATCGGGGGCGTCGCGGCAGGCTGGGCATACGCGGGCGCGGCCATCAATCCGTTGCTGTTGAGCGCGCTGGTGCTTCTGATCGCAGTGTCGTTGCTCGATGATTTTAAAGGCGCCGGCGTGGCATGGCGTCTGCTGATACACCTTACGAGCGCCGCACTTGCGGCCGTGGCGGTGATGCGCGGCCAGGAATGGTGGCTGGTGGCGCTTGCCGCACTTGCCATCGCGTGGATGATCAACCTCTACAATTTCATGGACGGCGCGGACGGGCTCGCCGGCGGCATGGCGGTGATCGGCTTCACCGCTTACGGCGCCGCCGCACTGATCGGCAGCGACTCGGCTTTCGCTGCAGTCAATCTGTCCGTGGCCGCGGCAGCGCTGGGTTTTCTCGTTTTCAACTTCCCGCCCGCGCGGGTGTTCATGGGCGATGCCGGCGCGATTCCGCTCGGGTGTCTGGCCGCCGCGCTCGGCATCGCGGGCGCGGTGCGCGGCGCCTGGCCCTGGTGGTTCGGTCTTGTGATATTTTCGCCGTTCATCGTCGACGCGTCGTTGACGCTGGCGAAGCGCACGCTGCGCGGCGCGCGCATCTGGCAGGCGCACCGCGAGCACTATTATCAGCGCCTCGTGCGGGCGGGCTGGGGACACCGCAAGACCGTGTATGCGGAATACGCGCTGATGACGGCATGCGCGATCACCGCGGTCGTCATTCTACGCAGGGATGCGTCCGTGCAGTGGGTAGTCCTGGCCGGCCTGGCTGCGCTGTATGGCGTGCTGGCCGGCGCGCTGGAACGCTACCTGGCCCGCCATGATTAGTTTCAACCCGCGCACCGCGCTGGCGTTTCTGCACGACGTGCTTGCGGCAGCAGCGACGTGGATCATCGCGTTTGGCCTGCGCTTCAACCTCGAAGTGCCGGGGGCGTACCAAACGCTGATGCTCGAATCGCTGCTGTGGGTGGTCCCGCTGCAGGCTGCAATTTTCTGGGCGTTCGGGCTCTATCGCGGAATCTGGCGCTACGCGAGCGTGCCCGACCTGAAACGCATCGTCCTCGCGGTCATCGTCGCGGCCCTCGCCCTGCCGGCGCTGTTTCAGATGCTGCAGATCCTGATTCCACGGTCGGTGCTGATTTTCGATCCGGTACTGCTGGTAATGATCATGGGCGGCAGCCGGCTCGCTTATCGGGTGTGGAAGGAGCAGGGGTTCGGCGCGCTGACCGCGGACACGCGCGAGCCGGTGGTGATTATCGGTGCCGAAGAAGCGGCGGTGACGCTGCTGAAGGAACTCGAGCGCAGTCCGCAATGGCGCGCCGCCGCAGTATTCGACGACAACGCCGGCAGCGTCGGCCGCCAATTGCAGGGCGTGCGCATCCTCGGCAGGATTGAGGACGTGCCGCGGCTGCGCGAGCGGCTCGGCGTGCGCCACGCGATCATCGCCATGCCCGCGGCCTCGCACAACGCGCGCCGCCGCGCGGTCAAAATCTGCACCGATGCCGGGCTGCAGGTCATGACGGTACCGTCGTATGACGATCTCGTGAGCGGCAAAGTCACGGTTTCGCAAATCCGCCACGTCGAGCTCGATGATCTGCTTGGCCGCGATCCGGTAGTTCTCGACACGGCGGGGCTCAAGGAATGGATCAACGGCCGCGTCATCATGGTTACCGGCGCGGGCGGCTCGATCGGCGGCGAGTTGTGCCGCCAGATTGCGCGCTTCAAACCGCGGGCGCTCGTGCTCTTCGAGCTCAACGAGTACGCGCTGTATAGCATCGAACAGGAGTTCCGGCGCCTGCATGCGCAGATCCCGCTGGTGTGCGCGATCGGCGACGTCAAGGACCGCGCGCGCGTCGAACACGTGATCCAGAGTCATCGCCCGTCGGTGATTTTTCACGCGGCCGCCTACAAACACGTACCGCTGATGGAAAGCGAGAATGCATGGCAGGCGGTGCTCAACAACGTCGGCGGCACGCACGTCGTGGCGGCGGCCGCGGCGCAGGGCGGGGTCGAAAAATTCGTGTTCATTTCGACCGACAAGGCGATCAATCCGACCAGCGTGATGGGCGCGACCAAACGGCTGGCCGAAATGGTGTGCCAGTCGCTGCAGCAGCGCGACGGCATGCGCTTCGTGATGGTGCGCTTCGGCAACGTACTCGGCAGCACGGGCAGCGTAATCCCGAAATTCCGCGAGCAGATCGCCGCCGGCGGCCCGGTCACGATCACGCATCCCGAGATCCGCCGCTATTTCATGTCGATCCCCGAGGCCGCGCAACTCGTTCTGCAGGCCGGGCTGATGGGCAACGGCGGCGAGATCTTCGTGCTCGACATGGGCGAGCCGGTGCTGATCGCGGGCCTGGCACGCGACCTGATCCGGCTGTCGGGATTCAGCCCGGACGACATCAAACTCGTTTACACGGGCTTGCGACCCGGCGAGAAACTCTACGAAGAATTGCTCGCGGACGACGAAGACACGCTGCCGACGCCGCATGCCAAATTGCGCATCGCCAAGGCGCGCCAGGAGAACGGTCAGTGGCTCGCGCAGTTGCAGGGCTGGCTGCAGCAACCCAGCCCGGCGGACGACGATCAAGTGCGCCGCGATCTCGCGCGCTGGCTGCCCGAATACCGTCGCGAGTAGTCGCGGCCCTGCCCGCGCGCATTCGCGGCGCGCCGTCGATTTCCCGTAGAATGGCGCCCATTCTGCGGACCGCCATGCGCAATCAGACTTTTTCCAGCCGGGCCGACGCCTGCGCGCGCGCCTGCGCCATCGCGCTCGGTTTCTCGATTCCCATTTCGGTTGCGCTCGACAACGTTCTACTCGGGCTGATCCTGCTGTGCTGGCTCGCCAGCGGCGATTACCGCGACAAACTCGCCGGCGCGGTGCACAACCGCGTGGCCGCCGCGAGTCTGATGCTGTTCTGCCTGCTGATCGCCGGTCTCGCCTGGACTCAGGCCGCGCGCGCCGACGGCCTGCATATCCTCGGTAAATATCTCGACCTCGCGTTCGTGCCGGTATTTGCGACGCTGTTCCAGCGCGAGCGCGACCGCCGCCTCGCGTGGCTGGCCTTCGCGGCGGCGCTCGCCATCACGGTGGCGCTGTCCTATCTAATCTGGCTGGGCGTCGTCGGGCCCACCCCGATCACGCTCGGCACCGCACCCAACCCTGAAGTGTTCAAGCGCTACCTCACGCAAAGCGTGTTTCTCGCCTTTGGGGCGGGCCTGTTCGTGCACCTCGCGCGGCAGGCGCGGACCCCCGGCGCGCGCCGCGCGTGGCTAGCCCTCGCACTGCTCGCCGCCATCGACGTGCTGCTGCTTACGCAGGGCCGCACGGGACAGTTGATACTGCTCGCGCTCGGCCTCTACTTCGCGTACGCGAATTGGCGCTGGAAAGGGGCCGCCGGCGCGGTGGCCATGGTGGCGCTCGTGCTCGGGTTAATGGCGGTTTTCAGCGGCGCGAGCCGGCTCACGACAACGCCGGAGGAACTGCAAGCGTGGTCGCCCGCGCAGGCTGCTTCGACCTCGACCGGGTTGCGCCTTGAGTTCTACCGCAACAGCCTCGAAATCGCCCGCGTGCACCCGTGGTTCGGCACCGGGACCGGCAGTTTCGCCAAGGTTTATGCCGAGCACGTGCAAGGCAGCGCGCAGACCGCGACGGTCAATCCGCACGACGAATATCTGAATATCGCGATCCAGCTCGGGATCCTGGGATTGGCGGCAATGCTCTATCTGTTTTACTGCGAATGGCGGCTTGCGCCGGCATTGCCGACGGTGGCGGAACGCGAGCTCGCGCGCGCGCTGGTGATCACGTTTGCGATCGGCTGCGCATTCAATTCGTTGCTGATGGATCATGCCGAAGGCCTGCTGTTCGCGTGGGCGAGCGGCCTGCTGTTCGGCGGGTTAAGATCGCCCGTCACTTCGGAGGGGCCGGCGCGATGACTTTGTCGGTGGTCGTAATCGCGAGAAACGAGGCGCGGGTGATCGGGCGCTGCCTCGAATCGGTCGCGTGGGCGGATGAACTTATCGTGCTCGACGGCGCGAGCACCGACGCGACCGCGGAAATCGCGCGCGCGCACCGCGCGAACGTTACGACGACGGCCGCTTGGCCGGGTTTCGGCCCGCAGAAAAACCGCGCGCTCGATCTCGCCACCGGCGACTGGGTGCTCTCGCTGGACGCCGACGAATGGGTCACGCCGGAAACACGGCGTGAGCTCGAGCAGGCGATGCGCGAGCCCGGCGCGCATGCCGCGTTCCGATTACCCCGGCTGTCGAGCTACTGCGGGCGTTTCATGCGCCATTCGGGTTGGTGGCCGGATTATGTGACACGACTCTTCCGGCGCGGCGCCGCGCGTTTCTCGACCGATCTCGTCCACGAGCGCCTGCTCGTCGAGGGCGCGGTCGGCACCTTGCGCGCCACGCTGATGCACGAGGCCATCGTCGATCTGGAAGACGCGCTGCACAAGATGAATGCGTACTCGACCGCGGGCGCGCTGATGCAACTCGAGCGCGGCAAGTCCGGCTCGCTCGCCGGCGCGGTGCTGCACGGCACGTGGACCTTCGTGCGCACCTACGTGCTGCGGCGCGGCTTCCTCGACGGCCGCGAAGGTTTCATGCTCGCGGTGTCGAATGCCGAGGGCGCCTATTACCGCTATCTGAAGCTTGCGCTGCTGGGCGCCAAGCGGCCGTGAAAACGGCTGTCATCGTCACCACGTACAACCGGCCGGACGCCTTGGCGGCGGTGCTCGCCGGCTATGCCGCGCAGACCCACGCCGAATTCGAGCTGGTGATCGCCGACGACGGCTCGACGGGCGCAACGCGCCAAGTCGTCGACGCATTCAAGGCAAGCGCGCACTTTCCGGTGAGCCACGTGTGGCACGAAGACCGCGGCTTTCGCGCCGCGGCGATTCGCAATCGCGCGCTGGCCGCGACGCGCGCGGACTACATCATTTTCAGCGATGGCGATTGCGTTCCCGCCCGTACCTTCGTCGCCCGGCACCAACGCCTGGCCGAAACGGGTTGGTTCGTCGCGGGCAACCGCACGTTGCTGAGCCCCGGCTTCACCACGCGCGTGTTGCGCGAGCGACTGCCGATCTATGGGTGGACGCGCGCAGCCTGGCTCGCCGCGTGGGTGCGCCGCGACATCAACCGCTGGCTGCCGCTCGTGACATTGCCCGACGGCAGCTTCCGCAAAGCCGCGCCGCAACGCTGGGAAGGCGTGAAGACCTGCAATCTCGCGGCGTGGCGCACGGATTTGCTGCGCGTGAACGGCCTCGATGAAACGTATTCGGGATGGGGACTGGAAGATTCCGATCTCGCGATCAGGCTGCTGCATGCGAACGTGCGGCACAAGAGCGCGCGCTTCGCCGCCCCCGTATTTCATCTGTGGCACGCCGAAAACGATCGCAGCCGGCTGGCCGAAAATCAGCGGCTCCTCGATGCGCTGATCGCGTCCCGCCGCAGCGTGGCCGCTATCGGCGTCGATCAATACGTTGCACCCGCCGAGCAATGAATTCATCGCATGCACGGTGGAGATGGGTTCTATGACGCCACCCGCCACCGTGCTGGTCGTCGTCACGCGCCGGATCGGCGATGTTTTGCTCGCGACCCCGCTGATCCGTTCGTTGAAGCGCGCCTGGCCTGCGGCGGCGATCGACGTGCTCGTGTTCGCCGGCACCGAGGGCGTGCTCATCG
>JBKJMN010000155.1:0-5203 GCA_046596405.1 Burkholderiales bacterium
CTCTCCCGGAGGGAGAGGGAAGCCCTTCTCCCTCCGGGAGAAGGGTGGGGATGAGGGAAGGGTGGGGAGAGCAAAGCGAGGGGGCCGAAGGCGGGAAGGTTTATTGTCACAACGTTATGTAATTCTCAATAGTTTTTGACTGAACAGACTTGAGGATTTAACAATGGCGCACGCGCAACTTGAAATCATCGCCGCCGCCTTCGAAGCGGCGACGCACGAAATGGCGGCCAGCCTCGTGCGCACCGCGTATTCGCCGAACATCAAAGAGCGCGCCGACTGCTCGACCGCGATTTGTGACGCCGAAGGGCGCGCGCTGTCGCTGATGACCAATGCGCCCGCGCACCTGGGTTCAACGCTGCGGCTGGTGAGCGCCATTCTCAAGCGCTTTCCGGCCGCAACGCTGCAGCCGGGTGATGCGTTCCTCGCCAACGATCCGTACATCGTGGGAGTCACGCATTTGAATGATTGCACGGTGGCGACGCCGGTGTTCCACGCCGGCCGGCTGGTCGCATTCGCCGCTGCGGTTGCGCATCATTCGGACGTCGGCGGCCGCGTGCCGGGCAGCGAAGCCGGCGACAACGTGAGCATTTTCCAGGAGGGCATACGCGTGCCGCCGGTGCAGATTTACACCGCCGGCAAGCCGCGCGCGGACGTGCTGGAAATGTTCATGCTCAATTCGCGCATGCCGCATTACAGTGAAGGCGATTTGATGGCGCAGATGGCGTCGTGCGCGCGCGGCGCGGTACGCGTGCAGGAGCTGTTCGGCAAGTACGGTTACGAAACCATGCTCCTGCGCATCGACGAGATGCTCGATGCGACCGAGCGCCGCGTGCGCAGCCGCATCCGCAGCGAGCTGAAAGAGGGCACTTACACCGCGGTCGATTATCTCGACGAAGATGGCGTCAGCGACGAGCGCATCAAACTCGCGGTCAGGCTGACGGTCAAGGACGGTCACTTGACGCTCGATCTATCGGACTGCTCGCGGCAGATCGCGAGCGGCAAAAACGTGCCGCTCACGCATTCGTTCGCGACTGCCTATTTCTGCCTGAAGTCGGTCGTCGATCCGTTCGTGCCGACCAATGAAGGACTCTATCGCGCGGTGTCCGTCGTCGCACCCGCAGGGCTGGTCGTGAATCCGGTCGCGCCGGCCGCGGTGAGCTCACGCAATATGACGTCGATGATTCTGGCGGAAGCTTTGAACAACGCGCTCGGCCAGGCCGCGCCCGCGCGCAGCGTGGCGGCCGGCGGACCGGGCCAGGGCTGCATCAGCGCGGGTGCCGATCCGCACAACGGGCGCTACTTTATCAACTACGAAAATCTCGCGGGCGGACAGGGTGCGCGTTGCAATGCCGACGGCATGGACGTCGTGATGATCAACATGACCAATACATCGAACCTGCCAATCGAGGCTATGGAAATGGAGTTTCCGGTGCGCATCGAACGCTACGAGCTCGTGACGGACTCGGGCGGCGCCGGTAAATTCCGCGGCGGGTTGGGTATCTTGCGCGACATGCGGGTGCTCGCCGAAAACGCGAGCGTGTCATTGCGCAGTTCGCGTCAGAAGTTTCCCGCCCCCGGCATGGCGGGCGGATTGCCCGGGGGGCTCGGCACTTTCCTGCGCAATCCGGGAACGCCGGGCGAAACGCGGCTCGCGTTGACGACTTCGGGCACGCCTCTTGAGTATGGCGACGTGCTGCGCGTGGTGTCGCCGGGCGGTGGCGGTTACGGCAAGCCGACCGAGCGTGATCCTGCTGCCATCGAGCACGATCTCGCCGAAGGTAAAATCTCTCTTGCAGCGGCGCGTGAGGTCTATAGCCGAAAAGGCTGATTACCGGGCGGCGCTTAGGCGGCCGCCAGAAATCTTTCGAAACGAACCGCGAGGCGGTCACGATCGGGCCGATCCGCCGGCCGGTCGGGAAGGTGCAATTGTGCGTTATTCAGCCGTTTGAGCTCCTCAAGAATGGGGCCTTCCTTTGTTTTTAGCAGCTGGTCCGAGACATGGATCCGGAAGTCAGGGTCGATACCGATCAGATTGGAGTCGAAGGCCGCCCGGTGAATCTTCGACAGTGGCAATCCGTTCGCAACGATCGGCCGCCCGGTCACATCATTTTCGCCTTGCAGGATGTGCGCAGCATCGAGAAGCAGGGGCTCCGGCAGGCCTGACAGCGCACATCGTCCCTTATATGCGGTGATCACCGCTTCGCGGAATGACGCCCGGGACAGCCGCTGTTTGACGGCTTGCAGCGCGCTGCGCCGCTGTGGCGCATTCCCGCCCAGGGTGGGCGCGGAATTCTCAATCGAGCCGAAGGCAATTTTGATGTTCAGCGCGGTGGCGTCCCAATCCATCATGAAAGCCGGGAAGATCGCCTGATAGCGCCGGGGCGAGATTCCGAGGACATAAATGATCGGGACCCGGTTGTCGATCGCGTCGCGAAGCCAGCGGCCGTCCTCGGGGCCGACCTCGCTGGCGATAAAGGCACAGTCTGCCATTTCATCTGCGTCGTAGATATGGCGGTGCACGCCGCAGGGGTCGTCGTACCACACCTTCGCATCGAGTTTGGGAAAAACCGTTTTTATCGACAGCAAAGTCTCCATTTGTGCGGGTTTGCAAAGGCGGCGCTGCGAAAAGACCAACGGGATTCGCTGGCCATCGAAGAAGAAGCCAAGTTTCAAGTCGGCAGCAGTCAGCTGATCGCGGGTTTCATTCAGGTTGCGCACCCGTTCGAAAGCCGCGGCGCGCAGCAAAAAGTCGCCGTCGAGATTGCCGGTCGTCGCCATCTGTGGCGAAAGCGCCGCTGGAGAAATGGGCGTCTCGACGGGCAAGCTCAACCGCGCTGCCGGGGACGCCGGCAAAGTGTCGATTTCGCGCTCAATGTTCATGGCATAAACCGGCGTGACTGCATTGCTCACTTTCATTTTTGTTCAGGCACCGTTAAGCGGCCCGCGGCGCCTACTGATACAGACGTCAGACGGCCAAAAATTGCAACTGTTCGACCAGTATTGTTCGTTACCGCACGCGCAGTGTCAGTTCGCCAACGTACATAGAATTGATGCTCGCTATCAAACCGGTATTGAAGGTGGACCGGATGCGGCGGTCACGGCGCTACGCACGCTGCGGCGATCGGCATTTTTTACCATGAGCGATTGAGCTATCGAGCGGGCGAATCGCGGGCCGTTGCCGGAAAAAAAGTTTCGGTTGGATCCGGATAAACAAGTCAGATTCTGGATCGGCCGGCTGGCAAAAGGGCGTGGCTGTCGGCAAATCCCGTGATGAAAGTCATTCCTTTTTCATCGTCGATATAAGGTAAATTATGCATGTAGGACATTTGCTCGACTATATGTTCACTAGTGTACAGACACTCGCGCAGAGTCCCTCGTAGGCTTGTAGGATGCTGCACGAATTTCTCACACTGCACAGGGATGAGCTGATCAATCGCTGCCGGGCCAAGGTCGGCCTGCGGTTGCCGCCATCGGCGACCGCCGCCACGCTGCAATACGGCATACCACGATTCATCGCGCAGCTTATCGGCACCCTGCAGGCTGAAAAAACGTCCGGGCCCGTGCTCAGCCGCAGGATTTCCGGCGCTGATGGCGGGCACACCGCCTCGTCCGGGATCGGCACCGCCGCGGCCCAGCACGGGCGCGAGTCATTGCAGCAGGGGTTCACAGTCGATCAGGTCGTGCACGATTACGGCGATCTGTGCCAGTCGATCATGGATCTGGCATTTGACCGCCAGCAGGCGATCGACACAGACGAATTTCGCACGCTGAACTTTTGTCTCGACAATGGCATTGCCGATGCCGTCAGGGAATTTGCGGTTCAGCGGGATGCTTTGCTTGCCGCGGGCGGGGTTCAGGCATCGAACGAAAGGCTCGGTTATTTCGCGCACGAGCTGCGCAACCAGCTCAATACCGCGATGCTCGCCGTTGCTGCGATAAAAACCGGCAATGTGGGGCTGAACGGCGCGACGGGCGCGGTTCTCGATCGCAGCCTGATCGGACTGCGCGTCCTCATCGATCGTTCTTTGGCCGACGTGCGGGTGACGGCCGACATGCCCGCCCGGCATCAAGTGATTTCGGTCGCCGACTTCATTGGCGAGGTCAAGATCTCCGCTTCACTGGATGCGCACTCCCGGCAATGCCGCTTTATTGTCGCCGACGTGGACCCGGCGCTTGCCGTCAGTGTCGACCGCGAAATGCTATTTGCCGCGGTCGGCAACCTGTTGCAGAACGCGTTCAAATTCACGGCGGCCGGAACTATTGTCTCGTTGAGCGCCTACGCGTTCGATGACCGGCTGCTGATCGACGTCGAGGATCATTGCGGCGGATTGCAGCCCGGCGAAACCGAACAAATGTTCAAGCCATTCTCTCAGAGCGGCGCGGATAGATCCGGTATGGGGCTGGGGCTGCTGATCTGCCGGCGCAGCGTCGAAGTGAACAATGGTAGCGTGCGAGTGAAAAATCTGGCCGGCTGCGGCTGCCGATTTACCATCGACCTTCCCCTGCACAGCGCGCGCCGCACAAGAAAGTCCGTGGCGATGACGAAGTGACGACAGTTTAGCTTTCGGCGGCGGCAGTGCCGTCGGTGTGGATTTCAACGGCAGGCAACGATACAGGCACAACTTCAATGGCACGCGCTAAACATCCATCGACCGCGAACCACTTGCTCGCCGCGGTCTCGCAGCCACGTTTTCGGCACATGCTGAGCGGGCTCGAGCCGGTGAAGCTAGTTTACGGGCAGGTGCTCTACGAGCCGACCGACCGAATACGGCACGTGTACTTTCCCATCGACTGCCTGGTTTCCCTGCTGACTGCTGTGGATCAAGGCCGCCTCCTCGAAGTCGGCATGGTTGGCAATGAGGGCATGGTCGGCATGCCCATGGTGTTGGGGATCGGCAATTCCGCCGTTCGCGCGCTCGTGCAGGGCAGCGGCACGGCAATGCGCATGAACTCTGCGCGGTTCCGGGTCGAATTCAACAAAAACGTGCCGCTGCAGCGTGCGCTTTTTCGCTATACGCACCTATTGATGGCGCAGGTTTCGCAAACTGCTGCGTGCAATCGTTTTCATGAGGCGGAGGGACGTCTGGCACGCTGGCTGCTGATGACAAGCGACCGCATGCACACGGACGAATTTCTGCTGACTCACGAATTCCTTGCGCACATGCTCGGTGTGCGCAGGGTCGGGGTAACCAAGGCGGCGGAA
>JBKJMN010000178.1:0-2956 GCA_046596405.1 Burkholderiales bacterium
GCCCGCGGCTGCGCCTGCAGCGGGCGAAGCCGCCAAGAATCCCAGCGGTCCGCGCGCAGGCGACGCGTCCCCCACCGGCGATGGCCGCTATTCTTATTTCGTCGATACGATGATGCGTTCCACGCAGGCGGCGCCCGCCGTGGCGGGTGATGCGGGCGCGTCGCGAGCCGAAGTCGGACGGATATTCGCTAACGGCATGCAGCGCCAGAACCTCGCGCCCGCCGATCGCACGTATCTCGGCACGGTGATTGCCACCCGCACGGGTGTCAGTCAGGCCGAAGCCGAGCAGCGGGTGGATCAGGCGATCGCCCAGGCGAAGACCGTCGAAGCCGAAGCCAAACAGGCGGCGGATACGGCGCGTAAGGCTGCGGCCCATTTCTCGCTATGGATGTTCGTTGCCTTCCTGGTGGGTGCGTTCTGCGCGAGCTTCGCCGCGACCATCGGTGGACGTCAGCGCGACGGTGCCGTGGCTTGAATCCTGACTAACGACACGTTCCATTAACTTAAGGAGATCTGTCATGCGTTCAATCTTGTTATGGCTCATCGGCATACCGATTCCGATCATTATCCTGATCGCGCTGTTTACGCATTGATGCAGTGCAGCGTAGCGACCGGCCTGCAGGTGGTGGGTTGTCGGAAAAGCCGGCGAGTCCGGCTTTTACCGCCCGCTCGTTGCACGTTAAGCAGCACGAATAAATCTCAGTAACATATTGAATAATAATGATTGTTAGAAATTTTCGAGCACCAAATATTTCTCCAGTGTGTCGTCCGAGTCCTACAACAAAATCGGATGGGAACGGCTTTGATTAAGCGGTAGTTTTAGGCAAACTTGGTTCCGGTGACAGGGGTATCACGCCGGAATATTTCGATGCGGCATCGTATGCGAGGGTTCCAAAATGAAATCGATCCTGGATAGTGCTTTTCGATATACACCCAGTGCGCAGACTGATTTGCGCAAAACCTTCGCTCGCTTGCGCCGGGAGCAAAGGCAGACAGACTTGATGCGGGTCAAATCGATCGCGGCTAACGTCACGGTGCTGCAACAGAAAGAACAGCGTATGGGCGAAGCGAAAAAGCTTTAGGGAAGCTCTGATAAGGCCGTTCGTGCTGATGTTTAGAAGCACGAACATAGCTTCCGCGGAGGGAAATTGTTCATCCTTCGATACCTCAGGGCAAACGGTTTGGGACTCAATCAGAGGTTCCTTAGATCTATTTAGCAGCGCTTACCTACGCGAAGCGCATCCGGGCGGCGACCGCCCGGCTCTCCGACACCCGTTACACGCCCGTCCGCACGAGGTTTTCCGCGCTAGTAGCACCCGCGGTTGAATTCACGCAGGCGATCGCGATGGAAAGCGGTTCATTTCCGTGGCTGCCAGAGATCTGCACCCCGCCGGCTCCAGTTTCGCGGGGCGCTTCACGCCGCACAGTAAATCGCTGGCGCGTTGTAGTATCCTCCCCCAGCGCGAACTTTCGGCTTGTGACTATAACAATCCTAGTGATCCATGACGTCCCGCGTTTCTCCAGCCGGTGAGCTGGCTGCTGCCGAGCCGGAGCTGTCGTCAATCCGTCAGAGTCTGACTCGCATCATCATCGTGGCGTTGCTCCCTATGGGGCTGTTTGCCGGCCTGTTGTTTTACTTTTTATGGGACAACCAGCAGACGCTGCGCAATCAGGAGCAGATTGCCAGGGTCAAAACGATGGCACTGCTGGTCGATAACGAACTTTCCAATGTGATTAGCCGCATGCAGATTATCGCCAATGATCCGCCGATCGATGGGCAAAATCTCGGCGCTCTGCATGCGCGTTTCCGGAAGCTCCTGGCCGCGAATGCGGACTGGGAAAACCTCCTGCTGATGTCGCGCGAAAAACAGCTTGTCAACGCGATCGTGCCGTTCGGCACCCCTTTGCCCGATCGCCAGCCGGTGAGTTATCAGGCACAGGCATTCGCGACCCTGCAGCCGACTGTTTCCGACCTGTTCAAGAGCCGGGTGCGCGGGGCGGAAATAGTCAGCGTCGCATTACCGGTAATCCGCAACGGCAGCGCCGATTATTTACTGCTCGTAGGTTTGCGCAGCGGGGCGCTCAGCGAGGTCTTGCGCAAAATGGTCCCGCGCGACGGCGTCGCCTCGATATACGACCGCAGCTTCCGCATCGTGGCGCGCACCAGCAACCTGGAAGCCAATCTCGGTACGCTGCCCGGCAAGCCGCTGCTCGATGCCATGCGCACCGCGCGCGAAGGCGTAATCCGGACCCGCACGCGCGAAGGCCTCGCCGTGCTCACGACATGGACGGCGCTGGACAATGGCTGGTGGATCGCCACCGGCACTCCGACGGCTGCCCCCGACCGCGCGCTTGCGCGCTATGTAGCGTTGCTGGGCCTGGCGTGGCTGGGCATGCTGCTGGCCGGACTCGTGATGGCGCGGATTTTTTGTCAGCATCTCGAGCGGGCGATGGAGTCCACCATCGACGTTGCAAACCGCCTCGCCGCCGGCTCGCCCGCGGACTTTCCGCGCTCCAACATCCGGGAACTCGACAGCTTGAGCGTGGCGATCGCAACGCTGTTCGCGCGCGAGCGCAAAGCCCGCGCTGAATCGGACGCAGCCAACAGCGCGAAAGACGAATTTCTGGCGATGCTCGGCCACGAACTGCGCAACCCGATCGGCGCCATTGCGAACGCGGCCCACATCATGGATGACGAGAAGCGCTCGCCGAGCGATGACGGGATGGCGCGGCGTGTCATTGTCAGGCAAACGCATATTCTCAAGCGCATCATCGACGACCTCCTCGATATCGGTCGCGCGCTTACCGGAAAAATAACGCTCACGGTGCAGCCGCTCGAACTGTCGGCGTGCATCACCCGCGCGATAGAGACGCTGGTGGCCGCGGGAAAAACCGCGCGTCATCATATCGACTTCGACGGCGGGCCGGTCTGGATCAAAGGCGACGGTGCGCGCAT
>JBKJMN010000196.1:0-13687 GCA_046596405.1 Burkholderiales bacterium
CACGCGAGATGAGCTCGGCGGTCTCGCCGTCGCCGTGGGCGAGCGCCTTCACCAGCGCCCGATGCTCGTGCTGCATTTCCTGGGAGCGGTTGCGCAGGCCCAGTCCCAGGTGCAGCAGCCGGGTCATCTGGTCGAGCAAGTCGGAAATCATGCCCGCGAGCCGTCCATTGCCGGTGGCCTGAGCGATGGCGACATGCAGCGCCTTGTTGGCGTCGAGAAAGCGCGTAATGCTTTTGATGTCGCTCGAGTGATAGCTATGGCGGCAGGCTTCGTCAAGAATCCGCAGCCGCTGGGCGTCCACTTTGCCCGCGGCCATGTGGGCCGCCGCCGGTTCCAGCATCAGGCGCAGTTCGAACACATCCTGAATGTCTTTGAGCGTGATGGGCGTAACCATGTAGCCGCGGCGCGGAATCGCGCGCAGGAGCCCGTCGTGCGCCAGGCGGATCAGCGCCATGCGTACGGGCGCTTTTCCCAGCCGATAGTGCGTGCACAACTGAGGCTCTGAAATTTCGGTGCCCGGCGCGATGGCGCACGTGATGATGTCGTGTTTGATGCGCTCGTACGCGCGGTCGGTCAGCAACGGAATAGCTGGCGCGACGGTGCGGGAACGGCTGGCGGGGGGGGTAACCAAGGAAGGCTCGTGCGACACTTGAAATAACACTTGAAATATTAGGCAGCCCGTTGTGACATGTCAACCGCCATGCCAACGTGAGTCGCGACGCGCCGACAACACCTTGCACCTTACATGTGCGGCGGCTTCTTGTCGGGCGCGAGGTTGGTTGCAGTGCGCGTAGGCCGCAGCGTGGTTCGCAGGATCATGTCGTTCATCGAGTGCAGCATGAGCAGATCCTCGATCACTTCGGGCGGGAACCCCTGGCGCGCGTCGCGCCTGTTGACGATCAGGCTGGTGAGATACGCCGTGCACGCTTCGGAGGGCCAGACCAGAATGAGTTTTTCCGCAATGCGCGGAAAATTCTGCTCGATCGACGACTCGGGCAGGCCATCGCCGGGGCGGTAGGCCGGGACGATCGCCGAATTGTCCCAGCGGTCGTGGTCCGTGCGCAGTGCCCTCGCGGCCTTGTCGCGCTCCGTCAGCATCCGCGCGAATTCCTCGTCGGAGATGATGGTCGGCAGATCTTTGCTCACTTTAGGTCATCCGGAATTACCATTTGAGCGTCAGAGTAATCCAGATCAGAAAAAGTTCCAAGTGACTGAACGCAGAGACTAAAAAGGGCTGAAATCGCCGGCGTGCGAGAGTACGGAAAAACGGTAGCTCCGGCTGAGACAGGCGGTATTGGCGGCTGAAGGCGAGGCGGGAAGATCCGGGACGGGGGGGGCACGAAGTCGGAGTGCCGATGCGGCGCGCGCGCTGCGCGCACCTTGGTAAACAGGGCTATTTCAGAAAGATAACCGCGGGAAAGACGGCGACGGCCAGCACCAGCATCAACCACTCAAGGTTATTGCGCTTGAGCCATCCGGTGAAGTGCAAAACCAATATGACGATCGCAACTGCGTAGAAAGCGTAGAACACGATATTTTCCTCCCCCTGAGCGGACCCTCCTCCGTTCAAGACCATTGCTGGCAGTACGCATAATACATCAAACCAATTAATAAAAACAGTCGAATAATCACAGCCTTTGCGTCTAAATCGGGTCTGGCTTGGCAAGCACACGCGACGCCGGCCCGGATTTCCGGGGCGTGCCGTTTCCGATTCCCATAAGCGATCGCGCGGCACGTTCCGGCGCCGATTCGATTATGATTTGGCGGTCCCATTTTGGCGCGATCCATGCTGCTATACGCCCACCGCGGCTACCACGCACAAGCGGCCGAAAACTCGCTGGCTGCGTTCGAAGCGGCAATCAAGCTCGGCGTCGACGGAATCGAAACCGATGTGCGGCTCAGCCGCGACGGCCTGCCGGTCATCATTCACGATCGGGTGACCCCGCATAAGCGCGCAGTGGCAGAGTTAACGCGCCGGGAAATCGAAGCCGACGTCGGCCACGCGGTGCCGACGCTCGCCGAAATCCTCGATGCATTTCCGCGCGTGTCGTGGAACATCGAAATCAAGAATCCGGAGGCCTGGCCTGCGGCGTCCCGCGTACTGGCGCATTTCCAATCCACGCGACAACTGCTGGTAACCTCGTTCCGGCATGACGTCGTGAGGCTGTGCGCGGAAGAACTCGGCATCGAGTGCGGACTGCTGCTCGCGCATCGCCCGCTCGACGTCGCGGCAATAATCGCCGGCTGTGCCGCGCAACCGCGCGTTGCCGGCATCGTCTGGGATTACAACGTCGTCGACGAACCCGTGCTGGCATCCGTGCGCAGCGCCGGCTGGTGCAATTATGTTTACGGCGCGGTAACAGCGGCCGAGCACGCGCGGTGCGGCGCGCTCGGGCTGGCCGGGCTCATCACCGACTATCCGCCGTTGGTCAAAGGCGAACCGGGATGAAATTCATCTTGGCCCTCGACCAGGGCACGACCAGTTCGCGCGCCATCGTGTTCGATCGCGCAGGCGCGGTCCGCGCGGTCGCGCAAAAGGAATTCCGGCAGCACTTTCCGCAACCGGGGTGGGTCGAGCACGACGCCAACGAAATCTGGGAAACGCAAATGGGCGTCGCGATGGAGGCGATCGCGCGCGCCGGCGTGGCTGCGCGCGAAATTGCGGGCATCGGCATCACCAACCAGCGCGAGACCACCGTGGTGTGGAATCGCGCGAGCGGCAAGCCGCTATACAACGCCATCGTCTGGCAGGACCGCCGCACGGCGGCCTTTTGCGACGAGCTGAAAGCGCGCGGGCTCGAGGCGATGTTCACCGCGAGGACGGGTCTCGTTCTCGACGCGTATTTCTCCGGCACCAAATTGCGCTGGATACTCGACCATGTAGCGGGCGCGCGGGCACTCGCGCAGGCCGGCGAGTTGGCATTCGGGACCGTGGACAGCTGGCTGGTGTGGAAATTATCCGGTGGCAACTCCCACATTACAGACGCCAGTAACGCGTCGCGCACGCTCTTGTTCAACATTCATACCGGCGACTGGGACGATGAACTCCTGGAGGCGCTGCATATCCCACGCTCGGTGCTGCCAGCGGTGGTTGCATCGAGCGGCGTCGTTGCGCATACCGACGCCGCCTTGTTTGCGGCGCGCGTGCCGATTGCCGGCATTGCCGGCGACCAGCAAGCCGCGCTTTTCGGGCAGCGCTGCGTCATGCCCGGCATGGTTAAGAATACCTACGGCACCGGGTGCTTCATGCTCATGCATACCGGCGGCAAGCCTGTGACCTCGAGCAACAAATTGTTGACGACCACAGCGTGGCGGATCGGCCGCGCGGATGAATACGCGCTCGAGGGCAGCGTGTTTATCGCCGGCGCCGCAGTGCAATGGCTGCGCGACAGCCTCGGCATCATCCGCTCGGCGGCCGAAGTCGAAGCGTTGGCGGGAAGCGTTCCCGACAACGGGGGGGTGTATTTCGTGCCGGCGTTCGCCGGGCTTGGCAGCCCGCACTGGGATCCGTATGCGCGCGGAACCATCCTCGGGCTTACGCGCGGAACCGGCGCTGCCCATATCGCACGCGCGGCCCTGGAAAGTATTGCGTATCAGACCGCGGACGTGCTGCGCGCGATGGAAGCTGACGCCGGTATCGAGTTGAGCGAATTGCGCGTCGATGGCGGCGCCACGCAAAACGATCTACTGATGCAGTTTCAGGCGGACGTGCTAGGCGTGCGTGTGGTGCGGCCGAAGGTTTTTGAAACGACCGCGTTGGGTGCTGCCTATCTCGCGGGACTCGCGGTCGGCTACTGGAACGATGCGGCCGAGATAGCGGCGCAGTGGCAGACCGATCGTGTATTTGAGCCTGCAGTCTCTCGCGAGGAAGCCGGACGATGGCTGGCGGGGTGGAAGAGGGCAGTCATCCGCGCCAAGGAATGGGCGGTCGATGATTGATTGACGGGGCCGTGCGGCTAGTGACTCTTATGCGCCGCCCGCCACAGCCTGACCCGCTCAAACAGCGTCGACTCAGCGAGCAGCTTGGACAAACGGCTCGAACCGGCCGCGATTTTGGCGGAATAGACGATGGCCGCAAACAGAACCAGCGCAATCGCATCGATTACGATCAGTGCATCGGTGAATTCGGGCGTCATTGCGCCGGGAAGAATTCCAAAACCCATCTTTTTCGTCCGCTGATTAGTGTTGTTTATATTGCGAATGCACAACCGATTATGCTGATAACAGCAATTATTGTAAAGCATAATAATCATATATTTAATCTTAAATATCCCAAATATATGCCACAGGTATGATCTACTTATGTCGCGTTGCACTAGGAGAGGGCGTAAGCACTGAAATGAGGCATTGGGGGCGAACCTTCGCAAGCTGGCAACTCAGCGCGGGAGACCGCGCGAATTTCGGGTATCGTCCGCGGTTATGAACGCACAAAACGACTATCTGGACGAATTAAGCCGGTTCGCCTGCACGCTCCAACTTTTCGATGTTCCGCTGGCGGTGCGCGAGCGCAGCAAAGTGATCATCGCTGACTTGCTCGCAGTAATTGCCGCCGGGATGCAGGAACCGGAAATGCAGGCGCTCGTCAGACAGCACTTGCCGAGGGTGGCCGCAGGACACGCAGCGGTCGTCGGCAGCGGCCAACGTTGCAATCCGCTCGATGCAGCTTTGCTCAACGCGACGGCGGGCGTTTGGCTCGAGCTCGACGAGGGAAATTTCAATACCAACGGCCATCCCGGCGTGCATGTAATCCCCGCGGCTCTCGCGCACGCACAGGAGCATGGCGTGGCGGGCGCCGATTTTTTGACCGCGGTGGTTGCGGGCTATGAAATTTGCGGCCGCATCGGCGGCGCTTACCGGATGAAAACGATCGTGCAGCCGCATGGCACATACGGCGTCATCGGCGCGGCGGTCGCGGTGGGCCGGATGTGTGGTTTTGATACCGCGCAAATGCGCACGGCGATCAATATCGCGGCATCGACGCCGATGGGCGGCAACCGCCAGACCATGCGCGATGGTGCGACGGTGCGTAATTATTACGCTGGCCACGGCAATTTCACCGGGCAGATGGCGGTGCGTCTGGTGCAGGCCGGATTTACCGGCCCGCTTGACGCGCCGAGCGTCACGTACGGGCAATTGCTCGCGGATGACTTCAAGCCCGCGCAAGTGGTTGCCGGTCTTGGCCGCGAGTGGACGCTGACCGAGGGATATATCAAGCTGTATCCGAGCGGCCGCTACGTGCATTCGGCGATCGACGCATTGCTCGAGGCGCTGGGTCATGCGCCCGGTGGTCGTTTAGCGCCCGCCGCGGTCGATCGCGTCGTAGTACGCGGGTACAAGATGGTGGCGTTCCTCGGCGAGCAGCGGCCGAAAAATCTGTTCGGCACGCGTTTTTCGGTGCCATTCTCTCTCGCTACCATCATCGCCCACGGCCGCGCCGACATCGACGTTTTCGGCGCGCAGGCCTATTCAGATCAGGCCATCATGGAACTCGCTGCACGCGTGAAGGTAACCGAGGTCCCGGAATTCACCGCGGCGTTTCACGCCAGGCAGATCGTTGAAGTGGATATCCGGTGCAAGGACGGTAGCGTCCTCCACGGGCGCTGCGAGGTTACGAAAGGCGAGCCGGGTAATCCGCATGCCGCAACTGACATCAAACGAAAATTCGAGCAGCTCGCCAGCCCCGTCTGGGGCGCGAATCATGCGAAGCGCGTGTACGATGCTTGCATGACGGTCGACGCGCTGGCGGATCTCGGCGATTTTTGCGCGGGGCTCGAACTCTAGCGGACTAACCGGCGTCTTCGCGCCGCACTGCGTGCGGTCGAACTTTTAATGTCTTTGATGTTCAAATACTGGCAGCTACTTCTCATCGATGTGCAGACGCGGTTTGCCTTCCCCGTGACGGTTAACGCCGCGCCTCCCGCACTCTCCTGATAAAATTTGGCCAGTCTTCCCGTTCCGCCCGGGCTGCCGGCGCACCATTGCGAGAAAGTTCATGGCAGAAACCGATATCTCCCGTCTCAAAATCAACCGTAGCGCAACTCCCGTGACGGGTGCTCCGCACCGGCGGCGCCGCCTATGGCTCATCGTCGCGAGTATCGTCATCGTGATCATTGCGGTCCTGGCGTGGCGCAACATGATGGCGCCCGTGCCGGTCGAGCCCGTGACGGTATCGATGGCTTACCCGTCGCAATCGTTCACGCTGTTGAACGCGACCGGCTATGTTGTCGCTCAACGCAAAGCGGCGGTCGCGTCGAAGGCGACCGGCCGGCTGGAATGGCTGGGCGTGCGCGAAGGCTCGCGGGTGAAGGCGGGCGATGTGCTCGCGCGGCTCGAAAGTCGCGATGTGGCCGCCACTCGTGAGCAAGCCGCCGCCGGCATCAAGCTTGCGCAGGCCAACCTCGAGCAAGGCGAGGTGGAGCGCAACGAAGCAGAGCGCAACTTCAACCGCTCGCGCGATCTTCTCGCCAAGAATTTCGTCTCGCAAGCGGCGCACGATTCGGCGGTCTCCCGCTACGAGAAAGCGAAGTCGGCGATTTCCGGCTATCGCGCCTCGATCGCGGTCGCGCAGGCCAACTTTCGCGCGACCGAAGTCAGCGTCGAGCAAACGCTGATTCGCGCGCCGTTCGAAGGCGTGGTGCTGACCAAAAACGCCAACGTCGGCGACGTGATAACGCCGTTTTCGTCGGCACTCGGCTCGCAGGCGGCGGTAGTGACGATGGCGGACATGACGACGCTGGAAGTCGAAGCCGATGTCTCGGAGTCGAACCTGGAAAAGATACGACCCGATCAGCCCTGCGAAATTCAGCTCGATGCGGTACCCGGCGTGCGCTTTCGCGGCCGGCTGCTGCGCATGGTGCCGACGGTCGACCGCGCCAAAGCGACTGTCATGGCCAAGATAAAATTCACCGAGCTCGACCCGCGCATCCTCCCCGAGATGAGCGCCAAGGTTTCATTCCTGTCGCAGGCCATGCCGGAAGGCGAAAGGACCGCGCGCACGGTATTGCAACCGGCGGCCATCGTGCCGCGCGATGGCAAGAGCGTCGTGTTTGTCATCAAAGGCGACAAGGTCGCGCAGGTGGCGGTCGAAACCGGCGCCAAAATCGGCGAGATGGTCGAGATCAAGTCGGGCGTGGCAGCCGGCGAGCGCGTCGTCATGCGGCCACCGGAAAAAATGCACGACGGTGCGCGTATTGCATTGTCCGCGAAGTGACGACGGGCCACGCAGCAAAATGCGCGCGGTTTTCGCAGATGCGTGAAGCACGCCGCTAGACCCCGATGTCAGAGCCCGTCGTAGAAATAAAAAACGTCGTCAAATCCTACCGCCGCGGCGGTCAGGTCGTGCCGGTACTGACCAATATCACATTCGATATCGCGGCCGGCGATTACGTCGCGCTGATGGGCCCGTCGGGATCCGGCAAGAGCACGCTGCTCAACCTGATTGCGGGTATCGACAAGCCGGACAGCGGCGTGTTGCGCGTCGGCGGCATCGACATTACGGCGCTCGGCGAGGCCGAACTGGCGGCATGGCGTTCGCGCAACGTCGGCTTCATCTTCCAGTTTTACAATCTGATGCCGGTGCTGACCGCGTTCGAGAATGTCGAACTGCCGCTCCTGCTGACGGATTTATCGGCGCGCGAGCGCGGCGAGCACGTGACCGCCGCGCTGGCGATGGTCGGCCTTACCGACCGGATGGAACATTTTCCATCGGAATTATCGGGCGGGCAGCAGCAGCGGGTGGCGATCGCGCGCGCCATCATCACCGATCCGACCATCCTCGTGGCGGACGAGCCTACCGGCGACCTTGATCGGGCGGCTGCGGAAGATGTGCTGAACATGCTCGACCAGATGAACCGGGAGTTGGGCAAAACCATCATCATGGTCACCCACGATCCGCATTCTGCCGCCAAGGCACACACGGTGCAGCATCTCGACAAGGGCGAACTGCGGATTGAGAATTGAGGATCGAGGACTGCGAAAAAACGGTTTAATTCCTCATCCCCTCGCTTCGCTCTCCCCAATCCTCGCTCCTCAATCCTCAATCCCGCACTCATGTACTACCTCAAGCTCATCATACGCAACGCGCTGCGCCACAAGTTGCGTACCGGCCTCACGGTGCTGGGCATTGTGGTGGCGATACTTGCCTTCGGCTTACTGCGCACGGTCGTCGATGCGTGGTATCACGGCTCGGAGGCGGCGTCTAAAACGCGGCTCATAACGCGCAACTCGATTTCGCTGGTGTTTTCGATGCCCCTTACGTATGCGTCGAAGATCAGGCAGATCGACGGCGTCAAAGCGGTCTCGTACGCGAACTGGTTCGGCGGCGTATACGTGACGGAAAAGAATTTTTTCCCGCAGTTTGCGGTGCAGGCGTCGACTTATTTCGATCTTTATCCCGAATATCTGGTGCCGCCCGAGCAGATGCGCGACTTTCAGCGCGACCGCAAGGGCGCGCTGGTCGGCCGCAAGCTCGTCGAGGCTTACGGATTCAAGATCGGCGACCAGGTCAGCCTGCGCGGCACGATATTCCCGGGCAACTGGGAATTCGTGGTGCGCGGTATCTACGACGGCGCGGAGCCGAAGACCGACACTTCGCAGTTCTTTTTCCAGTGGGACTATCTGAACGAGACCATGAAGCGAACCGTGCCGCGCCGCGCCAATTCCGTGGGTTTGTACATTATCTCGCTGGCGAGCGTAGACCGCGCGGCCGAGGTGGCCGGGGCCGTCGATCGCGAGTTCAAGAATTCTCTCGCCGAAACGCTGACCGAAACCGAGCAGGCGTTCCAGCTCGGTTTCGTATCGATGACCGAAGCCATCGTGGTTGCGATCAAGATCGTGTCGTTCCTGGTCATTTTCATCATCATGGCCGTAATGGCCAATACGATGGCGATGACGGTGCGCGAACGCATGGCCGAATACGCGACTTTGAAAGCGCTCGGATTCGGCCCCGGCCATTTGACGCTGCTGATTTTCGGCGAATCGCTCGCGATTGCCGGCTTCGGGTCGGCGCTCGGGATCGCGCTTACATTTCCGGTCGCTGAAAAATTCGGCCAGGCGATGGGCACGCTTTTTCCGGTGTTCTACGTGAATGCGGCAACGCTCTACATGCAGGCGGCGGCCGGAGTTATTGTCGGCGCAGTTGCGGCACTCCTGCCATGCGTGCGTGCGGCGCACATCCGCATCGTCGACGGCTTGCGCAGCGTGGGCTGATGAAAATCCCGTTTTCCTACACGTTCCGGAACCTGTGGGCGCGCAAGCTGACGACGCTTTTGACAGCCGGTGGCATGGCGCTGGTGGTTTTCGTATTCGCCACCGTGCTGATGCTGGAGGAGGGGTTGCGCAAGACACTGGTCGAAACCGGCTCCTACGATAACGTGGTGCTGATCCGCCGGTCGGCGCAGACGGAGGTGCAAAGCGCGATCGACCGCAGTCAGGCCGCGTTGATTGAGAGTCAGCCGGAAGTGGCGTTCGGCGCGGACGGCGAGCGCCTGGTGTCCAAAGAGACGATAGTGCTGGTCAACCTCATCAAACGCGATTCGGACAAGCCGACCAATGTAATGGTGCGCGGCGTCGCGCCGCGCGGCCTCACGCTGCGGCCGCAGGTGAAAATCGTCGAGGGCCGCATGTTCCGTCCGGGCGCGTCTGAAATCGTCGCGGGCCGCAACGCAGCGCAGCGCTTCAAGGGCGCGGGCATCGGGGAAACGCTGTGGTTCGGTCAGCGCGAATGGCTCGTCGTCGGCACGTTCGATGCCGGCAAGACCGGCTTCGATTCCGAAGTCTGGGGCGATGCCGACCAGTTGATGCAGGCGTTCCGGCGGCCGGTCTATTCGGCGCTGCTGGTCAAACTCAACGATCCGGCGCAATTCACCGCGTACAAAGCGCGTCTGGAGGGCGACCAGCGCCTGACGATAGAAGCGAAACGCGAGACGACGTTCTATGCCGAGCAATCGGAGTTGCTGGCCAACTTCATCCGCTACCTCGGGCTCACGCTGTCGATCATCTTTTCGGTGGGCGCGGTGATCGGTGCGATGATCACGATGTACGCGTCAGTCGCGAGCCGCACCGCGGAAATCGGCACCCTGCGCGCATTGGGCTTTCGTCAGCGCAGCGTGATGGCGGCGTTCATGTTCGAGGCAATAATGCTGGGGCTCGTCGGCGGTTGCGTCGGGCTGTTTCTCGCGTCGTTTATGCAGCTCTTCACGATCTCGACAATGAACTGGCAATCGTTCTCGGAACTCGCATTCAGCTTCACGCTGACGCCCGGCATCGCCGTAAAGACGCTCGCATTTGCGCTGATTATGGGTATCGTCGGTGGTTTCCTGCCGGCGATGCGCGCGGCGCAACTGCCGATCATCGACGCCTTGCGCGCCGCATGAGCGCGCCGCACGCAACCCGCGACAGTGCGGCCCGGGAAATCGCCATCGCCGGTCTGATCGCGCTCGCGGCGGCAATCGGTGTCGGACGATTTGCGTTTACACCGCTCTTGCCGATGATGCAGCACGATCGTGGCCTCAGCATTACCGCGGGCGGCTGGCTCGCGTCCGCCAACTATCTCGGTTATTTTGCCGGCGCGATATCTGCGGTATGGCTGCACATGCCGGCGGCGAAGATGTTACGCATCGCGCTGGCGCTGAATGCACTGCTGATAGCCGGCATGGGCCTCACCGACAGCCTGGCGGCGTGGCTTGCGATTCGTCTCGCGGCCGGCGTCGTCAGCGCGTGGGTTTTCGTATTCGCATCGACCGTCGTGCTCAGGCGGTTGGCGGATTTTGGACGTATCGAATTGAGCAGTGTCATGTTTGCGGGTGTCGGCATCGGCATGGTGCTGCCCGGCGTCATGTGCATCGCGTTCGTCGATTATGGAATTTCAGCGCAGGATGCGTGGCTGTCGTTCGCCGTAATTGCGGCCATTGCCGCAGTCGCGGTGTGGCCCGCGTTTGACCCGGCGCGGCAGGCGGCGGACGCACAGAGCTCTGCTGCGCGGCGCCAGCCGCAGTGGACGTCGACGATGGCTTGCCTGATCGCGAGCTACGGTTTATTCGGGTTCGGCTATATCATTCCGGCGACTTTTTTGCCGGTGTTCGCGCGTGACATGCTGGCGGGATCGCAGGCGTATGTCTGGTTCTGGCCTGCGTGCGGTGTGGCGGCGGCAATTTCCGTCGTCCTCAGTGTGCGCTGGAGCCAGCGCTACGGCGATTATGCGTTGCTGTTGGCCTGTTGCGTGGCCGAAGCCGTTGGTATCGTGCTGCCCGTGTTGGCGCCGCACGCCGCGACGATTGCGTTCAGCGCGGTATTGCTCGGCGCCACTTTTATCGTGATAACCGTGGCATCCCTGCGCGAGGCGCACAGGCTGGCGCCGCAGCATGCCGGAAGTTTCATAGCGGCGATGACTTCATCGTTCGCGCTCGGACAGATTGCCAGCCCGATCATTGCCGCATATCTGGTCGCGTGGCGCGGCAATTTCGATTTTTCCCTGATAATGGCCGCAATCGCGCTGCTCGGCGCAGCGGCATTGCTGCCGAAATCGGCGCGCGCCAAAAATTAGAAATGGCACTTTCGCCGTTATGGTGCGGGCCGCGCCAGCGGCTCGATGGTTCCCATGTGAAATTTGTAATCACCCGCTTTGCGGTCGCTGTAATAGTGCGTGAGCGTATTGCGCACCGTCGCAAAGGCCAATTGGTCCCACGGAATGTCGGATTCGGCGAATAGCCGGGTTTCGAGCGTCTCGGCGCCGGCGCTGAACTCGAGATCGAGCATACGCGCGCGGAACAGGATGTAGACCTGGTTGATGTGCGGAATGTTGTAGAGCGCATACAGCTGGCCGACTTCGATTCGTGCATTCGCTTCTTCCTGGGTTTCGCGCGCCGCGCCCTGGTAAGTGGTTTCGCCGTTTTCCATGAAGCCCGCCGGCACCGTCCACAGCCCGTGGCGCGGCTCGATGGCGCGGCGGCACAGCAGGATCTTGTCCTCCCACTCCGGAATGCAGCCGACTATCATGCGCGGATTTTGATAGTGGATAACGTGACATGCGGGGCAGACGAACCGCGGCAGCGAGTCGCCTTCAGGTACGCGCAGTTCGACGGGGGCGCCGCAATTGCTGCAGAACTTCAAGAGCGTGTTCGATCGGCAGATTCCAAGACTCGTTACTATACGGTAATCGCTAGGAGTTGAGAAACGCCCTCGCGGAGTTGGGAAATGGCCTCGCGCCGTATGTCACATGCCGTTATTGCTGCCCATGATATTATTTGCGCACCGCGGCTTTAGCGAGCCGGACGTTTTCGAATCCGGGCACTCAGATAATTTTGACTACTAAGGGAGAGAAAAAATGAACGAAAAAGGCAAACTTGCCGCCGTTGGACTGGTGGCGTTGATCGTCGGCGCAGCGGGCGGCGGCGGTTACGGCATGATGCAGGTTGACGAGGTGAACCAGAAGCTCGCCGCGACTACGCAGGAAAAAGACCAGGCCGTGCAGAATGCGGACCGCCTGCGCAAGATGAACGACGAAGCGGCAAAAAAATATGGCAAGGACCTTGGCAAGCTCGTCATGGCAACCAGTGCTGCCACACCGGCGCCCGCGGCTGCGCCCCCCGCGCCGGTCGCCGGACAGCCGGCAGCCACGCCGCCAGTCCCGGATGATGGCGCCAAGAGCCTCGACAGCGCGCGCGCGATCCTGGCCGTGCGCGACGGATTCCGGGCGTCGCTCGACGGTGTGCGCGCGGCAATGGATTCCGAAATGGACGCCATGGCGGCCGAACTGGGTGCTGCAGCGCCGAATGCCGGCAAAATAAAAGAACTGCTCGACAGTTTGAAACAGAACTGGCCCGACAAAGAAAAGAATCTCCAGGCGGCGACGCAGCGTTTGCTGATGGACCTCGGCCTCGCCCAGGCGCCCGCGGCGCCGAAACCCGTGGCTGCGCCGGCACCGGCAACGGCGCCGGCACCTGCACCTGCGCCGGCACCGGCAGAGGGCAAGAAGTAAGCAACCGCATAAGCGTCACGCTGACGGCGCACCGGCAACGGTGCGCCGTTTTTATTGCGCGCCGTTCGCCGCCGGCGCGCGCTTGAACGGCGTGCGCTCGTTCAATTCATCCATGTAAACGGCGATGCCGCGCGTTTCCCGCTGCAAAAACTCGTCGATGGCGGCGGCAAACTGAGGATGGGCGAGCCAATGTGCCGAGTGGGTTTCGACCGGCAGCAGGCCGCGCGCGATTTTATGCTCGCCCTGAGCGCCGCCCTCGAACACGCCGATGCCGTTGGCGATGCAGTATTCAATCACCTGGTAGTAGCAGGTTTCGAAATGCAGCGAAGGATGGTATTCGAGCGCGCCCCAATAACGCCCGCACAGCCGCCGGCCGTTATGGATGTTGAGCGACGCCGCGATGGGCCGGCCGTCGCGCAGGGCGACGATCAGTGCGAGATTTTCGGGCATGTCGCGACCGAGCGCGCGAAAAAAATCGAGATTGAGATAGGGTGTCGAGTGATGCTGGCGATAGGTTTCGCGATAGCAGCGGTTGAACAATACCCACAACGCATCGGTGATTGCGGCGCCGGAAAACCATTCGAATGTGATGCCGGCGTCGCGCACCCGACGGCGCTCCTGTTTGATTTTCTTGCGCTTGTCGTGATTGAAGGTGGCGAGAAAACCATCGAAGTCGGCGTATCGGTCGTTGCGCCAGTGGAACTGCACGCC
>JBKJMN010000313.1:0-2945 GCA_046596405.1 Burkholderiales bacterium
CTCAAGGACCATGTCGCCGAACTCGATATCAATCCGTTGTTCGTGTTTCCGCAAGGCAAAGGCGTGAAAGCAGGCGATGCACTGATTAAACCTTTGGTAGCCGCAGATAAACTCGGATAAACGCAGATAAGGTCAAAAGCACAAATACTAATTATTTTTGATTTCTCATCTGCGTTTATCTGCGTTCATCTGCGGCTCAAACTGCTTTAGGCTGGAGAGAGCATGCAAACATCATCCGAAGTGCAATCGCTTTGCGACGAACTGCGCCGCTTCCTGATAAAGGAAGTCGATCCGCGCTCGCGCTGGATCGAGGAGAACGACGCCATTCCTGACGATCTCGTGCAGAAAACGCGCGAGCTCGGACTCTTCGGACTCACGATACCGGAACAATATGGCGGCATCGGGCTCGACCTCGCGGGCAAGTGCGCGATCGAGGAGGTGATGGGATCGACCAACTACGGATTCGCGACGCTGATCGGCAACCATACCGGGATCAGCACAACTGGCATCACCGCGCTCGGGAACGAAGCGCAGAAGCAGAAATATCTGCCGCGCATGGCGACCGGCGAATGGATAGGCTGCTTCGCGCTGACCGAAGCCGAGGCGGGGTCCGATCCCGCGGCGATGCGCACCACGGCAGTCAAAAAAGGCGATCGCTACGTGCTGAACGGCGAGAAGATCTACATCACCAATGCGCCCGTCGCGAGCGTCTTCACGCTGATGGCGGTCACCGACAAGAGCAAGGGCGTCAAAGGTATTTCAGCGTTCATCCTCGAGCGCGGTTACAAGGGACTGTCGGTCGGCAAGAACGAATTGAAGATGGGCATGCACGGCTGCACGACGGCGCCCGTAATCCTGCAGGATTGCGAAGTGCCGGCGGAAAATCTGCTCGGAGCCGAAGGCATGGGCTATGTGCAGGCGCTGAAGACGCTGACCGCCGGGCGAGTCACCGTCGCGGCGCGCTGTTGCGGGATGATGGACAAGCTGATCAGCCGCAGCGCTGAGTACATGAAGGTGCGCAGCCAGGGCGGCCATAAGCTCGCCGAATACCAGGGCCTGCAATGGATGCTCGCCGACATGGCAGTGCAGCGCGACGCGGCGCGCCTGCTGACGCGGCGCGGCATCGACACGCTGATGAGCGGCGAGCGCGGGACGCTCGAAGCCGCGATGGCGAAACTCTATGCGACCGAGGCGCTCGGCAAAGTCGTCGACGCGGCGGTGCAGATCCACGGCGGCATGGGCTATATGCGCGACGCCGGCATCGAAACCACTTATCGCGACGCGCGCATCGTGCGCATCTACGAAGGCACGTCGGAGATACAGCGCAACATCATCGCGGGCCAGTTACTTAAGGACAATTAAGGTCAACGGCGGGCTAAAGAAAAGAATTAACCGCAAAGGACGCAAAGGACGCGAAGGAATTCAAAATCGGGGTAGGGGGTTCAGCTTTCGTTCTTAGATTTTCCTTTGCGTCCTTTGCGTCCTTTGCGACCTTTGCGGTTCAAGATTTGTTTTTGTTTAGCGGTTTAATGCGAGGTAAGTAATGGCGACAGTAAAAGAATTGATGAGTCTCGAAGGGCGCGTCAGCGTCGTCACCGGCGGCGCGACGGGACTCGGCCTGCAAATGGCGCACGCGCTGGCGGAAGCGGGCTCGCACATCGTGATCTGTTCGCGCAAGCTCGAGAACTGCGAGACCGCGGCGCACGAAATTGAAAAACTCGGCGTGCAAGCGCTGGCCGTCGGCTGTGACGTGACCAAGCCCGACCAGGTCGAGGCACTGAAAGAAGCGGCGATGAAAAAATTCGGCCGCGGCGACGTGCTCGTCAATAACGCCGGCCGTGCGTGGGTCGCGCCGCCCGAAGAGATGCCGCTCGAGCGCTGGCAGCAGGTGCTCGATCTCAACATCACGGCGCCGTTTCTCTGCGCGCAAGTGCTCGGCCGCGAGATGATCAAGGCCAAACGCGGCAAGATCATCAACATCGCGTCGATCGCCGGGCTCGTCGGCCGCAATCCGAAAGCTTACAACTCGATCGCCTACGGCACGAGCAAGGGCGCGCTCGTCAATTTCACGCGCGATCTCGCGGTCAAATGGGCGCAGCACAACATCCAGGTCAACGCGATTTGTCCGGGATTCTTTGTCACGTCCATCAACGCCAAGATGTACGAGAAAAACCGCGAGAGCATCGACCGCGAGATTCCGCTCGGCCGCACCGGCGGCGACAACGATTTGAAAGGCATCGCCGTTCTCCTCGCGTCCGACGCATCGAACTTTATGACCGGAACCATCATTCCGGTCGACGGCGGGTCTACTGCCTGGTAGTTCCGCTATTCCGCCTTCACCCCCGCCGCCTTCACGACCTTCGACCACTGCGCGTTTTCGCGCTTCACGAAGTCCGCGAACTGCGCCGGGGTGCTGCCGACCGGTTCCATGCCCTGAGCGGTCAGCCGTTCCCTTACCTCGGGCAGCTTCAGCAGCCTGGCGGTTTCCGCCGATAGCTTTTCGGCGATGTCGCGCGGCAGCTTCGCCGGTCCCCAGATGCCCAGCCACAGATCGGCGTTGAAGCCGGCGACGCCTGCTTCGGCGATCGTCGGCACATCAGGCAGGGTCGGCGTGCGCTTCGCGCCCGTGACGCCAAGCGCCTTCACTCGACCCACCTTGATGAACGGAATAGCGACCGACAGCGTGTCGAACATCATCGCGACCTGCCCCGAAAACAAATCCGGGTAAACCAGCGCGGTGCCCTTGTACGGAATGTGCGCCATGTTGATTCCGGTCAGCAGCTTTAGAAGTTCGCCCGACAGGTGGAACTGCGTGCCGACGCCCGACGAGCCGTAATTGAGCTGGCCGGGTCTCGCCTTGGCGAGCGCGATGAAATCCCTGAGCGAGTTGACGGGCAGCGTGCCCGTCACCATGAGCACCGTCGGCGTCACCGAAATTTCGGTGA
>JBKJMN010000324.1:0-5095 GCA_046596405.1 Burkholderiales bacterium
CGTTGTTCATCGGCGGGGATTACGTTGAGTGGTTAGGCGTGAACTGCGCGCGAACTGCGCGCGGCAATTATAGACGCAGACGGTGGCGCTATCGGCTTGCATGAATTCTCAAGCCCGCGCCGCGATTGGCGGCGGATCACTCCGGCTTGATGCCGGCGGCCTTCACGACTTTCGCCCACTTCTCGGTTTCGGCGCGCAGGTATGCGCCGAATTCCTCCGGCGTGCCGGCGACGATTTCGGTGCCGTCGTTGGCGAGGCGCGTCATGATCTCCGGGTTGCGCAGCACCGCGACGGCTTCGCGGTTGAGACGCGCGATGATTTCTTTCGGCGTGCCGGTCGGCGCCAGCAAGCCATACCACTGCAGTGATTCATAGCCCGGCACGCCGCCTTCCGCGACGGTCGGCACTTCGGGCGCGGTGGGGACACGCTTGCTGCTTGTCACGCCCAGCGCGCGCAGCCTGCCGCTGCGCACATGCGGCATGGTGCCGAGCATGGATGCGACGGTGACCGATACGTGCCCGGCGACCAGCGCAAGGATCGATTCCCCGCCGCCGCGGTACGGTACGTGCAGCATTTTGGTGCCGGTCAGGTAGAGAAAAAGCTCCATGCCCATCTCCGGATTGGTGCCGAAGCCGGGAGAGGAAAATGAAACGTCGCCCGGACGGCCCTTCGCGATCGCGATGAGTTCCTTGACGTTGCGCGCGGGAAAAGACGGGTGCACCGACAGCACGAGTGTCTGTATCGCGGCCTGCGTGATCGGCGCGAAATCGCGCAGCGCGTCGTACGGCACGTGCTTGAAAGTCGCTGGGTTGATCGCGAGAGTGCTGATGCCCATCACGAGCGTGTAGCCGTCGGGCGGCGCTTTCGCCGCCAGCTCATGGCCGAGCATGGTGCTGGCGCCCGCGCGATTGTCGACGATGACCTGCTGGCCCAGGCGCTCGGACAAGCCAGGCGCAATCGACCGCGCGACGATATCCGCGCCGCCCGGCGGCGAGGTGGGCACGATGATGCGCACGGTGCGCGCGGGATAGACGGGCTGCGCGTGAGCAGCACCTGACGTCAGGGCGAGCGACGCCGCGATCAGCAAGTACACCGGACTCATTTTCAACTTCATGTTCGTTTGCGCCCTTAGGCCGGATTAAAAGAATAAGGCCCGGCGAACTCGCCGATATACGCAGTATGCGTCACGACGCCGGTGGCCGCCCTCCACGCGTGAACGAAGTACGCGGGCGGCTCGAGCATGAACGTGGCAGGCGCGGCGGGCGCGAAATCGAGCGTGATCTGATGGGCCGTCGACGGCGCGGTGCACGCGAGCGTGCCGGCGAAGCGCGCGTGGATCGGGCGGTGCAGATGACCGCAGAGGATGCGTTCGATCTGCGGATTTTTGGCGACGATGTGCGCGAGCGGTTCGGAAGTGGCGAGCCCGATGGCGTCCATGAAGTCTATTTGCGTCGCAAACGGCGGGTGATGCATGACCAGCAGCGTCGGTCTGTGGGGCGCGGTCGCCAGGGTCAGCGCGAGCCATTCGAGGCGCTGCGCGCAAAGCTCGCCGCCGTGCTCGCCCGGAACGACCGTATCGATGGCGACGATGCGCAGCGCATGCTCTTCGATCGCGTACTGGATAAACGGCGGAAACTGGTTCAGGTAGGCGTGATCCGGAAACGCATTGCGCAGGGCGTCGCGCTCGTCGTGGTTGCCGGGAATCAGGTATACCGGCATCGGCAGCGGCGCAATTAACTCGCGCAGCAGTGCGTATTGCTCCGGCTGGCCGCTATCGACGAGATCGCCGGTCATTACGATCGCGTCGGGTTGCTGCGGCAGTTTTCGAATGTGAGCGATGCAGCGCCTGAAGTGAGCCGCGGTATCGACGGTGCCGTACGCGAGCTTGCCATTTGCCAGCAGGTGCATGTCGCTCACCTGGCAGACGATCATCAAATCCTGATTTGCGGCCATGCCGGAAGCGCCGGTCGTCACTGGCATTACGGCGCGGTGGCGATCCCGCGCGCCGCAAGCAATGCCTCGATCCTGGGCTCGGGCTTCCAGTAATTCGGGCCTTTGAGGAATTTTCCGTTGGCATCGTAAATCGGCTTGCCGTCAGCGCCCAGTTTGCTCTCGTTGCTGTCCATGATGATGTCGAGCACTTCTTCGAGCGGCAGGCCGTACTTCAATGCCTCGGAGCGGCAATACACCATGATGTCGCCGAGCACGTCGGCGATCGCCACCGCGATGTCGGCAGGACTGCCGCCCGCGTTCGCAAGCCGGACGATTTCGTCGATCTCGTGCACTTCGTCCATCAGCGTTGCCTTGAATTTGACCAGACGGTCGGCGACATTGGCCGGCAGCGTCGGGCTCTCACACGCGGGGAGTTTGTACATCGCGTTCATGGCGGCGATGCGTTGCGCAAAGGTTTTCGTCATGGCATGGGTACCGGTGCGGTGGGAGTTCTAAAAATTGCGCGCGCTCAGTCTATCCTGATGTCAGCGGCCTTGATGACTTTGTTCCATTTGGTTATTTCGTCGCGGATGAAGCGGCCGAATTCGGCAGGCGTGCCGCCCGCGGGTTCGGCGCCATCGTGCAGAAAGCGCTCGCGCACGTCGGGACGATTGATAACGGCGAGGAGGTCGGTATTCAGCTTGCTCACTAGCGCGCCCGGCACGCCGGCGGGCACGTGCACGCCGGTCCAGGACACGGTGCTGTAGCCCGGCACACCCGCTTCCGCGATGGTCGGTAGTGTGGGCAGCGACGCGCTGCGCTTGTCGCTGCTGACCCCCAGCGCCTTCAACTTGCCGGTGCGCATGTGGGGCACCACGGCGAGCACGGTGCCGAAAATGAACTGGACCTGGCCGCCCATCACGTCGATGACGGCAGGGCCCATGCCGCGGTAGGAAATATGCTGCGTCCGGGTGTGCGTCATGATCTTGAAGAGCTCCGCCGCGAGATGCGAGCCGCTGCCGGTGCCCGTCGAGCCGAAATTGAGCGAGTCGGGCTTGTCCCTGGCCAGCGCGATGAATTCTTTGACGTCGTTCGCCGGCACTTTGGGATGAGTGACGAGCACGTAAGGCTGAAACGCGAGTTGGGTCACCGGTTTGAAATCCCTCGCCACGTCATAAGGAAGGTTGGGCCGCGTGGTGGGATTGATGGCGAAACTCGGCGCCGAGACGAGCAGCGTGTAGCCGTCCGCCGGCGCGTTCGCCGCGAGCTGCGTGCCGATCACAGTGCCGCCGCCGGCGCGATTGTCCACGACGAGCTGCTGGCCCCACATTTCCGCCAGTCTTTGCGTGACTACCCGCGCGATGATATCCGTGCCGCCGCCAGTCGCGTAAGGCACGATGACGCGGACGGTTTTAGCGGGATATGCCTGCGCGATCGCGGCGGGCGCGATTGCGCAGGCGGTCAGCGCACAGGCCGCCCGGCGCAGACATCCGCGGACGGGTCGCAACCTGCTTATTTGGCGGCTTTCCGATTAAGTTCGAGCCGGGCATCCACCAGCGCGACCGTTTCGTCGAGCACGTCCGACTGCATGCCTTTTTGCTTCGCGATCGTCTGCACGAGGCGGTCGACGCGCTCGATGTTCGGTGCGCCGGCAAACAGCGCGCGCGCGGCGGAGGAAGGGCTGCCGAGTGAGAGCGCGGCGTTCGCGTACTTCTCGAACGGCACGAGATCCTTCTCGGCCGCGCCGAGCGACACGCAGAGCTTGACGACCCAGTTGTACACTGCGCGCGTCGCTTCGAGGTCGGTATGCACGGCCTCCTTGATGGAGCGCGCGGCGTCCTTCTGCACGCAGCGGTAGTTGCCGGCGATCAGCATGCTCCATTTGGCGAGCGGCACGAACACCGAATCATGGGCTTTAAGCTTGACCGGCAATTCGATTTTGCTGCCGCCCACATCGAAGCGTACCGCATCGACGTCCTTCTCGAGCTGGCGCAGGATCGCGGTATGCGCGTCGGCATCGAAACGCGCGGCCTTGAAGTTGGTCGGCAAGCGCACTTGCAGCACGTTGACTTTCTCTTCCGGAGGACGAAACGCCTGCGGGTCCGGGCTGCACAGCGTCATCAGTTTCGGATCGAAGTTGTCCCATACCGTCGCATCGGTGTAGCAGTCGCGGGCCTTGTCGGCATCCACGCCCGGGATGCGCTTCAGATAGGTAAGCGGCGGCATGTTCATGATCGACATGCACGGTACTTTGGCCGTGGCGACCGCGTCGAGCAGTTCGCGCACGCCCGGCGAGCGGTACTGCGGCTCCTGCATCGCGAGCGCGACGAGATCGTAGTCGCCCGGGTTGACGCCCGAGGTGCCGCCGGCGGTCATTTTGCCCGGCAGTTTTTTCGAATTGATTTCGACCAGGCCTTCACGGCCTTTTATCGGCATGCGCACGATCGCGCCTTCCGTATTGATCAGATCCGCTTCAGCGGGCAGGCATATCAAATGGACCGAATGGCCCGCGAGCGCGAGTTTGGTTCCCAACAGCGAACCGTATGACGCGCCCATGATCAATATCTTGTACGTCTTTTGCATGATTTCTCCGCCTGGGGGATGTATTGCGAGATAAGGGTGGATTCATGACTGCGCCCACCTCAAGACCGAGATGCTATTCAATTAGGCCGATTAACGCAATCAACTATGCCCACCGGCGCGGCGCTCTTTAGCAATTTGCTGCACTGCGCCTTGACGCAGCGCAGACGCGCGCCCTATCCTGCATCCGCAAAGGGGAATCGCCGGCTCCTGAAACGAAGCCGGCGCAAATCGACATAGCTCGCCAGCCGCGCCCGCGCAACGTTGCGCTGCTGTGTGCCACTCATTCTTAATCTCTGAAGGGGAGTACTATGAAACGCCTGTCTGTTTTATCCATACTGCTAGTCGTTGCGTTCACCGTTATTGGCTGCGCCACGCATCCGGCGCTGCCGGGCTGGGTCACGCTGATCGACGGCGACCGGGGACTCGAAAACTTTAACCGGATAGGAGATGCGAACTGGCGCGCCGAGGGCGGCGCCATCGTGGCCGATAAAGGCAAGGGCGGGCAGCTCGTGACGAAAAATTCCTATCGGGATTTCCAGATTTATGCCGAGTTCTGGGCTGATACCACCACCAACAGCGG
>JBKJMN010000341.1:0-8267 GCA_046596405.1 Burkholderiales bacterium
CAAGTCTCGCGGTCCGAAATCGACACCGGCATGACGGTATCGCGCCCGCGTCCGGAAGTCGCGGCATGGTTCGTGCGCCACGGCTACGTCGTCGTCTACCAGGATTGCCGCGGCCGCTACGCGTCGGAAGGCGAGTTCGTCAAATACCTGTCGGACGGCGAAGACGGGTTCGATACCGTCGCGTGGCTCACGCAGCAGCCCTGGTGCAACGGCAGGATCGCGACCATGGGGCTGTCGTATGCGGCGCACACCCAGGGCTCGCTCGCGTGTCTCAATCCGCCGGGGCTCGCCTCGATGATCATCGATTCCGGCGCGTTCTCGAACGCTTATCTGTCGGGCATACGCAGCGGCGGCGCGCTCGAGATGAAGCAGGTGACGTGGGCATTCAACCAGGCCAAGGAAAGTCCGCTTGCCAAGGCCGACGCGAACGTGCGCGCCGCGCTCGAGGCCGAAGATCTGATCGAGTGGTTCAAAGCGATGCCGTGGAAGCCCGGCCACTCGCCGGTGCGCTGGGTGCCCGAGTACGAAAATTATCTGTTCGAGCAATGGACGCACGGCGCATTCGACGCGTACTGGAAGCAACTGGGCCTTTACGCCGAAGGCTATTACCAGCAGTTCGCCGACGTGCCGCAGATTCACATGTCGAGCTGGTACGACGCTTACGTGCGCACCGCGCTCGACAATTACACCGCGCTGCGCAAGAAGAAACGCGGACCCGTACGCCTCATCATGGGTCCGTGGACGCACGGCGACCGCTGCAAGACTTTTTCGGGCGACGTCGATTTCGGCGCGGCGGCGACGATCGACAACAATCTCGCCGAGCATTGGCGCGCGTTTCGTCTGCGCTGGTTCGATCACTGGGTGAAGGGCGTGGCCAACGGCGTGGACAAGGAACCCGCGGTGCGGCTATTCCTGATGGGCGGCGGCAGCGGACGGCGCAATCTCGAAGGGCGTCTCGATCACGGCGGGCGCTGGATCGTCGGCAACGATTGGCCGCTGCCGCAGACGAAGTTCGTCAATTTTTATCTGCATGCGGACGGTCGGCTCGATCGCGCGAAGCCCGCGGCGAGCGCGCTGCCGCGCCAGTACGATTACGATCCCGCGGCGCCCGTGCCGACGATGGGCGGACCGCTGACATCGGGCGCGCCGGTGTTTGTCGGCGGCGCGTTCGACCAGGTCGAAGACCCGCGCTTCTTCGGCGTTCGCCATCTGGGCCTGCCGCTGGCGGCGCGCCCGGACGTGCTCGTGTTCGAGACGGCGCCGCTCGAAGAAGACCTCGCGCTGATCGGTCCGGTCGTCGTTAAGCTGCACATCGCGTCGAACTGTGTCGACACCGATTTCACGGCCAAGCTTATCGACGTGCATCCGCCGAATGCCGATTACCCGCGCGGCTTTGCGATGAACCTGTGCGACGGCATCCTGCGCTGCCGCTATCGCGACTCGTGGGAAAAGCCGGCGCCGATGAAGCCCGGCAAGACCTACGAAATTACGATCGAGCCGTTCGCGACGTGCAATCTGTTCAAGGCCGGCCATCGCATCCGGCTCGATATTTCGTCGTCCAACTTTCCGCGCTACGATGTCAACTCGAATACGGGCGAGCCTGAGGGCCGCGCGCAGACTAAACGCATCGCGACGAATACCGTGTTCGTCGATCGCAGCCGCGCTTCGCACATCGTGCTCCCTCTCGTGCCGGTAAAGGCGCTGCAGCCGCTCACCGCAGACTGAAAGCCCATGCGCAAGCCACTTTCCTGCATCGCAACCCTGCTCGCGCTAGTCCTGTCGGACGCGTCACCGGCCGGCGATCTCGTGATCGGGCGCGCGACCGAACAATCCTCGCTCGACCCGCTGTTCGCGCGCAGCGGCACCAACTACAGCACGTCAGGGCAGATATTCGAGCGGCTTGTGATTAACGACGCGAACAATCAATTGCATCCGGCGCTCGCCGTGTCCTGGCGCGCCATGGACCCGACCACGTGGGAAATCAAGCTGCGTGACAAAGTGAAGTTTCACGACGGCGGCGATTTCACCGCCGAGGACGTCGTGTTCTCGTTCGAGCGCGCGCGAAACGTGCCCAACAGTCCGGCATCGTTCGCGGGGTCGGTCGCGAGCATAGTCAATATGCGCGCGTTGGACCGCTTGACCGTGCAGCTCAAAACGTCGCAGCCGGTGCCGTCCTTAATCGAGCAGGTCGGCCGCGCATTTATCCTGTCGAAGAAGGCGGCGAATGGACTGACGACCGCCGATTTCAACGCCGGCCGTGGCATGATAGGCACCGGGCCGTACAAGTTCGTCGAGTGGCGGCCCGCACAGCATCTGAAGCTCGTGCGCCATGCCGCGTACTGGGGACCGCGGCCGGATTTCGAGAACGTCACGTTGAAATACATTTCGAAAGACGCCGGACGCATCGCGGCGCTGCTGGCCGGCGATGTCGACTTGATCGACGAAGTCTCGCCCGACGGGGCGAAGCAGTTGAAGGCGGATCCGAAGACGCGCGTGTTTTCGATCGGCTCGACGCGGTTGATCTATCTGGCGCCGGACTCGGATCGCGACCAGAGTCCGTTCGTCACGGATAGTGCGGGCAAACCGCTCGACCGCAATCCAATGAAAGATGTACGCGTACGCCGCGCGTTGTCGCTGATGATAGACCGCAGGCTCATCGTCGAGCGACTGCTTGACGGCTCGGGCGAGCCCGCGGGCCAGATGGTGCCGCAGGGCATAGGCGGTTTCGATCCTGCGTTGCCGCCGCCGAAGGCCGACGTGGCGGGCGCGAAGAAGCTACTGGCGGAGGCGGGTTACCCGAACGGTTTCGGCCTCACGCTGCACACGTCCGTCGATCGCTTTGCACGCGACAGCGATCTCGGCCAGGCGCTCGGCCAGATGCTGTCGCGCGGCGGCATCAAGGTCAACAACGTGTTCGCGGTGCCGTACAACGTTTACGCGAGCGCTGCGACGCGGCGCGAATACAGCGCGTTCATCTTTGGCTGGGGCACAACGACGCCGGACTCGAGCATAGGCCTCTCCAACGTGCTCGCCACGTTCGACAAGGAAGCGGGTCTCGGCGCGCTGAACCGCTCGCGTTATTCGAACCCGCAGTTCGACGCGGCATTGAAGCGCTCGCTGACGGAATTTAACGAAGCGAAACGGCTCGCGAGCCTGCGCGAGGCGACGCGCATCGCGTTCGAAGATGTCGCGGTGATTCCGCTGTATTGGCCGACCGTGCACTGGGCCACGCGCAAGGGCATCGCGTACAAAGCCAGGCGCAGCGAGGAAACGCTTGCGCAGGAAGCCAGTCTCGCGAAGTAGCTTGCGACGCGCTCCGCTGCGCGCCGCCGTGAAGGAGTGAAGGGGTGAAAGGGTGAAATAACTCCCTCTCCACCGTCACCGGGGGAGAGGGTTGGGGTGAGGGGGCTCACTCATTCACTCCTTCACGCTGTTGAATCGGTACCGAATGGCTTATATAGTGCCCTTCCCGATATCCGTAACCAACCTGAGAACCCGATGAAAATTACCCACATCAAATCGCAGATCGTGAAACTTCCGGGCGACGAGCCGCTCGCAGACGGGCCGGCGACGCCGGGCGCGACGCGCGATTTCGTTACGCTCACCATCGGCACCGATCAGGGGATCGAAGGCATCGGCTTTACCTTTTTCGGCGGCGCGTTGACCGGCGCGCTGAAGTCCGCGGTCGACGCGTTAGGCGCGCTGACCGTCGGAGAAGATCCGCTGAAGATCGAAGCGATAGTCGCCAAACTGCGCGGCGCCGCGGGCCAGAGCGGCCCCGGCGGCATCTTCACGCTCGCGCTTGCCGCCATCGATATCGCGTTGTGGGACATCAAGGGCAAGGCGCTGAACCTGCCGCTGTCACGCCTGCTCGGCGGCTTCCGCGAAAAAGTGCCGACGTACGCGAGCGGCGCGTTGATGCGGCATTTCCCGCTCGACGTCGTCGTGAAGGCGGGGCCGAAGCTGGTGGCGAAAGGCTTTCGCCAGATGAAAACGCAAATGGCGCTGCCCGGCGACGGCAATCCCGAGCGCGAAGTCGAGCGCATGAAACTGCTGCGTGAAGCGATCGGTCCCGATATCGACTTGATGTGCGACATCAACCAGCGCTGGGACGTGCGCCAGGCGATCTCGATCGGCTCGCGCGTGGAGGAATACAACCTGTTCTGGCTCGAAGACGTGACGACGCACGACGACTACGCGGGGCTTGCGCGCGTCGCCGCCGCGCTCGCGACGCCGATTGCCGGCGGCGAATACGTTTACGGTCTTGCCCCGTTCCGCCACATGCTAGAGGCGCGCTCGGTCGACATCGTGATGATCGACGTTCTGCGCTCGGCCGGCATAACCGGCTGGATGAAAATCGCCGGCATGGCCGAAGCTTTCAACGTGCCGGTGGTAAATCACCTGTGCCCCGAACTGTCGGTGCACCTGGTCGCCGCGATCCCGCACGGGCTCACGGTCGAATACATGCCGTGGTCGGGCCGCATGTTCGAGGAAGTGCCGCAACCGGTCAAAGGCGAGCTCATCGTGCCGACCAAGCCGGGCCACGGTCTGAAGTTCGACCAGGCCGCGTTGAAGCGCTACGGCGTCGCGTGATATTTTTCTGATTGGTGCGCCGATGATCGATGAGTAGTTGTCAGCCAGGCGTGCTCGCGCCGATGCCATCTTAAGAACGCTAGCTGACTGTCCGGCTATCGTCGATGCGCTGTTCAGGTTCACCCAACCGGTGACCGGCCCGGCTCGATCCAAGGGCCGGCGGCGTCTAGCACGCGGCGCCCCGCAAATCGCGGCGTCACGCCGCGGGGCGTTGCACGGGTGCCAGCAGGTTCGCGTCGCGCGCGAGCACCCATTTGCCCTGTTCTTTTTTCAATACGGTCAACGTGTGACCCGCGCGCTCGATCGGCGGCGAGCCGTCGGGCGGTGTGGCGATTACGGACAGCTTCGTCCACATGAATGCCCAGCCTCCGAGCACTTTGATTTCCTGGATTTCACTCCTGCCGTCGAATGTGGGCGCCTGGTGGCCGGCTTGGGCCTTCAATGCCGCGGCGAATTCGCTCTTGTGCATCGGCGGCCGGCCTGGCACCAGGAACACGACGTCGTCCGCGGTTAGAGCGAGCACGGTATCCACGTCGCCGGCCCTGGTTGCAGCCATCCAGGTCGCGACCAGCTCGCGTATCTGCGCTTCGTCGGTTTGCATGATGACCTCCTCCAGGCTTGACGCTCACCGCGCCGTATTGCGGAAGAACGATAGGCCGCTAGTTGCAGCCGTTTTTGCGGCCCGTGGCGACCCTTTCGACCAAACCGGATTCCGTGCGGTATTCAAGCGTAACGTGCTCTTCGTCGCGGCATCCGATCCCGCGAATCTCGCGCGAGCAATAAGCGGACCTCAAGAAGGAGCCCTCATACTGGCTTGAGTCTTTCTCGCATGAGAACCCGTACCCTGAAAGCGCGGCGCGCGCGTCCGCGATCGGCATTTTGACCAGATTCATACCGGCGATATCCCGGCGCAGCTTGAAATCGTCCCGGGGACCGGTGGCGCAGCCGGCCAGCAACAGGGCAATGAGCCAGTAGCTTACTCGCATGACGCCGAGCTAACCGGTGCGCGCCGTCTTTGCGTCGTTCGCTTCCGATTTCGTCTTCTTCATATGTTTTCCTTTCCGTGCGTGTCGCCAAACGTGCGCTGATGATTCAAATCCGATTTCCGCGCTCCCTGTGGGAAACCGTTCTTTCAATCTCAGATCGATACGATCGATCCAGCGGGTACAAGCAGATTTGGAACATTCCGCTTTATCCGCAATCTTGCCGCTGCATATCTTCGTCCGCCAACCCGAGCGTGAAGATGGGAATGACAATGGCAAATATCAGAAGAAATGAAACGGGTCTTTTCATAAAATTCAATGTGCTCTGAGGTAGCTCAGGATGGCAAGCGGTGCGAGGGCATTCACTCCGACGGCAATCCACGCAAGCCAGGGGAATTTTTCCCGCCGAATGAGGGCGATCGCTCCGAGGGTGAATCCGACGAGGGCGAGACCCAACCCGATTGTTAAGTAGAATCCGTGGGCGAGTACCATTCCGGCGGTGTAGTAGCGCCCAAACCATACCTCGTTGAAATGGCGACCTTGCGGCGACTCCACGAAGAATCTGAGACCAAGTATCAGTATAGGGCAGCAGACCGCCAGCACGCCGCACACCGGGAGTTTGGAGCGCTTTTCCCCGGATTCATGGACCGGTTCAAGCATCTATTTCGCTACCCATGTGCGCCCAAACGTTCCGCTTTATGCGCGCGCGCTGCACTCGCGCGCGTCGCAGTAGTAGCGGCGGTTATGTGGCATCGATCAAATCCCTCTCGGCAGCCGCCTCTTTTCGCAGCTTGCCGAAACCGCGATGGCCTAGTTCTTTCTCGTTGCCCTTGCCAAGTTTGTTTGGCTTGCACAGAAGACAGCCGGCTCTACGTTGTTTAGGACGTTTGCGTTTGTGATTCATTTCAATGTCCGATCCTTTGACACATAGCGTTCAAGCTAACCGGCGGGCTGCGCCGAAGTGGAAAAGCAGGAAGCTGGTTACCGGCCGGTCCGGGTGAGCGCAGGGTAGCCGGCATCATTGCTCAACTATAAATGAAACAGGACTCGACGTGACCGCAGCCAATTTCCAGTCGGCCTGCAGTTTAACGACTGCAGAATAGCGGCCAGAGCGCAGTTCTGACAGAATGTACGGCATGCCATCGTGCTCAAGAGTCATAGTCTGTCCAGGATTTAACTGAACATAGTCGCCGACACCTGTCGGCCCCGGATCGGAGATGATTCTGGACAATTCGACCGGTTTGCCATTTCGGGTAACGATTAGTTGGGCGTAGTTGTGTCGGAGATCAACGCGCTCGGCGAATTTCATGATTCGTTGCCCTGAGGCTTTGGCTCGAACCGTCACGATAAATCGCGGGGCCTCTCCACGCTTCACGGTTTGATTCGCCGGCGCCAGCACAACTTGAATTTCGGCGCCACTTGCCACTATAGAGGCGAAAAGCGTTGGCACCAACATTGCGATTCGGAGGGTTCGGATGTTCATGACGGCTATTCAATTAGCTGACAAAATTTAGGTGACAGAATTTAGTTGCTGAAATTTATCCGCCAATAGGTAACGGCCTCGATTCCCGGGCTTTTCGATGTTAATCCGGCTTCAACCCCACCTGCTGCGCAACCTTGCCCCAGGTGTCCATTTCCTTTTTCACGAAGGCGGTGAATTCGGCCGACGTGTTGCCGACGGGGATTGCGCCCTGCACTGAAAGTTTTTCGCTCATGTCGGGCAGGTTGATGATGCGCGCAATTTCGCGGCTCAGCTTGGTGAGCACGTCCTTCGGCATATGGCCGGGCGCGAACACACCGTACCATTCGTAGGTGTCGAAGTCCGGCAGTCCGGATTCGGCGAACGTCGGCGTATCGGGCAGCCCCGGCGAGCGCTTCGCCGCGGTGGTGGCGATCGCTTTCAGGCGCTTGCTGTTGATGTGCGGCAGCACGCCGGGCGGGCCGCTGATCAGGAACTGGATTTGCCCGCCGATCAGGTCGGCGATCGCGGGCGCGCCGCCTTTGTACGGGATGTGGGTCATGTTGATGCCGGCCGTCAGCTTCAACATTTCCATCGACAGGTGACCGGAAGTGAGCGGTCCCGGCGAGCCGTAGTTGAGCGTACCGGGCTTGGCTTTCGCGAGCGCAATCACTTCTTTCAGGTTGTTCGCCGGCACGCCGGGAAACATGGTCATTACGCCGGGCACCATCACCATCAGCGACACCGGCGTTAAATCCTTGAGCGTGTCGTACGGCAGATTTTTCAACACGAACGGATTGACGATGGTCGGCGTAAGGAGCGTGCCGATCGTGTATCCGTCGGGGGTGGCTTTGGCGACGGTGTCGGTGCCGATGATCATCGCGCCGCCCGCCCGGTTATCGACGACGACCTGCTGCTTCCACGCTTCACCCATTTTCTGGGCGACCAGGCGCGTCACGATGTCGGTCGTCGCGCCGGCGGGGACCGGCACGATCCAGCGGATCGGTCGCGTCGGAAAGTCTTGCGCAAGCGCTGACGTGGCGGGCGCGAACGTAGCCGCGACGATGCTGAACGCGGCAAGTGACCGCGGGGCGATGACAGACCAGGATTTCATAAGGCTCCTCCGATGTCGGCTGCACGACATACGCGCAGTCTTTCGTGGCATATTATCAACAAAGGGCATGGCCGGTGGAATCCGCGGTGTGCGGGCCGCTCGTTATGGCGCCATAAAA
>JBKJMN010000271.1:0-35315 GCA_046596405.1 Burkholderiales bacterium
CCGCTCGACTGCCTGCTGGTGCCGTGCGGCGGCGGCGGGCTGATTTCAGGCTGCGCGATAGCAGCCAATCATCTCGCGCCCGGCATTCAGGTGACCGGTGTGGAGCCCGCGGCCGGGGATGACGTGACGCGCTCGTTTCGCACGCGCACGCTGCAGAGCGTGCACAACCCCGTTACGATTGCCGATGGCGCGCGCACAAGCTCCGCGGGCAAACTCACTTTTCCGCTGATCCTGCACCACGTGCATGCGATGCTGACCGTTACCGATGCCGAACTGCTGCGTTCCATGTATTACCTGTGGGAGCGGCTGAAGATCGTGGTTGAGCCCACCGGCGCGCTCGCCGCGGCAGCGCTGCTCGAAGGCAAGCTCGACGCGCGCGGCAAACGCGTCGGCGTGATCTTAAGCGGCGGCAACGTGGACGTGCGCAACCTGGCCGCCCTTGGCGCGCCGGAGTGACCGCGATTACATATTCGGGTAGTTAGGCCCGCCGCCGCCTTCAGGTGTGACCCACACGATGTTCTGCGTCGGGTCTTTGATGTCGCAGGTCTTGCAATGCACGCAGTTCTGCGCGTTGATTTGCAGGCGCGGCTGCGTTCCGTCGTCGTTGCGCACGATTTCGTAGACGCCGGCGGGGCAATAGCGCTGCTCGGGCGCGTCGTAGAGGGCAAGATTCACGTTCACCGGCACCGCTGAATCTTTGAGCGTCAGGTGGCACGGCTGGTCTTCGTTGTGGTTGGTATTCGAGATGAAAACCGACGACAGGCGGTCGAACGTGAGCACGCCATCCGGCTTTGAGTAAGCAATGGGCGTGGCGGCGGTTTTTTTCGCCAGCGTTTCATGGTCGGCATGGTCGTGACGCAGCGTCCACGGCGCTTTGCCGCCGAACACGACCTGATCGACGCCGACCATCAGCGTGCCGGTATACAGGCCTTTGCTCATCCACGGCTTGAAGTTGCGCGCGCGATGCAGTTCGTCGTGCAGCCAGCTTTGCTTGAACGCTGCGGGATAGCCCGCGAGCTCGTCGGAGGTGCGCCCGGCGTTCACTGCTTCGAATGCCGCCTCGGCGGCGAGCATGCCGGACTTGATCGCGCAGTGGCTGCCCTTGATGCGCGACGCGTTGAGAAAACCGGCGTCGTCGCCGATCAGGCAGCCGCCGGGAAACACGAGTTTGGGCAATGCCTGCAGTCCACCCGCGGTGATCGCACGCGCGCCGTAAGCTACGCGCTTGCCGTCTTCGAAAAAAGTGCGGATCGCGGGATGCGTCTTGTAGCGCTGGAATTCCTCGTACGGATTCAGATAGGGATTGGTGTAGCCCAGGCCGACTACGTAGCCGACCGCCACCAGGTTGTTTTCCATGTGGTAAAGAAACGACCCGCCGTAGGTGGCGCTGTCGAGCGGCCAGCCGGCCGTATGCACGACCAGACCGGACTGATGCCGCGCGGGTTGGATTTCCCACAGTTCCTTCAGCCCGATACCGTAGACCTGCGGATCGGCGCCGTCGCGCAGCTGATAGCGCGCCTGCACCTGCTTGCCAAGATGGCCGCGGCACCCTTCGGCGAAAAACGTGTATTTCGCATGTAATTCGATGCCCGGCTGAAACGCGTCGGTCGGCTTGCCTTCCTTGTTCACGCCCATGTCGCCGGTCGCCACACCCTTGACGCTGCCATCGTCGTGGTAGAGCACTGCGGCCGCGGCAAAGCCGGGGAAAATTTCCACGCCGAGGCTTTCGGCCTGCTGGCCAAGCCAGCGGCACACGTTGGCGAGGCTGATCACGTAATTGCCGTGGTTCTGAAAGCACTGCGGCAGCAGGAACGCCGGCACTTTGAACGACGATTTTTCTGTCAGGAACAAGAAGCGGTCTTCGGTGACCGGCGCATTGAGCGGCGCGTTCAACGCCTGCCAGTCGGGAAAGAGTTCGGCGAGCGCGCGGGGATCCATGACAGCGCCGGACAGTATGTGCGCGCCGACTTCGGAGCCTTTTTCGAGCACGCAGACGCCGATTTCGCTCCCGCGCTCGGCGGCCAGCTGCTTGAGCCGGATCGCGGCGCCGAGGCCGGCGGGGCCGGCGCCGACGATGACTACGTCATATTGCATCGATTCGCGTTCGGACACCGTAATTCCTTCCAGGTTGCGATCATTGAGAGCGCAATTTTATACCGCGGCCGCGGCCTATACCACGGCGGGTCTCAGGGGGCAGGCAATATATGCCGCGCGCACGCGATGCCGCTGCGCACTGCCGATTCGATAGTCGCCGGGTAATCGCTCGCCGTGTAATCGCCGGCGAGATAGAAACCCGTCAGCGGCGTGACAGGCGGCGGACGCTGCAGGCCCGGCGTGCAGGCGATGGTGGCGCGCTTCTCCGCGATCACGCGCGTCCACACCGGGGCGGGCAGGCCGCTCACCAGGTGCAGGAGCTCACGATGGACACGCTGCCCGAGCTCGTCCTGGGTCAGCGCCTGATGTTCGCCGGCGGCGCTGATGACGGCGCCGACGAGACCGCGTTGTCCGCACAATGCGCCGCGGTCGAACACCCAGTGGATAAGCCCGTGCGTGAGCCCGAGCATAGGCGCCGGCAGCGCGACGGGCTCCGGATATTGCAGCCAGACGGAGTGTATCGGCTGATAGCGCAGCCGCTCGATGGTGGCCGCGAGTTCGGACAGCGCCGTGATCCCGATCAAAAACGCGTTGACCTGGTGCGGCGCGATCGCGCAGATGACGTGGGTGAAGCGGCTGCGGCGATCGTTCGCTTCGATCTCGAATCCGTCCGCGAGCGGATCGATCGCGGTGACGCGTTGCGAACGCAGCACGGTGCCGCCGCGCTGTTCAATATAGGTGGCAGCAGGCTCCGGAAATAACGCGGAGAGATCGACGCGCGCGAGCACGAGATCGCTCGCCGCCCGCGTGGCATCGAGCGAATCGCGCAGCACGTTCAGGAATACCTGCGCCGAAGCGATGGCAGGCGGCGTATTGAGCGCGGCGACGCATAACGGGCGCCACAGCACGCGCCGGAGCTTTTCGTCCTGGGTGTGCCGCTCAAGCAGCGTTTCGACGCTGATGTCGCGCGCAAGCGTATAGCGGCTTGCGCGCAACGCGGCAAGAAATCGCGCGGCGGAAAATTTTTCCGCCGCGCTGAGCCCGCGCGCGCGCGCGAGGCCCGCCAGCAGATGTAATGGCGCGGGCAGGCGCGCAGCGCGCAAATGAAATTCGCCATGTACGTTCCACTCGAGCGGCGTGCGCAGCAGCGCGGTTGCATGGGCCCGATTGACGAGCTCGACCAGGCGCAGCGTCTGCGCGTACGCGCCGATCAGAATGTGCAGGCCGTTGTCGAGCGCGACGTCGCGATGATCGACACGGCGGGCGCGCCCGCCTAGCTCGCGTGCCGCTTCGAATACCGTGACGGGAATGCGTTGCTCGGCAAGGGTTACCGCGGCTGCCATCCCCGCATAGCCGCCGCCCACTATCGCGACACGCATCATGTTGGCCGCATGGCGCGAGGCCGCGGGCTAGAACGCGAACCGCCGCAGTCCGCCATCGACCGGCATGACCGTGCCCGTGATGTACGAAGCGACCGGGGACGCGAGAAACACCGCGAGGCTCGCGAGTTCTTCGGGCTCGCCGTAGCGGCCGACCGGAATATCCCTCGCGGCATGCTCCTTGCGGTATTCCTCCGGATAGTTACGGCGGATCTGCTCGCTCATGATGCGGCCGGGCGGAATGCAGTTGATCGTGATGCCGTGCTTGCCGATCTCGCGCGACAGGCCCTTGGACCACGCGTGGATGCCGGCTTTCGCCGAGAAGGCCGCGTTCAATCCTTCGGGCTCGGATTTGCCGGTGATGCACACGATGCGGCCCCAGCCGTGCTTGATCATGACGGGGAAAACCGCGTGCGTGAGCTGACGCACGCGCGTAAAGTTGAGCGTCATCGCCTCGTGCCATTTCTCGTCGGGCGCGTCGATCGCGAGCGGCCGGCTGCCGCCTGCGCAGTTGATGAGGATGTCGATCCGGCCCAGTGCTTGCAGCGCTTCCTGCGCGAGTTTCTGCGGCGAGCCCTCGGCCATCACGTCACCCGCTGCGATGTGCGGCGCCGCGCCGCCGGCCGCCACGATTTCCTGCGCGAGTTGTTCGAGCAATTCGCGCCGGCGCGCTGCGATGCATACGCGCACGCCCTCGGCGGCGAGCGCTTTGGCGATCGCGCGGCCTATGCCCTGGCTCGCGCCGGTCACGAGCGCGGTCTTGCCGGTGAGTTGCAGATCCATGGAGATTTCCTTTGCGGCGGTGGTCGGAGATGAATTGGTTAACGTTAGCGCGGTCAGCGTTTGACCCACGTGCGCCACGCAATCCACAGCTTGCGCAGCGGTGTCAGCGAAGTGCGTTGGGTCAACACCGGCATGCCGTCAGCGCGGATTTCGGCGAGCAGTGTCTGGTAGATCGCCGCCATCACGAGCCCGGGGCGCTGCGCTGTGCGGTCCGCAGCGGGCAGCGCGGCAAACGCGGCGCGATAGTAATCGAGCGCGCGTTTGACCTGAAAATCCATCAGTTGCTGGAACTCCGGAGTCGCGCGCGCGTGCATGATATCGGCGACCGGCACGTTGAAGCGCTTAAGCTCGTCGAGCGGCAGATATACGCGGTCGCGGCGCGCGTCTTCGCCGACGTCGCGGATGATGTTGGTGAGTTGAAAAGCCATGCCGAGATTTTCGGCGTATTCGAGCGTGCGCGGATCCGTGTAGCCGAAGATTTCGGCCGATAACAGGCCGACCACGCCCGCTACGCGATGGCAGTAAAGCTGCAACGCGTCGAAATTCGCATAGCGCCGCTGCGTGAGATCCATTTCCATGCCGTCGATGATTTCCTGCAAACGCTCCGACGGCAGCTTGAACGAAATCACGACGCCGGCGAGCGCCTGCGCCACCGGGTGGTGTGCCTGGCCCGCGTACAGCGCGGCGACTTCGGTGCGCCACCAGGCAAGCTTCGTGCGCGCGACCGCGACGTCGGTACATTCGTCGACTACGTCATCGACTTCGCGGCAGAACGCGTAGAGCGCGGTGATCGCGCGCCGCCGCGCGGGCGGCAGGAACAGGAAGCTGTAGTAAAAGCTCGAGCCGCTCTGCGAAGCTTTTTGCTGGCAGTATTGATCGGGAGTCACGGGCGCGCGGACATCGGCAGGCGAATCTAAAGAGAAAACGTGCGGGCGAACATCAATGCCCAATCGGGCGAGCGTAGCACGGGTCGCCGGCGAAACACGTCGTAGCCGTTATTCTCGATTTTGCGCAGGATGCGCTCACCGCCGGCGATGATCATGCGCATCTCGAGGCCGAGGCGGCCGCGCAGCACGCGCCCGAGCGGCGCGCCCGCGAGCAGCATCGCGCGCGCGCGCGCGACTTCGAAGGCCATGAATTCACGCCATGCCGCGTTCACGTCGTTCGCGGCGAATTGGGCTTCGCTGATTCCATACTTCGCGAGCTCGTCCTGCGGCATGTAGATGCGCCCGTTCGCGTAGTCGATCGCGATGTCCTGCAGGAAGTTGATGATTTGCAGCGCCGAACAGATGTTGTCGGACCACGCGTTGTTTTGCGCGGTTGCCGCCCCATATAGCACTAACAGCAGGCGCCCGACCGGATTGGCCGAGCGCCGGCAGTAGTCGAGCACGTCGGCGAGATCGGTGTAACGTTTCCTGGTTACATCCTGCGCGAATGCCGACAACAAGTCGTGAAAGTGACGTACCGGCAACTGCCTCTCGGCGATCATCGGCGCCAGTTCTTTGAAAAGAGCAGTCTGCGGAATGCGGCCGTCTTCTATTTTCAGCAGCTCGGCGCTGAAGCCGGCAAGCAGCGCGAGCCGCTCTTCATTGCTGAGATTCCCTTCGTCGGCGAAATCGTCGGCCGTGCGCGCGAAGCGATAAATGAGTTCGACGGGCGCGCGCAGCGACACCGGCAGCAGTACGGACGCGACGGGAAAATTTTCGTAGTGGTCGATAGACACGCAGGCGATCGGGAAACGACCGGTATTACAACGGCTTAAGAGTTTGCGCCCGTCGCTCGACCGGTTTTCCAAGCTGACGAACGACGGTAATTATATTACAATCAAAGCGTTGCGAAAGTGGCGGAATTGGTAGACGCACCAGATTTAGGTTCTGGCGCCGAAAGGCGTGGGGGTTCGAGTCCCTCCTTTCGCACCAGCGCCCGGAATCGAGCGGACGTTCAACGCAGGCATTCATTGTGTAGTCAGGAAGGAACTCAGGAAGAAATGATGGCGGCAACTCTGGAAAATATCGGACAACTCGAGCGGCGTATGAATATTTCGCTGCCTTCTCAGGAAATCGACAGCGAAGTCGAGGTGCGTCTCAAGCAGCTCGCGCGCAACGTCAAGATGCACGGGTTTCGGCCGGGCAAGGTGCCGATGAAAGTCGTCGCGCAGCAGTACGCGGACCAGGTGCGGCGCGAAGTCCTGGGCGATGCGCTGCAGAAAAGTTTCGGCGACGAAGTTCGCGCGCACAACCTCAAAGTCGCGGGTTATCCGCGCTTCGAACCCAAGGGTGAACCAGGCAGCGTCGCGCAGGTCGAATTCAGCGCAACGTTCGAGATCTATCCCGAAGTCACGGCGAGCGACATGACGAAAGTCGTGCTCAAACGTCCGCTGTCCAGTGTGAGCGAAGCCGAAGTCGACAAGACCCTGGAGATCATGCGCAAGCAGCGCGCGAGCTACGAGCCGGCGCCGCGGCCGGCCGCGCTCGGCGACAAGGCCACTATTGATTTTGTCGGCAAAATTGCCGGCCAGGAGTTCGCGGGCGGCAAGGGCGAGAATTTCGAACTGACGCTCGGCGAGGGGCGCCTGCTTAAGGATTTCGAGGACCACCTCGTGGGCTTGTCCGCAGGGGCCGCGAAGACATTTGAAATAGGCTTTCCGGAAGACTATCATGGGAAAGAATTAGCTGGAAAAACCGCAACTTTCGACGTAAAGTTAAAGCAGGTTGCAGGCGCCAGGCTGCCGCCGGTTGATGCCGAGTTCGCGAAAGCGCTGGGGGTTGCCGACGGCAATCTGGACACGATGCGCCGCGAGGTTCGCGAGAACCTCGAGCGCGAAGTGAAGCGCCGGATCAGCACCCGCGTGAAAGACCAGATTATGCAGGCGCTGATCGATACGACCAAGGTGGAAGCGCCGAAATCGCTGGTCGAGCTGGAAATCGAGCGCATGCAGGCCGCAGCGCAGCAGGACCTGACCGCGCGCGGAGTGAAGGCGCAGGGTATGCAGTTGCCGCGGGACTTGTTCGAACAGCAGGCGCAGCGCCGCGTGACGTTGGGACTGATACTCGCGGAAGTTGTAAAGACGCAGGCGTTGCAGGCGAAGCCTGAGCAGGTGCGTGCGGCGGTCGAAGAGCAGGCGAAAAGTTACGAGCAGCCGGACCAGGTGGTCAAGTGGTACTACCAGTCGCCGGAACGTTTGCGCGAAGTGGAGTCTATGGTAGTCGAGGAAAACGTGGTGGCGTGGGCGCTGGCGACCGCGCAGGTTGAAGACCATGCGACGGATTTCGACGAATTGATGGGGAACACCAAATGATGCAGCCGAACTGGGAACGCAATGGAATCGAGCCGCAGGGGCTGGGCTTGATTCCGATGGTGATCGAGCAAAGCGGCCGCGGTGAGCGCGCGTACGATATTTATTCGCGCCTGCTCAAGGAGCGGGTGGTGTTTCTGGTCGGTCCGGTGACGGAGGTGACGGCCAACGTCATCGTGGCGCAGCTGCTGTTTCTCGAATCCGACAATCCGGACAAGGACATTTCGTTCTACATCAACTCGCCGGGCGGCTCGGTATCGGCGGGCCTCGCGATTTACGACACGATGCAGTTCATCAAGCCCGACGTATCGACGTTGTGTGTTGGCCAGGCGGCGAGCATGGGCGCGCTGCTGCTGACCGCGGGCGCGAAAGGCAAGCGCTTCTGCCTGCCCAATTCGCGCGTGATGATTCATCAGCCGATGGGCGGCTTTCAGGGGCAGGCGTCGGACATTGAAATCCACGCCAAGGAAATACTGTTTTTGAAAGCCAAGCTCATCGAAATTATGGCCAAGCATACGGGACAGAAAATCGAGACGATAGAGCGCGATACCGACCGCGACAATTTCCTGTCCGCCGAGAGCGCGGTGCAGTATGGGCTGGTCGACAAAGTGCTGGTCAACCGAACAGAATCCGCGAAATAATGTCCTACGCTACGGTCTCATAAGGAAACTATCGTATGTCAGACAAGATCGGCGGCGAAAAACTGCTCTACTGCTCGTTCTGCGGCAAGAGCCAGCACGAGGTGCGTAAGCTCATCGCGGGCCCGTCGGTTTTCATCTGCGACGAATGCATCGAGCTGTGCAACGACATCATCCGCGAAGAGACCCAGGGCGAGCACGGCACCAAAGGTGTTAAATCCGACCTGCCGGTCCCGCACGAGATTCGCGGGATTCTCGATCAGTACGTGATCGGCCAGGATCTCGCCAAGAAAATCCTGTCGGTCGCCGTGTACAACCACTACAAGCGGCTGAAAAACCTCAGCAAGAACGACGAGGTCGAGCTCGCCAAAAGTAACATCCTGCTGGTGGGGCCGACCGGCTCGGGCAAGACGCTGCTTGCCCAGACGCTCGCGCGGCTCCTGAACGTGCCGTTCGTGATGGCGGACGCGACCACGCTGACCGAGGCGGGCTATGTCGGCGAGGACGTCGAGAACATCATCCAGAAACTGCTGCAGAAGTGCGATTACGACGTCGAAAAGGCCCAGCGCGGCATCGTCTACATCGACGAAATCGACAAGATCTCGCGCAAATCCGACAACCCGTCGATCACGCGCGACGTATCCGGCGAGGGCGTGCAGCAGGCGCTGCTGAAGCTCATTGAGGGCACGATCGCCTCGGTCCCGCCGCAGGGTGGACGCAAGCACCCGAACCAGGAATTCGTGCAGGTAGACACTACCAATATTCTGTTCATCTGCGGCGGCGCATTCGACGGCCTCGACAAGGTGATCCGCGCGCGCTCGGAGAAGGGCGGCATCGGTTTCGGCGCGGAAGTCAAAAGCCGCGACAACCGCAAGGATGCGACCAAGGTATTGCGCGGCGTGCAGCCGGAGGACCTGATCAAGTACGGTCTGATTCCCGAGTTCGTCGGGCGCCTGCCCGTGGTGGCGACGCTCGAAGAGCTCGACGAGGTCGCGCTGATCCAGATCCTGACCGAGCCCAAGAACGCGTTGCTCAAGCAATATCAGAAGATGTTCGCGATGGAAGGCGTCGAGCTCGAAGTGCGCGACGCTGCCCTGAAAGCCATCTCGCGCAAGGCGCTCGAACGCAAAACCGGCGCGCGCGGACTGCGCTCTATCCTCGAACAGACGCTGCTCGACACCATGTTCGACCTGCCTTCGCTCGACAATGTCATCAAGGTCGTCGTCGACGAGGGCTCGATCGGCACGGACACGCGTCCTATCCTCATTTATGCCGATAAACCCAAGGTAGCGGGTTCGGTATAATCTTTTATGGACCTTCACCGCGCGCCTCGAAGTTTCGCGGCGGGGGTGCAGCAATTGAATTGCCGGGTTACCGCCCCAATAGTAGCTTTCTCGCAGTGTCCGCTGGCGTCGTAAATGTCCCCGATTTCGTACTCATTTTCGTTTTTTTTCAGGTAAACCCACATGTCCAATACCAATGACCCGGTGACGAATTTGGTGCAGCTGCCCCTCTTGCCCTTGCGCGACGTAGTGGTGTTTCCGCATATGGTCATCCCGCTTTTTGTCGGCCGTCCAAAATCGATCAAGGCGCTCGAAACCGCGATGGAAGCAGGCAAAAGCATCGTCCTGATTGCGCAGAAGTCCGCGGCCAAGGACGAGCCGGCGCCCGAGGACCTGTACGCGATCGGCACGGTCGCGAATATTCTGCAAATGCTGAAGCTGCCCGACGGCACGGTGAAAGTGCTGGTTGAAGGCAGCCAGCGCGCACACATCAACCAGGTGCTCGATGTGACGACCCATTTCACCGTCGACGCGACGCCGATCGAGGCGGATAACGAAATCACGGCCGAGGTCGAAGCCATGCGCCGCACGCTGGTTGCGCAATTCGACCAGTATGTGAAGCTCAACAAGAAAATCCCGCCGGAAATATTGACCTCGCTGTCGGGCATCGACGAGCCCGGCCGGTTGGCCGACACCATCGCCGCGCACCTGCCGCTCAAACTCGAGCAAAAGCAGGAAGTGCTCGAAATGTTCGGCGCGAAGAAGCGGCTCGAGCATCTCCTGACGCTGATCGAGGGCGAGCTCGACATCCTGCAGGTCGAAAAGCGCATCCGCGGCCGCGTCAAGCGCCAGATGGAAAAAAGCCAGCGCGAGTATTACCTGAACGAGCAGGTCAAGGCCATTCAGAAGGAGCTGGGCGAGCTCGAAGAGGGCGCCGATCTCGACGACATGGAAAAGCGCATCAAGACCGCGCACATGCCGAAAGACGCGCGCAAGAAAGCCGAAACCGAATTCAAGAAGCTGCGCCTGATGTCGCCGATGTCCGCCGAGGCGACGGTCGTGCGCAACTATATCGACGCGATCGTTTCACTGCCGTGGAAGAAGAAAAGCAAGATCAGCACCGATCTCGTGAAGGCCGAGGCGGTGCTCGACGAGGATCATTACGGGCTCGAGAAGGTCAAGGAGCGCATCGTCGAATATCTCGCGGTCCAGCAGCGCGTGGACAAGATGAAGGCGCCTATCCTGTGCCTGGTGGGCGCGCCCGGCGTGGGCAAGACGTCGCTCGGCCAATCAATCGCGCGCGCGACCAACCGCAAGTTCGTGCGCATGTCGTTGGGCGGCGTGCGCGACGAGGCGGAAATTCGCGGCCATCGTCGTACTTATATCGGCTCGATGCCGGGCAAGATCCTGCAGAACATGACGAAGGTCGCGGTGCGCAATCCGCTGTTCCTGCTCGACGAGGTCGACAAGATGGGCATGGACTTCCGCGGTGATCCGGCGAGCGCGCTGCTCGAAGTGCTCGATCCGGAGCAAAACCACACGTTCGTCGATCATTACATCGAGGTCGAGTATGACCTGTCGGACGTGATGTTCGTCGCCACGGCCAATACGCTCAACATACCGCCGGCGCTACTCGACCGCATGGAAGTGATCCGCCTCTCGGGTTATACCGAGGACGAGAAAGTCCATATCGCGATCCATCATCTGCTGCCCAAGCAGATGAAAAACCACGGTCTGAAGCCCGAAGAGATCACGGTTTCCGAAAGCGCGGTGCGCGACATCATCCGCTATTACTCGCGCGAAGCCGGTGTTCGCAGCGTCGAACGCGAGGTCTCCAAGATCTGCCGCAAGGTGGTCAAGATACTCGTCGTGCGCAAAGGCGAAACTGCAGTCAAGAAAGTGGCGATCAACGCGCGCAATCTCGATAAATTCCTCGGCGTGCGTCGCTACACGTTCGGCCTCGCGGAGAAAAACAACCAGGTGGGCCAGGTCACCGGCCTCGCGTGGACGGAAGTCGGCGGCGAGCTGTTGACGATAGAAAGCTCGGTCATGCCCGGCAAAGGCAAAACGATCACGACCGGCAAACTCGGTGAGGTCATGCAGGAATCCATCCAGGCCGCCCTATCGGTGGTGCGCAGCCGCTCGCGCAGGCTCGGCATCAACGAGGATTTCTATCAGAAGAACGACATCCATATCCATTTGCCCGAGGGCGCGACGCCGAAAGACGGCCCGAGCGCGGGGATCGGAATATGCACCGCGATGGTATCGGTGTTTACCGGCATTCCGGTGCGCGCGGACGTCGCGATGACAGGCGAAATCACGTTGCGCGGCGAAGTGCTGCCGATCGGCGGGCTCAAGGAGAAACTGCTCGCGGCGCATCGCGGCGGCATCAAGACCGTGCTCATTCCGCAGGAGAACGTTAAGGATCTCGCGGAAATACCTGACAACATTAAGAACCGGCTCGATATACATCCGGTGAAATGGATCGATCAGGTGCTCGAGCTCGCGCTCGAGCGCAAACCCCAACCGCTCGCGGACAAGCCGGAAGTCGCGCCCGTGCCCGCGGTCGAGCAAGCGCCGGCGCCGGCGCCGGCGATCAAGCACTGACGTCGCCATAAAATCTGGCGTGAAAGTTGCCGTGTGACAATTTGCACAGCGCGTTCAATATGAATGCGCCGAATTACCGGCATTTGCTTGACACCGCGTTTTCGCGCTTGCTATAAATCATCTGGAGAATCCGGCCCGGCACGGCGTTTATCGCGTGCCGGGCTTTTACTCCAACCGGCGGGTTTGCTGCAGCTTTGTTACAAAATTTTATAAGGGGATTTAGGTGAATAAATCGGAACTGATTGAGGCTATCGCGAAATCTGCCGATATTTCCAAAGCGTCCGCTGAGAAAGCACTCGACGGCGCAGTGGGCGCGATCAAGGGCGCGTTGAAAAAAGGCTCGAGCGTCACACTGGTAGGTTTCGGCACTTTCAAGGTGGGCAAGCGTGCGGCGCGCACCGGGCGCAATCCGCGCACCGGCGAGGCGATCAAAATCAAGGCGGCGCACGTTCCGAAGTTCAGCGCTGGCAAGGCACTGAAAGATGCGGTAAACTAGCGCCAATTCAGCGGTCTGGAGCTAAAGTTTCAAGAATAGACTTTGGGGTAGATGCGCGTCGCGCATCTACCCCAAATTCCTCCTGGCAAGCGGTTTTGCGTTCCTTCGGTTACGGGTGCTTAGCTCAGCTGGTAGAGCGTCGCCCTTACAAGGCGAATGTCGGCGGTTCGATCCCGTCAGCACCCACCAGGGTCTGGAAGCAGAAACACCATGGGAGTGGTAGTTCAGTTGGTTAGAATACCGGCCTGTCACGCCGGGGGTCGCGGGTTCGAGTCCCGTCCACTCCGCCAGCTTCACAATCGGCGAACCCGTGTTCGCCTTTTTTTTTGCGTGCGCAGCGCGCGCCCGATTGCAGTAGCATGCACGCTTGTTCAAAATTTCGAAACCGGGCGACAGCCCGATTTCGCTCGACGCTCCCCTCGCCCTCCGGGAGAGGGGATGGGCGTGAGGGATCGAGCGACGTAACGGGTTTATGTAAAGCTCGATAATTTGCCGCGGTGAGTTGACACATGTTCGATCTAGTACACAAGCATAAGAAAATCATCCAGGTATTGCTGGCGATCATCTTTCTGCCGTTTGCCTTCTTCGGCATTGATTCCTACTTCCGCAGCGGCGACGGCGGCAATAACGTCGCGACGATCGGCGGCCAGCCGATTTCCCAGCAGGAATTCTCGATGGCGCTGCAGGAGCGGCAGAACTATCTGCAGCGCCTCGTCGGCAACCGCGTCGATCCGGCGCTGCTCGACAGCCCTGAGCTGCGCTTCGCGGTGCTCGACGGGATCATCCGCCAGCGCCTGCTCGTCAATCAGGCGGTGCGCTACAACGTGCTGGTAGGGGACGAGCAACTGCAGCAGGTCATCACTGAACAGCCCGCATTCCAGGACGACGGGAAATTCTCGCACGCGCGCTACGTGGAAGTGCTCAAGCGCCAGAACTCGACTGAAGTCGGTTTCGAAGCGAGTCTGCGGCGCGATCTGATGCTGCAGCGCGTGAACGGCGCGTTCCTCGGGACGGCGATCGTGCCCGCCTCGGTCGCCGAGCGACTCCTGCGCGTCAACGCGCAGCAGCGCGAAGTCAGTCAAAGCGCGCTCGACCCGCAGCGGTTTTCGGCGCAGGTTAAAGTCGACGACGGCGCGGTCAAGACCTATTACGACGCGCACCCAACCGATTTCCAGGTGCCCGAGCAGGCGCGCGTCGAATACGTGGTGCTCGCGCTCGACGCGATCGCCGCCCAAACCGAGGCTGGCGCCGACGAGGTCCGCCAGTTCTACGAGCAGAATCCCAAGCAGTATTCGAAAGGCGAAGAGCGGCAGGCGAGCCACATCCTGATTACCGCCGATGCGCAGGCGACCCCCGAGCAAAAGCAGGCCGCGCGCGCGAAAGCCGAGCAGCTCTTAAAGCAGGTAAAGCAAAACCCCGCGAGCTTTGCCGAAGTGGCGAAGAGAAACTCGCAGGATCCGGGTTCCGCCGCAAAAGGGGGCGATCTCGGCTCGTTCCCGCGCGGCGCAATGGTGAAACCGTTCGATGACGCGGCGTTCCAGATGAAGGTCGGCGAGATCAGCGGCGTGATCGAGTCGCAGTTCGGCTATCACATCATCAAACTGACCGGCGAAAAAAAGCACGCATTCGACGAATCTAAAAAGCAGGTCGAGCTCGATTTGAAGCGGCAGAAGGCGGGCAAGAAATTTTCCGAACTAGCTGAGCAGCTCAATAACCAGGTCTTCGAGCAGGGCGACAGCCTGAAGCCGGCGGCCGAAGCGCTCAAGCTGCAGGTCCAGACGAGCGGCTGGTTGAGCCGCAGCGGCGGCGAAAACAAGCTGCTGAACAATCCCAAGCTGCTGCAAGCCGTGTTTGGCGAAGATGCGGTCAAGAACAAGCGCAACACCGAGGTCATCGACGTCGGCAACAACGTGCTGATTTCGTCGCGTGTCGTCGAATACAAGCCGGCGACGGTACGCGCGCTCGAAGAGGTGCGCGCTGACATCGTCAAGCTGCTTACGCGCCAGCAGGCGGCGGAGCTCGCAGCCAAACAGGGGCGCGAAATCCTGGCGAAACTAAAGCAGGGCGGCGGCGACGATCTGGCGTGGAGCGCGCCGCGATTCATAAGCCGCGAGAATGCGCAGGGTGTGCAGGGCTACACGGCCCCGGCGATTGCGGAAATCTTCAAAGCTGACAGCGCGAAGCTGCCCGTGTACGTCGGCTACGAGAACCCGCAAGCCGGCTTCGTGCTGGTGAAGATTACGCGCGTCGAGGATACGGAAAAATTCGATGCCGCCAAGCGCAAGGCGGCGGCGGACGAATTGCGCCAGCTGCTTGCGCAGGAAGAACTCAATGCCTACGTCGCGAGCCTGAAGCTCAAGGCCGACGTCAAGGTGCAGGCGGACCGGCTGGACAAGAAACAGCAGTAAGGCAGAATCCTATAACTACGCCATTCCCGCCGCGGTCGTGCTGAAACCGCAATCGACGTAGGTAATCTCGCCGCTGACGCCGCTCGCGAGATCGCTCATCATAAACGCCGCCACATTGCCGACTTCATCAATGGTGACGTTGCGCCGCAGCGGCGCATTTTCCTCGACGAACTTCAGGATCTTGCCGAAGCCGCTGATGCCGGCGGCGGCGAGCGTCTTGATCGGTCCGGCGGAAATGCCGTTGACGCGGATACCCAGCGGGCCCAGGTTCTGCGCCAGGTAACGCACGTTCGCCTCGAGGCTCGCCTTGGCGAGTCCCATCACGTTGTAATTGGGCACTGCGCGCACCGCACCGAGATACGTGAGTGTCAGCAGCGCCGCGCGGCGTCCCTGCAGCATTGGCAGCGCCGCCTTGGCGAGCGCGGCGAAACTGTACGAGCTCACTTCGTGCGCAACGCGGAACGACTCGCGCGTCAGTCCGTCCAGGAAAGCGCCGGCCAGCGCTTCGCGCGGCGCGAACGCGATCGAATGAATGAGGCCGTCGAGCCCGTCCCACTGCGCGCCGAGATCGGCGAACAGCCGCGCGATTTCGTCGTCGTTCGCGACGTCGCACGGCAGCACGATGGCGCTTGAGAAGTCGGCGGCGAGCTTGACGACGCGTTCCTTGACGCCCTCGCCCTGATAGGTGAAAGCGAGCGTTGCGCCTTCACGGTGCATCGCTTTGGCGATGCCATAGGCGATCGAGCGATTGCTCAACAGACCGGTGATCAGAATTTTTTTATCTTGCAGAAAGCCCATTGCGGCCCCGGGGCGAATACGGCAGGCGCAATTATAACGTATCGTCGCGCGGCCTTCGGCGGGATGACGCTCACGCAACGATTGCGCTAAACTCCGGACCTGATGAACGCGAAATCCTGGCGCTGGTGCGCGCTGTACCTGCCGCTCGCGCTGGCGGGCTGCGGCGACTCCCCGTGGAACAATCCCTACCCCGCTGCGGACGGCGGCCAGAACATCCTGTACTCGTCGTTCGCCGAGCGCCCCAAGCATCTGGATCCCGTCCAGTCCTATAGCACCAACGAATCGACGTTCACCGCACAGATTTACGAAGCGCCGCTTCAATACCATTACCTGAAGCGCCCGTACACGCTGATTCCGTGCGTGGCCGAAGCAGTGCCGCAGCCGCGCTATCTCGATGCGCAGGACCGCGAGCTTCCGGCGAGCGCGCCGCGCAAGGATATCGCGTCGACGGTCTACGAAATAAAAATCAAGCGCGGCATCCGCTATCAGCCGCATCCGGCGTTCGCGCGCAATGCGGCCGGCGAGCTTGTTTACCAGAACCTGGACGCCGCGGCGCTCAAAGGCAAGGACGTGCTCGCCGATTTTCGCGAGCTCGGCACGCGCGAATTGAACGCACGCGATTTCGAATATCAGATCAAGCGCCTGGCGCATCCGCGCCTGCATTCGCCGATTCTCGGGCTGATGGAAGATTACATCGTCGGGCTTAAGGATTACGCGCGCCAGATGAAGGAAGTTAACGAGGGACTCGCCAAAAGCGGCAATCCCGAGGCGTGGATCGATCTGACCAAATACCCGCTCGCGGGCGTCGAGGTCATCGACGACTACACGTACCGGATTCGTCTGAAGGGCCAGTACTCGCAATTCCTGTACTGGCTCGCGATGCCGTTTTTCGCACCGGTACCGCTCGAGGCCGACCGTTTCTTCGGCCAGCCGGGCATGGTCAAGAAGAACCTGACGCTCGACTGGTACCCGATCGGGACCGGTCCTTATATGCTGACCGAGAACAACCCGAACCGCGCAATGGTGCTCGTGCGCAATCCGAATTTCCACGGCGAGACCTATCCGGCCGAGGGCGAAGCCGCGGATGCGGCGGCCGGCCTGCTCGCGGATGCCGGCAAGCCCCTGCCCTTTATCGATAAGCTCGTATTCACGCTCGAGAAGGAAGGCATCCCGCGCTGGAACAAGTTTTTGCAGGGTTACTACGATTCGTCGGGGATTGCTTCCGACACTTTCGACCAGGCGGTGCGCTTCGGCTCGGGCGGCGAAGCGGCGGTCAGCGATTCGATGCGCGAGCAGGGGATCCAGTTGTCGACTTCGGTCGCCGTGTCGACGTTCTACATGGGCTTCAACATGCTCGATCCCGTGGTGGGCGGGGGCAGCGACGAGAAAAGCCGCGAACGCGCGCGCAAGCTGCGCCAGGCCATCTCGATTGCCATCGACTACGAAGAATACATTTCTATTTTCCAGAACGGCCGCGGCATCCCTGCTCAGGGCCCGCTGCCGCCGGGAATTTTCGGCATGCGCGAAGGCAGCGCCGGCATCAATCCCGTCGTCTATACCTGGGATGGTGCACCCCGGCGCCGGCCGCTCGAGGCCGCGCGCCAGCTGCTCGCCGAGGCCGGCTACCCGAATGGACTCGACGCGAAGACGGGCGCGCCGCTCGTGCTCTACTTCGACGTCACCGCGCGCGGCGCCGAGGCCAAGTCGACGCTCGACTGGTACAAGGCGCAGTTCGCCCGGATCAACATCCAGCTCGAGGTGCGGCCGACCGACTACAACCGGTTCCAGGACAAGATTCGCAAGGGCAACGCGCAGATTTTCGAATGGGGCTGGCACGCGGACTATCCGGATCCCGAGAACTTCATGTTCCTGCTGCTCGGCGCGCAAGGCAAAGTCAAATCCGCGGGCGAAAACGCGTCGAACTACGTGAACGCCGAATTCGACCGCCTGTTCGAGCAGATGAAAAATCTGCCCAACTCGCCCGAGCGCCAGCAGATCATCGACCGCATGCTGGAAGTGCTGCGCCAGGACGCGCCGTGGCTGTGGGGTTTTCACCCCAAGGATTACGCGCTCTATCACGCGTGGTATCACAACGTTAAGCCGAACAAGATCGCCTACAACACGGTCAAGTACCAGCGCCTCGACCCGCAGTTGCGCGAGCGCATGCGCCGCGCATGGAACCAGCCGTTATGGTGGCCTTTGGTCGCGGGTCTGCTCGCGCTGATAGCGTTGGCGCTGCCGGCGAACGCGATGTGGCGCCGGCGCGAGCGCGGGACGGCGCGCCCGTGAGCGCTTATATACTGCGCCGCCTGCTGCTCGCACTGCCGATACTGCTCGGCGTCAACGTGATCACGTTCGCACTGTTCTTCCTTGTCAACACGCCGGACGACATGGCCCGCATGCAGTTGGGTGCGAAGCGCGTGACACCCGAGGCGATCGCCAACTGGAAACACGAGCGCGGATACGACAAGCCGCTGCTCTACAACGCCGGCGCGGCGGGCGCCGGAAAATTCACCGATACCATCTTCTACGAGAAATCGCTGCGCATGTTCGTGTTCGATTTCGGCCGCGCCGACGACGGCCGCGATATCGCGCGCGAAATCCGCCTGCGCGTCGGGCCCAGCCTGGCGGTGGCGTTGCCGGTGTTCCTGGTCGGCCTCTTGATCTACGTGACGATCGCATTGGGAGTGGCGTTCTTTCGCGCGACCTACATCGATTTCTGGGGTGTCGTGCTGTGCGTGGTCGCGATGTCGATCTCGAGCATGTTCTACATCATCGGCGGCCAGTTCCTGATCGCCAAGCTGTGGCATCTGGTGCCGATCTCGGGCTTCGCCGGCGGGCCGGACGCGCTGCGCTTTCTGGTCTTGCCGGTCATCGTCAGCATCATCGCGGGGCTCGGCGGCAGCGTGCGGTTATACCGCACGTTCTTCCTCGAAGAGATCAGCCGCGATTACGTGCGCACCGCGCGCGCCAAGGGTCTCTCTGAAGTCACGGTGCTGTTCAGGCACGTGCTGAAGAATGCCATGATCCCCATTTTGACGGGCGTCGTCGTCGCGATTCCGCTGCTGTTCATCGGCGGCCTGATCACCGAATCGTTCTTCGGCATCCCGGGTCTGGGCAGCTACACCATCGACGCGATCGGCTCGCAGGATTTCGCGGTCGTGCGCTCGATGGTATTCATCGGCTCGCTGCTTTACATCGTCGGGCTCATCATGACCGATATCTCGTACACGCTGGTCGACCCGCGCGTGAGGCTCGCATGACCGCCTTCCAGCTCGTCGTGCTGTCGACCGACTGGCTCGTCTATTTGCTGGTCGCGGTGATTGCCGCCACCATCGTGTATATACGCCGCCGGCCGCAACTGCGCGCGCCGTGGCGGCGCGTGGCGCAATCGACCAGCGGCATGGTCGGCCTGACCGTGCTGCTCGCTTTCGTGGTGATCGGGCTGCTCGATTCGGTCCATTACCGGCCGCGCCTCGCGAGCGCCGACCCCGCCGCGAAGACCGCTTACGCGGCCGACGTGTTGAGCGTGCTCGACCTGGCGGTCGGCGCGTTGCGCACGAAACGGGAAAAAACCTATTCGGCCCCGCTCGCGAGCCGGCTTTTCGCGAAGGAAACGATCGAGCTGCCCGGCGGCGGGCAGGTGCGCGATTTCCCGCGCCTCAAATACGGCGGCGCCGGACTTAAGGATCCGGCGCGCGATTGGGGGCTGGATATTGCGCAGACGGCGGGCGCGGGCGTGGCGGGCGGCAGCGCGGTGTGGCTGGTGTGCGCGATCCTGGCCGCGTGCGGGGTGGCGCGCGCGAACGGCACGCCGCTCAAGCCGGCATGGCTGCAGGTGTGGCGCGGCGAAACCGAGGTGCCGTGGCGCGCGATCCTGCTGACGCTGCTCGCGTTTTGCGTGATCGCCGGCGGCGCCGTCGCGCTGGCAGCCAAGTATCACGTGCTCGGCACCGACAAGGTCGGCCAGGACGTCCTCTATCAATCGCTGAAGAGCATCCGCACGGGGCTCGTGATCGGGACTTTGACGACCCTCGTCATGCTGCCGTTTGCGATCGCGCTCGGGATCGCCGCCGGTTATTTCGGCGGCTGGATCGACGACGTGATCCAGTATGCGTATACGACGCTCAATTCAATTCCCGGCGTGCTGCTGATCGCCGCGTCGGTGCTGATGATGCAAGTCTACATCGACGGTCACCCCGAGCTGTTCCCGACCGCGGCGCAGCGCGCCGATCTGCGCCTGTTGTTTCTGTGCGTCATCCTCGGCATCACGAGCTGGACCGGGTTGTGCCGGCTGTTGCGTGGCGAGGCGCTGAAGCTGAAGGAACTCGAATACATCCAGGCCGCGCACGCATTCGGCGTGCGCCATCACCGCATCATCACGCGCCACCTGCTGCCTAACGTCATGCACATCGTGCTGATTTCGGTGGTCATGGAATTCAGCGGGCTGGTGCTGGCCGAGGCGGTGTTGTCGTACGTCGGGGTCGGCGTCGACCCGTCGATGAACAGCTTCGGCACCATGATTAACAACGCGCGGCTCGAGATGGCGCGCGAGCCCATGGTGTGGTGGTCGCTCGCCGCGGCATTCGTGTTCATGGTGACGCTGGTCCTCGCCGCCAACCTGTTCGCCGATGCCGTGCGCGATGCATTCGACCCGCGCGTGCGCACGCGCGCTTCGCCGATCCCCGCCGCGCTGCTGAAAGCGCGCGCGGCGCGGCCCGCGGGCAAGGGGGCGGCATGAGCGGGCATCTGCTCGATATCCGCGAGCTCTCGACCTGGCTCGTCAGCAACGACGAGATAGTGCGCGCGATCGATGGCTTGTCGCTGCAGATCGGCCGCGGCGAAACCTATGCGCTGCTCGGGGAGTCCGGCTGCGGCAAGTCGATGACCGCATTGTCGGTCATGCGCCTGTTGCCCGACGCCGGCCAGGTGGTCGGCGGCACGGTTGAGCTGGGGGGCGTGGACTTGCTGCGCGAGCCCGAAATCGCGATGCGCGACGTCCGCGGGCGTCGCGTGGCGATGATTTTCCAGGAACCGATGCTGAGCTTGAATCCCGTGATGCAGGTCGGCGCGCAAATCGCCGAAACGCTGCAGCGGCATACTCAACTCGCCGGCGCCGCGCTCGATTCGCGCGTGCTCGAGCTCCTCAACGCCGTCGGCATCCCGGACCCGGCGCGCCGTCGCAGCGAATATCCGTTCCAGCTGTCCGGCGGCATGAAGCAGCGGGTGATGATCGCGATCGCCCTCGCGTGCGGCCCGGAACTGCTGATAGCCGACGAGCCGACGACCGCGCTCGACGTCACGATTCAGGCGCAGATCCTCGACTTGCTGCGCGAATTGCAGCAGAAAACCGGCATGTCGGTATTGCTGATCACGCACGATCTCGCGGTGGTCGCTGAGATGGCGCAGCGCGTGGCGGTCATGTACGCGGGCGAAATCGTCGAAACGGCGTCGCGCGAGCAATTCTTCGCGACCCCGGCGCATCCGTATTCGCGCAAGTTGTTCGATTCGCTGCCCGGCAATCATCGCCGCGGCGACACGCTCGCGGTGATCCGCGGCAGCGTGCCGCAACTGACGCGCGAATTCACGTGCTGCCGGTTCGCCGACCGCTGCGATTTTGCGTGGGATTTATGCCGTACGGTCGTGCCGCCGTGGTATTCCGTGGACGATGGCCAGGGGGCGCGGTGTCATCTATACGGCGAGCACGAGGGGGGGCGGCGCGCGGCAGCGCAAACCCTGCGTCAAGCGCCGCCCGCGCAGGCGGCGCTGTCCGTCGAGCGGCCGGCGGTTGACGCGCCGCCGCTGCTGGAGGTGACTGATCTCAAAGTCCACTTTCCGATTCGCAGCGGCGTGTTGCAGCGGGTGACTTCGCACGTCAAGGCGGTCGACGGCGTATCGCTGGCGATCGCCGCCGGGCGCACGCTGGGCCTCGTCGGTGAATCGGGCTGCGGCAAAACCACCGTCGGCAAAGGCATCCTGCGCCTGGTCGAGCCCACCGGCGGCCGCGTGCTGTTCGCGGGCGAGGATCTCGCGCGGCTCACCCGCGCTGAAATGCGCGCCAAGCGCAGCGCAGTGCAAATTATTTTCCAGGACCCGTACGCGTCGCTCAATCCGCGCATGCGCGTGGCGGAGATTCTCGACGAGGGCATGGCCGCGCTGGGCACCGGCCGCACCGCGGCTGAGCGCGCGCGGCGCATCGACGCGCTGCTCGACGAAGTCGGGCTCGCGCCCGCCATGAAAATGCGCTATCCGCACGAATTCTCGGGCGGGCAGCGCCAGCGCATCGCGATTGCGCGCGCGTTGTCGGTGGAGCCGCGCCTGATCGTCTGCGACGAGCCGACGAGCGCGCTCGACGTGTCGGTGCAGGCGCAGATTCTGAACCTGCTGAAATCGCTGCAGGACCGCAAGGGCCTCGCGTACCTGTTTATCACGCACAACATCGCGGTCGTCGAATTTCTCGCGCACGAAGTCGCGGTCATGTATCTCGGGCGCATCGTCGAAGCCGGCGCCGTCGACGAAGTGCTGAAGGCGCCGCAGCATCCGTATACGCGTGCGTTGTTGTCGGCGGTGCCGGTGATCGAGCGAACGACGCAGCGCGAATTTATCCGCCTGCAGGGGGATTTGCCCTCGCCGGTCAATCCGCCGGCGGGCTGCTATTTTCATCCGCGCTGCCCGCAGGCGATGCCGGTGTGCGCGACGGCTTATCCGGAGCGCACGCCGCTGTCGGCCACGCGCACCGTGAACTGCCACCTCTACCGGACCGACCCCGGCGCAAAATAATCGTCGCCGGATCAGCGCGGCTTGTGCGCGAGCGCGAGTTTCCTGCCGTTTTTGGCGGCGGTCGTTTTTTTTGCCGCAGGCGCGCGTTTGCCCGTTTTGTGCGCGGCCTTCGCCAGGCCGCCTTTGCGCGTCGCATGCCTGGTGGCCGCCGATTTTTTTCCGGTCTTGGCGAATGTCATCGTCGGCGCGGGTAGATCCGGCAAATAGGGTTTGGCGTTGGCGCCGGCGGGCACGAGCAGCGTCGTACCGCTGCCGCCCTTGCCCGCGATGCCGTTGACCTGCTTCAGTTGCGCGCCGGTCATGCCGTAGCGCGCGGCGACGCGATCCACCGTTTCGCCGGGTTTAAGCTTATAGGCCTGCCACGAAACCATCGGCTCGTCGTGGTTGTCCATGTTCGACCGGAACGCGGCCGCCTTGTCGGCCGGCACCAGCATCATGCGCTCGCCGTCGGCTCTGATGACCGGGCGGCTGTTACCGGGATTCAACGACTGAAACTCCTCGATCGGCATGTCCGCGAGCTTGGCGGCGAGCTTGACGTCGATATGCTTGGTCGTGGGGACGGCGACGAAGTAGGGCTGGTTCGCGACCTCGGCGAGGTCGATGCCGTATTGCGCGGGATTGGCGATGATGTTTTTCACCGCCTGCAGCTTGGGCATGTAATAGCGCGTCTCCGCGGGCATCGCGAGGCTGCGGTAATCGGTGGGCAGGCCTTTGGCGACGTTCTTCGCGATCGCGCGCGACACCGCGCCTTCGCCCCAGTTGTAGGAGGCGAGCGCCAGATCCCAGCTGCCGAACATTTCGTACAGCTTCGCGAGATAGTCGAGCGCGGCGTTGGTCGCCGCCGTCACGTCGCGCCGGCCGTCGTACCAGAAATTCTGCTGCAGCCCGTATTGCTTGCCGGTCGCCGGGACGAACTGCCAGATGCCCGACGCGTGGGCGCGCGAGTAGGCGACCGGGTTGTAGGCGCTTTCGATAATCGGCAGCAGCGCGATTTCGCTTGGCATGCCGCGTTTCTCTATCTGCTCGACGATGTAATACAGATAGCGGCTGCTGCGCGCGACGGTGCGCGAAATATAGTCGGGCCGCTTGGCGAACCAGTCTTCCTGTTCCCGCACCAGCGGACTTGTCATGTCGGGCAGGCCGAACCCGTTGCGGATGCGCTGCCACAAGCTGGTCGGCCGTAAGGTCAGATCCATCAGCGTGGGCGCGAACGTCATCGGCGCAGCGCCTGGCGCCGGCGCGGCCGTGGCGGGCGCGATCGTTTCGCGGGCTGGCGCGGCGGGCGTATCGGGGGTCGCGTCTTGACTCGATTGCTGCTCGGCAGGCAGCGTGCCGGGATCCACGTCGGCAGCGCGTGATAGCGGCGCGTGGATGACGACAAGGATTCCGGCGGCGAGCAGCAGGACTCTGGCTAGTGGCGGCATCAGAGGGTACCAGTCCGGTCTGGTTTGAACGCGGCCATGTTACTAACCGCTGTCCCCCCAGTCAAGGTAAATTCCCGCAGAAAATCAATGTGAAACGTGCACTATCGAACAGCGGAAAGCGCGCCCTAACGCTGCATTTTCAAGCCCAACCCGGGCCTGGTGCACGGCCCTGCAAGCGCGCGTGCGAAGCGCGTTAAAAGTTATTTTTCCATTCGCGCAGCGCGCCGAGCACGCTCACCGGATCGCGTAGCTGGCGGCCCGCGTGCTGGCTCGCGGCGGCGGCGATTGCAGGCTGGTCGCAGCGCATGAACGGATTCGCGGTTAATTCCTGCGCCAGGGTAGAGGGCAGCGTGGGCTCGTCTTTGGCGCGAGCGGCGGCGGCGGCTTTTTCCCATTCCACGAGCGCCGGGTTCGCGGCCTCGACCGCGCGCGCGAACTTGATATTGGACTCCGTATACTCATGCCCGCAATACACGCGGGTTGCGCCGGGCAAGCGGGCCAGCTTGGTGAGCGACGCGTGCATCTGCGCGGGCGTGCCCTCAAACAGGCGCCCGCACCCGCAGGCGAACAGCGTATCGCCGCAGTAGAGCATGCTGTCGCCGTAGAAAGCGATATGCGTGCGGGTGTGCGCGGGGATCTCGAACACCTCGAATCCAATGTCGAAGCCGGGCAGCGTAAAACGGTCGCCTTCGCGCACGCGCTCGCTGACCGTCGCGATCCGTTCGTCATAGGGCCCGTAGACGGGCACCGGGTAGTGCTCGAGCAGTTCGGCGTTGCCGCCGACGTGGTCGGCGTGATGGTGGGTATTGAGTATCGCCGTCAGATTGAGCTTGTGCGCGCGCAGGTAGGCCAACACCGGTCCGGCCTCGCCGGGGTCAACCACTGCGGCATTCGAGCCCTTTTGCAGGGTCCAGATGTAGTTGTCCTGAAATGCGCGCACGGGGTGAACGCGTAAGTCAGCGCTTAATTTATCGCTTAATTTATCGTTTGAGTCATGCATATCGATAGTCTCGCCAAGTTTGGTGCACAGCCCGTATCTTTGTTTTAAACTCAGCGCATGTCAACGTCGATTAACCTGCCGTCGCCGGATGCGTGGCTTGCCACCCCGCTCGGGCGCTACCTGCTTGAGTGCGAATTCAAGTATATCGATGAAACCGTCGCCGACGTGTTCGGCTACAACGCGCTGCAACTGGGCCTGCCCGAGCACGATTTCCTGCGCGCGAGCCGCATTCCGTTGAAATGCCGCGTGGCGCCGCGCGGGCCGGCCGGGCTGCGCGCGCGTTTTCGCGACCTGCCGATCGCGAGCAACAGCATCGACCTCCTGGTAATCCCGCATGTGCTTGAATTCAGCGTCAATCCGCACCAGATCCTGCGCGAAGTGCAGCGCGTTCTGATGCCCGAGGGGCACGCGGTCATCGCGTGCTTCAATCCGTGGAGCCTGTGGGGCGTGCGCCGTCTCTTCAACCGCACGCGCGAGGTCTATCCGTGGGATGCGCAGTTCATCACGCTGCCGCGGCTCAAGGACTGGCTCGCGCTGCTCGAGCTCGAAATCACCGCCGGCAAAATGGGCTGTTACGTGCCGCCCTTCGCGCAGGACAAATGGCTGCAGCGGTTTCGCTTCATGGAGGCGGCCGGCGACCGCTGGTGGCCGATTGCGGGCGGCGTTTACTTTCTGCACGTCGTGAAGCGGGTACGCGGCATGCGTCTGATCCTGCCGAAATGGCGCGAGGAAGTGGCGCGCCGGCCCAATCTGTCGGTCGTGCCCAAGACCCAGGACAACGATCGCCCGGCCGCGGCGCGCGTTCCGGTTCGAATGCGCGTCGAATCACGATGACCGGTGGTGAAGTCGAGGTTTTTACCGACGGCGCGTGCAAAGGCAATCCGGGAGTCGGCGGCTGGGGGGTCCTGCTCCAGTACGGCGACCGCACGCGCGAGCTGTGCGGCGGCGAAGCGCACACGACCAACAACCGCATGGAACTCACGGCGGTGATTCGCGCGCTCGAAGCGTTGAACCGCAAATGTCACGTGCGGCTGCACACCGATTCGAAGTATGTGCAGCAGGGAATCACCGTATGGATCCACGCGTGGAAAAAACGCGGCTGGAAAACCACCGACAAGAAGCCGGTCAAGAACGAAGACCTATGGCGCCAGCTCGACGACCTCGCGCGCGAGCATGAGATAGAGTGGTTGTGGGTCAAGGGGCACAGCGGTCACGACGGCAACGAGCGTGCCGACGAACTCGCCAACCAGGGTTGCGCCAAGGTTGGCGGAGAGGAGAGAGGCGAGAGGAGAGAGGCGCAGGCGTAAGGAATTTTCTCCTTTCGTCTATCGCCTCTCACCGCTCCGCAGCGTATGCGCCAGATCATCCTCGATACTGAAACCACCGGCCTCGATCCGAAGCTCGGCCACCGCGTGCTCGAGGTCGCGGCGGTCGAGATCGTCGACCGCCGCCTGACGGGCAATCATTTCCACCGCTACGTCAATCCCGGACGCGCGAGCGAAGACGGCGCGCTGCAGGTGCACGGCTTGACTGAAGAATTCCTGCGTGACAAGCCTAAGTTCTGCGACATCGCGAAGGAGCTGGTCGAATTCGTCGCCGGCGCGGAGCTCGTCATCCACAATGCGGCATTCGACTGCGCGTTCCTCGACGCCGAGTTCGGCTTGCTCGATCTGCAGCCGATCAACGGGCATTGTCCGCAGATCGTCGATACGCTGCGCATGGCGCGCGACCTTCATCCGGGCAAGAAAAACAATCTGAATTCGCTGTGCGAACGCTATCAGATCGACCATTCGGCGCGCACGCTGCACGGCGCGCTGCTCGACGCGAACCTGCTCGCGGAAGTTTATCTCGCGATGACGCGCGGGCAGGACAGCCTGATCATAGACGCGGCGCCGACGCGCGAGGCGCAGGCGGCAACCCGCCGTGCGACCGGTGAACTTGCGCTGGTGGTATTGATTGCGACCGCCGAAGAAGTCGCCGCGCACGAGCAGCAGCTGGCCGACATCGACAAGGCCAGCCGCGGCGCCTGCTTGTGGAAAAAACTCGCCGCCGCGTGACGGCGCATCACGCGTTTCACTAGGTGAGGCACTCTACACCGCTTCGCCGCGCGCGAGTTTCGCGCACACCGTGGTGATCAGGCGCCGCGAAATGCTGATGCTCGGCGGTAACTGCGGCAGTTGCTCGGCATCGAAAAAGCGCGCCTCCTCGATCTCGACGCCGTCCGGCCTGATTTCACCGCCGGCATAATCGGCGACGAACGCGACCATCAGCGAGTGTGGGAACGGCCATGGCTGGCTGCCGAAGTAGCGGATGTTCTCGACTTCGACGCCGACTTCCTCGCGGGTTTCGCGACGCACCGTGTCCTCGAGCATCTCGCCCGGCTCGACGAAGCCGGCCAGCGCGCTGTAGCGGCCGGGCGCCCATTCCTTTTTGCGGCCGAGCAGCACTTCGCGCCCGCGCTTGATCAGGATCATGATCGCGGGGGACACCGGCGGATAAACCGTGAACCGGCACTGCGGGCACGCGCGCGCGCGCTCTTCGGTGCGCGCCACCGTGGGCGTGCCGCAGCGGCTGCAAAACTGATGGTTGCGGTCCCACTCCATGATCTGGTACGCGCGGCCGGCGAGCACCGCGAGCGGCTCCTCGACCAGTCCGAACACCGCACGCAGCCCGTGCATCGCGTGGCCCTCCGGCAATTCGTCGGCGCGCTCGAGTTCGGCGACGTAGCAGTGCTCGCCACCATAGGTTCCGAGGTAGAGGCTGCGCGCGGCGCGCATGCCCAGATCGGCGACATCGCGGCAACGCGGCAGCCGCGCCTCGTCGTCGATCCGGGCGATCAGCAGTTCGCCGCGGTGAAACGCGAACCACAACGCGGGCTCGGCAAGCTGCGCCGGCGGCATGACCAGCGGTTGGTAGTCGGCAGGCATAGGGCTCGTCAGTGTCAGGGATAGGTGGGCACGGACGCTACGACGCCGGCGCTGGTATTTTTCATGGTCGCGGATTCCTCTCGGTGCGGCGGGTATGGCGGGCCAGCGCACCGCGCGGCGATCCAACGTGTCGATGCCCGTGGTGCTGCAGCAGAGCCCGATATTACTATGAGTATGCGTGGAGCGGCGGGGCGCGCGACCGGTCGCGCGCGCAGGAGCGCAAAATCGCGCTATGCTGATACCTGACGCCGCGCCGTCCCGAGCGCGCGGGCGCGGGAATTTCAGGATTAAGCTTCCAGGATTAACAGAAAGGCAGCCGTGGCTAGCGCGAAAGACAACAACACTCGTAACGTCGATTTGGAAGCTGCCACGCGGCTCGTTGCCGCGCTCGAACAGGATCTGAAAAAACTCTCGGGTTCGTCGCCCGACATACAGCGGCTGCGCGACGAGGTGGCAACGCTCAAGAACGTGCTCGATTCGCCCGTGCGCAGATCCCATTGGGTAGCCGAAGGCCTAACCGGCGTGCGCGACGGGTTCGCGCGGGTGACGGACGAAGTAGTCGCCGATGGCGTGAAGGCCGGCCAGTACGTCGCGGAAATCGGCCGCATCCTCGGGCTTTAGCGCAGGCACCGCGACGACGGGGGAGGAGGTGGCGGGGTGCTTGGAACAATTCTGACGTTGGCGCTCGGCGTGAGCCCGCTAGCCGGCGCGGCGCCTGCGTGCGGGGTCGGATGGCGCGGGGCGCAAATCGTCGAATCCGCCAATTACCTGATCGCCTACCGCACGCAACCGCCAAAAATCGCGGTCGGCCACCATTTTTCCGTCGAGTTCACGGCCTGCCGCAAAAGCAATCCGGCGGATCCGCTCGACATCGCGGTCGATGCTTACATGCCGGAGCACGGGCATGGCATGAACTACCGGGCAGTCGTGAAGCCCGCCGGCAAGGCCGCGAGCCCGGCTGCGGCTACGCAGTTTCGCGCCGACGGCTTGATGTTTCACATGCCCGGCCGTTGGGATCTTTATTTCGACGTGCGCAGCGCAAGCGGCGCCGAGCGGCTGACGCGCAGTCTTGTCCTCGAGTGAGCTTACGCGCCCTGTGCATGCTGGCGCTTACCGCCGTCATCGGTGTGAGCGCGCCGCGCGCTGCTCCCGCTGAGCGCGCGCCGGTAGTCGATTTCACACCGGAGGAAGTCAAGCGCATTCTGCAGCACGGCCCATGGCCGCCGCGCTGGACGCGCGACCCGAGCAACCGCGTCTCGGGCACGCCGGCGGGCATTGCGCTCGGCGAGCGCCTCTTCTTCGACCCGCGGCTGTCGAGCAGCGGCACGCTGGCGTGCGCGACGTGCCACCGGCCGGAACAAAATTTCGCCGACGGCCGCAAGCTCGGCGTCGGCGCCGAAGAAGTCGATCGCAATACGCCGAGCGTCGTCAACGTGCGCTACAACCGCTGGTTCGGCTGGGACGGAGGCAACGACAACCTGTGGGCGCAAAGCCTGCGCCCGCTGCTAGACGCGCGTGAATTCGCGACGACCGAGAGCCGGCTTGCCGGGTTTATGCGCGCCGACCGCGAACTCGCCTGCCGTTACCGGCACGCATTCGGCGCGGCGCCCGAGCCGGCGGACGCCGAAAGGGTGTTGGTGAATATCGGCAAAGCGCTCGCGGCCTATCAGGAAACGCTGGTGAGCGCGCGGGCGCCGTTCGACGACTTGCGCGACGCGCTCGCGCGCGGCGACCGCCGCGCGGCCGCGCGCTACCCGGTCGCCGCCGCCCGCGGGTTGCGGATTTTTATCGGTAAGGGCGCGTGCAGCGCGTGCCATTTCGGTCCGAATTTCACCAATGGCGAGTTCCACGAAATCGGCATCCCGGTGCTGCGTAAACTCGGCAGCGTCGACTGGGGCCGCTACCAGGGGATCAAGATGCTGAAGGCGAGCCGCTTCAATCTCGATGGCGGCTACAGCGACGATGCGGCGCGCGCGACCGCAGTCTCCACCCGGCACGTCGCGCTGGGCCCGCAGAATTACGAGCAGTTCAAAATCCCGTCATTGCGCAATGTCGCGGTGACGGCGCCGTACATGCATAACGGCCACCTGGCGACGCTACGCGATGTGGTTACCCATTATTCCGTGCTGGATCCCGGTCTCATGCACCAGGTGCATTTGTACGACAGCGACGGAGTGCCGCAAACGCTGCCGGTGGACAATCTGCTGAAGCCTTTGCGCCTGTCGGAAGCGGAAATCGATGACGTGGTGGCTTTCCTGCGGACGCTGACGCAAATGAGTACGGAGACGGCCGCGCGCCGGCCGGGCAAAATCGCGGCGTGTCGCTGACGGCGGTTGGTCGCTTGAGGAAGAGGTGCGGGTAACGCACTCGCCAAAGAAATGCGCCTGATGCGCTTGCGGGTTGCGCGGGTTGGAAAATACGTGGGCAACGGCTTTCAGCAGATAGTCCTCGTCGTGCTGGTCCTGGACGAACCAGCGCAGCGCCGGCGGAAACGACTTGATCGCTGCGAAGAGATTCTAAGATTTTAATTATGCACGCGCCGGATCGATACAGTCTGAATTGCGCGGCGTCCTACGCTCCAATCCGCATTCCCCCGATGCCGGCGAGGCGGCGTTGGCGAGTATCTTTAAAGCCATTGTCGCAGCCACGGAGCGCCCATGCTGTTTAATCCATTGATCGACCCGTTCGCCGAGACTGGATATCTCGGCTATTCGTTGCGTGGCATCGCGCACCGCCAACCGGACCGGACTTTTCGCGGGTCGCTGGAAATACGCGACTATCATCATGCGCGCGGGGAGCTTTTGTACGATTATGTCTATCCCGAGACATTGGGCGACGCCGATGCGGCGCTGGCGCTTGCAATGGGCAAGGGGCAGCAGCTGGTCGATGAATTGTTGGAGCTCATGGACTTCGCCGAGCCTATAGAGATGTAAAGGCGCGCTTTAACGGAGCGCAATGTCGGTGTCTCCCTACAGGCAAATCAGCGAGGTTCGACTATGCGCTCGATCGCGCCGTTCGTACATTGGGAGACTCTGTCCCCGGACCAACACGCTCAGCAAGCCGCAAGTACTCTCATGGCAATCCAACCGCCACCGGAGGTGATCAACTTCACGGTCCGCGCCGATCCCGCCGGGCGCTGGCACGTCTGCGAGGAAGGTTTCGAAAAATCCGTTGCCGAGTTTGCGGACAGCGAAGCAGCCGAGCAATATGCGCTGCGGCTCGCTTACAGCAAGACTGCCTGGAAGGTGGACGTATATGACTCAGCAGGTGTGCTGGTCGGCACCTATAACAGCGAAGACGACGCGATGCCAAAGCCGGCGTTGGAATAGCCCGAATGCCGATTTGCGTCGAAACGACAGGCGGGTAAGGTTGCACGCCGTGGCCGATTTGCAGCCAACCTGCGAAGCGGGCAGCGCGCCTGCGGTGGTCGCGCGCTCGCCGCTGGCGCTACTGCGCGAGACGGTGAGCTCCTGGAGCAACGACTATGCGCCGAGCATGGGGGCCGCGATTGCTTATTACACGTTGTTCTCGATCGCGCCTCTGCTGCTGATCGTCATTTCAATCGCCGGCATGGTGTTCGGGCGCGAAGCGGCACAGGGAGAAATCGTCGCGCAATTGCGGGGGCTGATGGGCGCAGACGGCGCGCATGCGATCGAAGGATTGCTCGTGAGCGCGGCCAAGCCCGACTCCGGAACGGTGGCGAAATTCCTGAGCGTGGGCCTGCTCATTTTCGGGGCCACCACCGTATTCGCCGAACTGCAGGACGCTTTTGACCGCATCTGGCGGGTGCCGACAAGGCCGCGCGAGGGCGGGTTATGGCATCTCCTGCGCGCGCGTGTGCTGTCGTTCGGCATGATGCTCGGCATCGCATTTTTGCTCATGGTGTCGCTGGTTTTTTCAGCGGGGATTTCAGCGCTGGGACAATGGTGGGGGCCATATTTCGGCATGCGCGAATTGGTGCTGCAGATGACAAATTTCGTCGTCGGCTTCGCGCTGACCACGGTGCTGTTCGCGCTAATCTACAAGATCCTGCCGCGGGTCAAAGTGCAATGGCGCGATGTCTGGATGGGCGCGGCTTTCACGTCCTTGCTGTTCGGCCTAGGCAAGCTGTTGATCGGCCTTTATATCGGCAAGAGCGCGATCGCCTCCGGATTCGGCGCCGCGGGGTCGCTAATCGTGCTCTTGATCTGGGTATATTACTCGGCGCAAATTTTTCTGCTCGGCGCCGAATTTACGTGGATATATGCGCATCATGCCGGCTCGCGCTGCGGCGAAGAGCGTCCGCAAGCCATTAAGCGCCCGGTCGACGCGCCGCGATGAAAGAGACCGCCGTTAACGTAGACGTGCAGCCGGCGCCGCCGCGCAAAGCAGGCGTGATCGTGCTGCGGCCTGAGCATGACCAGTGGCGCTGCCTGCTGTTGCGCGCCTATCGTAACTGGGGTTTTCCGAAAGGCGAGATCGAGGCGGGTGAAAGCCCGCTCGCGGCAGCCTTGCGCGAAGTGCGCGAAGAGACTTCAATCGGTGATCTGGATTTTTGCTGGGGTGAAACCTGCATTGAAACGCCACCTCGAACGGGTCAAAAAATCGCGCGTTATTACGTCGCGGTGTCGCCCGCCGACCGTGTTTACCTGCCGATCAGCGCCGAGCTGGGCCGGCCCGAGCATCATGAATTTCGCTGGGTCGGTTTCGACGCCGGAAAAACCCTGCTGACGCCGCCGCTGCAAACAATCATCGCGTGGGCCGCAGACATTGCTCAGCGCGCGCATGCGCCGCGCGACCCGCCGCATCGGCGCCGCCACGCCGATATCGCGTAACGCGCGCGGTGACCCGGCAACGCGCGGGCCGCCGGTTTACTTTAATCGTCTTATCAAGCCGGTTAATCGCTTTCGCCGCGTCGGTCGCAAGCGTGGGATGTAGGCGTCGGGATTACAAGCTAATCGGACAACCGACGATTAGCTAAACCCGGGCATCCCCGTACCCTAGCGCTTCCCGAACCAGCGCTGGTTCGTTTTGGACGAGGCACCCATGACGTTCGTGAGTTCAACCCCCGCAGCCGGGCGGCCTGCCGTCGATCTGCCGCACACGGGCGCGAGCGACGAATCGCGTGTGGCGCGCGAAGCAGGCTTGAGCTACGTGAACGACGCGCGCCCCGGCATCCAACGGGTGGGGACCCCGGGGAAATTCCGCTATCTCGATGCCGCAGGCAAGCCCTTGCGTGAGCGTGCCGTGGTCGAACGCATTCGGTCGCTCGGGATTCCGCCTGCGTGGACGAGCGTCTGGATCTGCCCGTCAGCCACCGGCCATCTGCAGGCCACCGGCCGCGACGCGCGCGCGCGCAAGCAATATCGATATCACGCACGCTGGCGCGCGACACGCGACGCCAACAAGTTCGATCAAATGAAACAGTTTGTGCACGCCCTGCCGGTCATCCGGCGCAATGTGCACCGGCACCTGCGCCTGCCCGGCTTGCCGCGCGAAAAAATACTGGCGGCTATCGTGCGCCTGCTCGAAACGACGCTGATCCGCGTCGGCAACGAGAAATACGCGCGCGAAAACGGTTCGTACGGTTTAACGACCATGCGCAACCGCCATGTGCGCATCCGTGGCGAGCGGCTGCAATTCGATTTTCGCGGCAAGAGCGGCCAGCAGCATCGCATCGAATTGAGGGACGCCAGGCTCGCCGCCATCGTGCGCCGGTGCCGCGAACTCCCCGGCTATGATTTATTCCAATATGTCGACGACCAGGGCGAAAGGCGCATCGTCACGTCGACCGACGTCAACGACTACTTGAGCTCGATCAGCGCAGGCGGCGCATATACCGCGAAGGATTTCCGCACCTGGGCCGGCACCGTGCTTGCAGTGCTTGCGCTCCAGGGCCGGGAGCCGCCGGCGGCGGAAAGCCATGTGAAGAAAACCGTTGCGGACGCCGTGCGCGCAGTTGCCGCCCGGCTCGGCAATACGCCGGCGATCTGTCGCAAATGCTACGTGCATCCGGGCGTGCTCGAAGCCTACCGTCAGGGCCAGCTCGCCGCGTTGGGGGCTGCAACCGTAGTCGCTTCCGCACCGCCGGACCTGTCGCGGCGCCAGGAGCTTGCGCTCGCTCGCTTGCTCGCGCGCATCGCGCGCGCCGGCGAAGGAAAAAAATCCCGCCGAACATCGCGTTCGTCGCGCGCGCAGTAAAAACAATCAGCGAGATTCGGCCGACGTGGCGCCCGTGCCGCGGGGTGTCGGCGACTACTTGCGCGAGGAAACTGACTAAGAGATTTCTTACAAAAGGTGTAGCGTTTCTCCGATAGAGCGTCGCTGCAATTAGCCCGACCATTGCACGCACGATTAAACGTTCTACGACGGGGCGAACTATGACCAATCAAAATCTCGATACGGACGACGGCGGCCGGATCCAAAAGCGGCCGCCGGAACGCCGTGCCGACTCCCGCGTGCCCGGGCGTCTGCCGGCGCGGAGTCACTACGATGGCTACGCTGGCGAACGCCGTGGCATCAGTGCCGAGGACGCGGCGGCGCAACTCGATCCAATGTCCAACGATTCCAGCGACCACATCTACCCCGAAGACATTGACGAATGGGCGGAGCGACTGGACGTTACGCGCGAACAGTTGCGCGTAGCCGTACGCCGCGTTGGCTCGCGCGTCGATGAGGTCGCGAGATTTCTCGGCAATCCCGACATCCGTTGACCGACGCAAAAAATTGCGAAGCGCGGTGCGCTCTCACACCGCGATCTTATAAATATTTCATCAATGTAAAAGGAAGAAACATCACGCCAACCAAAAGCGCTGCAGCGAAAAAATCCAACGACGCAATTGCCCTACTCAAGGCCGACCACGACAAAGTGAAAAAGATGTTCGGAGAGTTCGCGCGGCTGCACGAGCAGGAAGAACACGAAAACGCGGAGCAGGTAGCGAGGCAGATCTGTAACGAGCTGACCGTGCACGCGACCATCGAAGAGGAAATATTTTATCCGGAAGTGCGCGCCGCGATCGGAGACGACGACCTGATGGACGAGGCCGAGGTCGAACATGCGGGCGCCAAGGATCTGATCGCGCAACTCGAAGGCGTGAACAGCGGAGACGACAAATTCGCCGCCAAGGTGACCGTGCTTGGAGAAAACATCGATCACCATGTGAAAGAAGAGCAGGATGAAATGTTCCCCAAAGCACGCAAGGCCAAGGTCGATCTCGCGGAAATGGGCGCGCGAATGATGGCGCGTCAGCAGGAACTCAAAGCTGAGATGGGTATGGACGATGAGGCGGCAGACGCGCAAGCAGAGCAACCCGCCGCGCGCGGCAAGAAGCCAACATGTGCCGGCACCGCGCATCGTGCGTGATCAGCGCTATTCAATGCGTTAAAAACGCGTCTGACGGCCTAATCCTACGGGGGAATGCGGT
>JBKJMN010000282.1:0-18119 GCA_046596405.1 Burkholderiales bacterium
TTGACGACGCTCGGCGTGCCGGAACTGCGCGTGATCGGTCCGAAAACGCTGCTGCCGACCAACGTGGAGAGTCTCGGCGTGCACGTTTATCACGACATGGCGAAGGGCTTGAAGGACGTCGATGTCGTGATGATGCTGCGCCTGCAAAACGAGCGCATGGAAGGCTCTTTCCTGCCCTCGCCGCAGGAGTTCTTCAAGTTTTACGGCCTGACCGCCGACAAGCTCGCGCTCGCCAAACCCGATGCAATCGTGCTCCATCCCGGGCCCATGAACCGCGGCGTCGAAATCGATTCCGATGTGGCCGATGGCAGCCAGTCGGTGATCCTGCCGCAGGTCACGTTCGGCATCGCGATTCGTATGGCAGTCATGAGCATCCTGGCGGGAAACTGACACTGTGATGAGTGATGGGATATGGGTGGTGAGTAAACCCCGAATAACCGGTCACCGGTTCTTGGCGGACTTCCATTACCCATTGCCCATTACCCATTACCCGTCATTATGAAAATCCATCTCAAGAACGGCCGGCTGATCGATCCCGCCACCGGCACCGACGCGAAACAGGACGTCTATATTGCGGCGGGCAAGATCGTCGCGTTAGGCAGCGCCCCGGCAGGCTATACCGCGAACCGCACCATCGACGCGAGTGGGCTCGTAGTGTGTCCGGGCTTGGTCGATCTTGCCGTGCGCCTGCGCGAGCCCGGCTTCGAATACATGGCGACGCTCGAATCAGAAATGCAGGCCGCGGCCGCCGGTGGCGTCACCAGCCTCGCCTGCCCCCCTGACACCGATCCGCCGCTCGACGAGCCGGGCCTGGTCGAGATGCTCAAGTTCCGCGCGCGCAATCTCAACCAGGCGCATGTCTATCCGATAGGCGCGCTGACGGTCGGCTTGAAAGGCACCCACCTGACCGAGATGGCCGAGCTAACCGACGCGGGCTGCGTGGCGTTCTCGCACGCCGACGCGCCGCTGACGGATACGCAACTGCTCTTGCGCGCGTTGCAATATGCGGCGACGTTCGATTTTCCGGTCTGGTTGCGGCCGCAGGATGCAGGGCTCGCGCGGGGCGGCGTTGCGCATGACGGTCAGGTCGCGACACGACTGGGCCTCGCGGCAATCCCGGTCTGCGCCGAAACCATCGCACTGTCGACGATCCTGCTGCTCGCGCGCGAAACCGGCGCGCGCATCCATTTGTGCCGGATGTCGAGCGCCGAAGGCGTCGACATGGTGCGCCAGGCCAAAGCGCGCGGGCTCAAGGTGAGCTGCGACATTGCGATCCACCACGCCCACCTGTCGGAAATGGACATCGGTTATTTCGACCCGAACTGCAATCTGACGCCGCCTTTGCGCAGCCAGCGCGACCGCGATGCGTTGCGCGCCGCGCTCGCCGACGGCACGGTCGACGCGCTGTGCTCCGATCACACGCCGGTCGACGAGGACGCCAAGCAACTGCCGTTCGGCGAGGCCGAAACGGGCGCCACGGGCGTCGAATTGCTGCTGCCGCTGACGTTGAAATGGATCGAAGAAACGAAATTGCCGCTCGCGCAAGGGCTCTCCCGCATCACGACCGAGCCGGCGCGCGTGCTCGGGGTCGCGGCGGGGCGGCTCGCGACGGGCGCGGACGCCGACGTTTGCATCTTCGATCCCGACCGCTACTGGAAAGTCGAGCCGGCGGCGCTCAAAAGCCAGGGCAAAAACACCCCTTACACCGGCGTCGAGATCAAAGGCAAGGTAAGTTACACCCTGGTCGACGGGCAAATCGTTTACGAAGCCGGCTGAAGCGTCACGCCTGAACCTTAGCCGCGAACCGGCGTCCAACCGGACACCGCTGTTCGTCCCCGAGTCCCGGAATCACCCCTTTCGAAAACTGGAATCCCGTCTATGAATCCACTCCTTGATTTTTCAGGGTTGCCGCGCTTCGACGCGTTCAAACCCGAATACGTAACCGCAGCGGTCGACGAATTGCTCGTCGCCAACCGGGCCGCGATCGAGCAACTCTGCGCCGTGGCGGCAACTCCCGACTGGGACAACTTCGTCGCCCCGTTGTACGACGCGACCGAAAAACTCAATCGCGCCTGGGGGCAGGTGGGCCATATGAACGCGGTGATGAACAGCCCCGAGCTGCGCGAAACTTACAACGCCAATCTGCCGAAGGTCACGCAGTTTTACACCGAGTACGGCCAGAATCCGCGCTTGTTCGGGCGCTTTAAACAACTCGACGCTGCGCCGGCGATGGCGTTGCTGACGCCGGCGCAGCGCGCGGTCATCGAGCATGAGTTGCGGGACTTCCGGCTTGGCGGCGCCGAGCTGTCAGCCGCCGATAAGCAGCGTTATACCGAAGTGCGCGAAAAATTATCGGCGCTGTCGTCGCGATTCTCGGACAACGTGCTCGATGCGACCAACGCCTATGCACATTACGTCGAATCCGAAAACACGCTCGCGGGCATGCCGGCGGACGTGCTCGAAGCGGCGCGCGACGCCGCGATGGCGGACGGAAAAGCGGGCTGGAAGTTTACCCTGCACGCGCCGTCGTTCATGCCAGTCATGCAATACGCGGATGATCGCGGCCTGCGCGAAACGCTGTATCGCGCGTACGCGACCCGCGCCGCCGAATTCGGCAACCCGGAATGGGACAATACAGGGCTGATCCGCGAGATCGTCGCGTTGCGCGGCGAGCTTGCGCGGTTGCTCGGCTTTGCCAGTTTCGCCGAATATTCGCTGGAAGCGAAAATGGCCGAGTCGCCGCAGCAGGTGCTGAAGTTCCTGGGCGATCTCGCGGCCAAGGCGAAGTCGTTCGCCGCCAAAGATCTCGCCGAACTCAAACAATTCGCGCGCGTCGAATTTGGACTAACCGAGCTTGAGGCGTGGGATATCTCGTACCTGTCCGAGAAGCTGCGCATCGCGCGCTACGCGTTCTCCGATCAGGAGGTCAAACAGTATTTTCCGGAAACCACCGTGCTGCCCGGCATGTTCCGCGTGGTGGAAACCTTGTACGGCATCACCATCGAGCCTGCCGACGCCCCGAGGTGGCATCCGGACGTGCGCTTTTTCAGCATCCGCGACCGCGCGCGCAATCTCGTCGGCCAGTTTTATCTCGACCTCTACGCGCGACCGTCGAAACGCGGCGGCGCCTGGATGGACGATGCGATTACCCGCCGGCGCGCGCCGGGCGGAATCCAGACGCCGGTCGCCTATCTCAATTGCAATTTTGCAGCGCCGGTCGGCGAAATCGATGGCAAAAAGCGCCCGGCGTTGTTCACGCACGATGAGGTCATCACGCTCTTTCACGAATTCGGCCACGGCCTGCATCACCTGCTCACGCGCGTAGATGAGCTCGGCGTCGCGGGCATCAACGGAGTCGAATGGGACGCGGTCGAGCTGCCGAGTCAGTTCATGGAAAATTTCTGTTGGGAATGGGCAGCGCTGGCCCCGCTCACGCACCATGTCGAAAGCGGCGCCCCGTTGCCGCGCGCGCTATTCGAGAAAATGCTGGCGGCGAAGAATTTCCAGAGCGGCATGCAGATGGTGCGCCAGGTCGAGTTTTCGCTGTTCGATCTGCACCTGCACTTCGACTTCGACCCCGCCGGCGGAGTTTCGCCGCAGGCTTTGCTCGATGAGGTGCGCCGGCAGGTCGCGGTCCTCGTTCCCCCGGAGTTCAACCGCTTTGCGCAAAGCTTCACGCATATTTTTGCGGGTGGTTACGCCGCCGGCTATTACAGCTATAAATGGGCCGAGGTGCTGTCGGCGGATGCGTTCAGCCTGTTCGAAGAACGCGGCGTATTCGACGCCGAAACGGGCCGCCGCTTTCGCGATGAAATCCTCGCCGTCGGCGGCAGCCGCCCTGCGCTCGAATCGTTCGTCGCGTTCCGCGGCCGCCCGCCGAGCATAGACGCGCTGTTGCGGCATAACGGGATGGCGGTCGGCACAGCCGCGTGACCTGCTGCCTACCCCGCGCACGGGGCTTGTGCTATAAAAGTGGCGGAGTTTTCGAACTGGAGACAGTATGAAATTGCCCGCATTGGTGATCCTGATGGGCTTCGCCGCGCTCGCGCATGGCGCGGAGATGTACCGCTGGGTGGACGAAAAAGGCACCGTCAATTACACCCCCTATCCGCCGCCGCCGAATATCCGCAAAGTCGAGCCGAAAAAGCTCGGCGACACCGCCAGGGCGCCGGCGAGCGAGGCGCCTTACAGCGTGCAACTCGCGGCCAAGAATTTCCCGGTTACTTTCTACTCGACGCCGGCGTGTGGCGAACCCTGCAAGCTGGCGCGCGCCCATCTCGACAAGCGCGGGGTGCCTTTCGCGGAGAAAGACCCGTCCAATATTCCACCGCCGGAATTCGAGCAGTTCAAAAAATTGACCGGTGGTAATCCGCAGGTACCGTTCCTCGTGGTGGGGCAGCTTAAAAACCTCCAGGGCTATCTCGCTTCCGAATGGGACACGACGCTCGACGCGGCCGGCTACCCGACCACCGCGCTGCCCGGCGCCAAGCCTGCCGCCAAACCGCCGGCCGAAACGACGCCGCCGGCGGCAGCCAAATAGATGCGGGTCGCGACCTGGAACGTTAATTCGCTCAAAGTCCGCCTGCCGCAAGTACTGGAGTGGCTCAAGGCGCAAGCGCCCGACGTATTGTGCCTTCAGGAGACCAAGCTCGAAGACGCGAAATTTCCGCTCGATGAGCTTCGCGCGGCCGGTTACGAGGTGCAGTTTAGCGGGCAAAAAACCTATAACGGCGTCGCCATCCTGAGCCGGACGCCCGCGAGCAATGCCGTCGCGTCGATTCCCGGCTTCGACGATCCGCAAAAGCGCGTGCTGGCGGCGACCGTCGAGGGCATTCGTGTCGTCTGCCTGTACGTGCCGAACGGCCAGAGCGTCGAATCCGATAAGTATCGCTACAAGCTCGAGTGGCTCAGCCGCACGACGCAATGGCTCGCCGCCGAACTCGCCGCGAACGCGCGGCTGGTCGTGGTGGGCGACTTCAATGTCGCCCCCGAGGCACGCGACGTGCACGATCCGCAGGCCTGGGAAGGGCAGGTCCTGGTAAGCGCGCCCGAACGCCAGGCGTTTCAGGATGTTTTGGCGATCGGTCTCCAAGACAGCTTTCGGTTGTTCGAGCAACCGCCGCAGTCCTATACGTGGTGGGATTACCGCATGAATGCGTTCAAGCGCAAGATGGGCCTGCGCATCGATCATATTCTCTTGAGCGCGCCGCTGGCCGGCGCCTGCCGCGGCTGCGCGATCGATATTGAACCGCGCAAAAACGAGCGTCCGTCCGACCACGCGCCGGTGACGGCGGATTTCGCGACCGCCTGAAGCGGCCACTGCGCGCGCCACCGGCGCCGCAACGTCAGTCGTCGCCGCCCTTGCCGGCGTCCAACCCGAGTTCCTGGATCTTGCGCGTTAGCGTGTTGCGGCCCAGGCCGAGCAGTTGCGAGGCTTCGATGCGGCGCCCGCCGGTGTGCGCGAGCGCGCGCGTGATCAGGGCTTTTTCAAACTGCGGACCCAGCACGTCCATCAACGCGGATTCTCCGCGGTTCAGGGAATTGGCGACTTCGCGCTCGAGCGCGGCGATCCAGTTCTCGCCCGCCGCGGCGCCCGCTTCAACGCGCAATTCGGACGGCAAATCGTTGACGTCGACATTCACGCCCGGGGCCATCACGGTCAGCCAGTGGCACAAGTTCTCGATCTGCCGCACATTGCCCGGAAAATCCTGCGCGGTCAGAAATTTGATCGCCGCATCCGAGAGGCGTTTGGGCTCGACACCGAGCTCGCGCGCGCTTTTCGCGAGAAAATGCTTGGCGAGCAGCGGCACGTCTTCGCGGCGCTCGCGCAGCGGCGGCAGGCGCAACCTGATCACGTTCAGGCGGTGAAACAAATCCTCGCGAAACAATCCCTGTTTGACGCGCACTTCCAGATCCTGATGCGTCGCTGCGATCACGCGCACGTTCGCTTTGATCGGCTGATGCCCGCCGACGCGATAGAACTGGCCGTCCGACAGCACGCGCAAGAGGCGCGTCTGCAAGTCGGCCGGCATATCGCCTATCTCGTCGAGAAACAAAGTGCCGCCATCGGCCTGCTCAAAGCGGCCGCGGCGCATGGTTTGCGCACCGGTGAATGCGCCTCGCTCGTGGCCGAAGAGTTCCGACTCGAGCAAATCCTTGGGGATTGCGGCGGTATTGATGGCGATAAACGGTTTCGCCGCGCGCGGGCTGTGGCGATGCAGGGCGCTCGCCACCAATTCCTTGCCGGTCCCCGATTCGCCGGTGATGAGCACCGTCGCATGCGATTGCGAGAGCCGGCCGATCGCACGGAAAACTTCCTGCATCGCGGGTGCCTGACCGAGAATTTCGGGTTCAGCCCCCGGCGCCTCGACCACCTCGTCCTGGCGGGTGCTCTCTTCCATCGCGCGCCGGATGAGTTCGACGGCGTGGTCGACGTCGAAGGGCTTGGGCAGGTATTCATAGGCGCCGCCCTGAAATGCGGCGACCGCGCTTTCGAGATCCGAATAAGCCGTCATGATGATGACCGGCATATGCGGAAAGCGCTGCTTGGCCTGCTGCAGCAGTTTGAGGCCCGATTCGCCGGGCATGCGGATATCGCTGACCACCAGCTGCGGCGTTTCGTTGCCGAGCGCGCCTAACGCCTCGTCGGCGGACGAGAACGTTTTGAACGCGATATTCTCGCGCGTGAGGGCTTTCTCGAACACCCAGCGGATCGAGCGATCGTCGTCGATTATCCAGACCGGTTTCATGATTTCGCATTCTCGCTGTGTTTAATCGGCAGCAGCAACGTAAAAGTCGTGGTGCCGGGCTGACTCTCGAACGTGATCGTGCCGCCGTGCTGGGTAACGAAAGTCTGGGCCAGGGTCAGCCCCAGTCCGGTGCCGCCCTCGCGGCCCGAGACCAGCGGATAAAAAACTTTTTCGCGCATTTCGTCCGCTATGCCGGGCCCGGTGTCGCTGATCTGCACCACCAACGCATGCTTGTAGCGTTTGCGCGCCAGCGTGACCTGCCGCGCGATGCGCGTTTTCAACGTAAGCCGGCCATCGCCCTCCATCGCCTGCGCGGCGTTGCGCGCGATATTGAGCACGATCTGAATCATCTGCTCCTTGTCACCGTGCAGGAAAGGCACGCTGGTGTCGTAATCGCGGCGGATCGCGATGCCGCGCGGATACTCCGCGAGGATCAGGCTGCGCACGCGCTCGAGCACTTCGTGGATATTAAGCGGCGCCGGCTGCGGCAGCCGATGCGGGGTGAGCAACCGGTCCATCAGCGATTGCAGGCGATCGGCCTCTTTCATGATGACCTGCGTATATTCGTGCAGGCCCGGCCGTTCGAGCTCGTGGTCGAGCAGTTGCGCGGCGCCACGGATGCCCCCGAGCGGATTCTTGATTTCGTGCGCGAGATTGCGTATGAGTTCGCGGTTGGCCTGACTTTGATCGTGCAGGCGTTCTTCGCGCGCGATTTTTATCTGCTGCTCGATATGCCGGAACTCAAGCAGGAGCCCCTGCCAGCCCGCAACCCAGCTTTCGATTTCGACCGGCGACAGCGTGCAGCTCAAGTGCAGTTTGGCGTGACCGGGAACGCCGATTTTCAATTCGTGTTCGGTATAGCTGCAGTGGTTCGTGCGCGCGTAGTCGATCGCCGCGCCCAGCACGCGGTCGTTCTCGAAAATTTCTGCAATCGAATTGCCCACGAAGCTCTTGCTGCTCGATTCAAATAAGTTTTCGGCGGCCGGGTTGGCGAAGCGCACGACGAGTTCGCGATCGACGATCACGATTGCCGTCGCGAGCAGGTCCAGTCCAGCTAATGCGGCAACCGCCATTGTTTGGGTATCAGCAAATGAGAGGGAGCAAGAATCAGACCAGGCATAGAGTCTGCCGGCTTGACCGATTTAGATGCGGGCGGAGCTTGGCGCCTGCAGCGGGAGCAGCCGGAGCAGAAAAACCAAGCCGGTTATTTGACGCTGGCGAGCTCTTTGCGGAGGCTCTCGACGTTGACTTCGTGCAGCTTGACCTTGTCTTCGTAGGGCTTCAACCGCTCTTCGACGCGCGCAAAGTTCTTTTCGTTGCCCAGACGCACGTCCTTTTGTTCAGTGAGTTGCTTTTTTGCGCTGTCGAGCTGCAGCTGCTCCAGAGCGAGTTCCTGCTCGAGAATTTTGCGGCGGCCGGCGTCCCGGCTGCGTTGCGTGTCGCTGTCGACGCTCGGGAAATTGGCGGGCTTTTGCTGTGGCGCGCGCGGCGGCGCGGGCGCCGTATTGATGGGCTCGAGGTTCAAACCTTTGCAGCCTTTCGCATCCCCTTTGACGTTGGTGTAGCGCGTGTTGCCATCGATGTCGATGCACTTCCACATGTCGGCGCGCGCCAGCGACGTGCAACCCGCCAGCAATATCAAAAACCATAGTCTCATAGCGTTCCTTGGGTAGCCGTCTATTGCAACGGGCGGTACCCGTTGCGGTTGACATTGCAAACTCAATGGCCGCGGTAAGTCTATGTCAGAAAAGATAATCTTACAATGCAGGCGCGGGTTAAGCTGCCCCAAAAATACAACAGGGCGGAAATCCGCCCTGTTGCGCTTGCCCCGCCAACCGCAGGAAATTACAGGCTGTAATACATGTCGAATTCGACCGGATGGGTGGTCATACGGAAACGCGTGACCTCTTCCATCTTGAGCGCAATGTACGCATCGAGCATATCGTCGGAGAACACGCCGCCGGCAGTCAGGAAGCCGCGGTCCTTGTCGAGGTGCTCGAGCGCCATATCGAGCGACGAACAGACGTTCGGGACCTTCTTCGCCTGCGACGGTGGCAGGTCGTATAGATTTTTGTCGATCGGATCGCCGGGATGAATTTTGTTTTGCACGCCGTCCAGTCCTGCCATCAGCATCGCCGTAAACGCAAGGTACGGATTCGCGGTCGGGTCCGGGAAGCGGATTTCAACGCGGCGCGCTTTCGGATTGGTCACGTAAGGGATCCGGCAGGCCGCGGAACGGTTGCGCGCCGAGTAGGCGAGGTTGATCGGCGCCTCGAAGCCGGGGACTAGCCGCTTATACGAATTCGTGCCCGGGTTGGTGATCGCGTTGAGCGCCTTGGCGTGCTTGATGATGCCGCCGATATAGAACAGTGCGAATTCGGAGAGCCCCGCATAACCGTTGCCCGCGAACATGTTCTGGCCGCCTTTCCAGACCGATTGGTGCACATGCATGCCCGAACCGTTATCGCCGACAATCGGCTTGGGCATGAACGTGGCGGTTTTGCCGTACGACGAGGCCACCATCTGCACCGTGTACTTGAGGATCTGGTTCCAGTCCGCGCGCTTTACGAGGCTCTCGAACTTGGTACCGATTTCGCATTGCCCGGGCGCGGCGACTTCGTGGTGATGCACCTCGACTTCGACGCCCTGTTGCTCCAGCGCGATGCACATTGCATTGCGGATGTCCATCAGGGTGTCGACCGGCGGCACCGGGAAATAACCCCCTTTGACGGGAGGGCGGTGCCCCATGTTGCCGCCTTCGAGTTCTTCACCCGAAGTCCATGGCGCTTCCTCCGATTTGATTTTCACCGAGCATCCGGACATGTCGACATTCCAGGTTACGGAGTCGAAAATGAAGAATTCCGGTTCCGGACCGAAGTATGCGGTATCGCCCAAGCCGGTGGACTTCAAAAACGCCTCGCCGCGTTTGGCGATTGAGCGCGGATCGCGGTCGTAGCCTTTGCCGTCCGACGGCTCGATCACGTCGCACGAAATATTGAGCACCGGCTCGTCGGTAAAGGGATCCATGCGCGCCGAATCGGGATCGGGCATCAACAACATGTCGGAGGCTTCAATGCCTTTCCAACCGGCGATCGACGAGCCGTCGAAGGCGTGGCCGTCGGTAAATTTCGCTTCGTCGAATGCTTTGGCGGGAACGGAAACGTGCTGCTCTTTGCCACGCGTGTCCGTAAACCTGAAGTCGACGAACTTGACTTCGTTATCTTTGACCATCTTCATTACATCAGCTACCGCCATTGCAGTCTCCCTTACTTGAGCGTGTTTATCGAAAACGGAGTATTCCAGAGTGCAGGATTCAGCACGAAATATGCCAAGCCTAAAACCGAGGGGAAACATTGTGCCACATCTCAATTTTCACGGCACGAAACGCAAGATCGCCCAATTACAGTGCAAACCTGGAATATACGCACTATTTAAGTGCGGATTGCGCAGCCGGGCCAGTGCTGTAGAATTTTGGGTCCCTAATTTTCGAGAACTCTAATGAGTGAAATCGATGAGATTTTTAAAACTGCCCGGGCGCGGGCGCGCGCCAGCGGCTTGCCCTACGACGGCGCGCTTTCGCCCGCCGAGGCGCATGCCGTACTGCGTCAACGCGCGGGCGCCAAACTAGTCGATGTGCGCAGCCGCGCCGAGCTCGATTTCGTGGGCCGCGTACCCGGCAGCGTCGAAATCGAATGGAAAAGCTACCCCGGCATGGTGCCTAATCCGAAGTTTCTCGAACAACTGAAGCAGCAGGTGCCGGCGGACGCCGTCGTGATGTTCCTGTGCCGCAGCGGGGGACGTTCGCATGAAACGGCGGCCGCCGCGGCGCAAGCGGGCTATCGTGAGGCCTACAACATTCTCGAAGGATTCGAAGGCGACCGCGACCCGGGCGGCCATCGCAACACCGTCGGCGGCTGGCGCGCGCTCGGCTTGCCTTGGTCGCAAAGCTGAATCGAGAGGCGAGAAGAGAGAGGAGAGAACGACTTTCGTCGTTCGTTTATTCCCTGATCACTCATCACCCTTCCCAGCTCACCAGGCCGTAGTAAGCGGTCAGCAACACCACTGCGCCAAACGCAATACGGTACCAGGCGAAAGGCGTGAAATCGTGGTGTGCGATGTAGCGCAGCAGCCAGCGCACGCACACGAACGCGCAGGCAAACGAAACGGCCATTCCGACCGCGAATACGCCGATATCACCCGCATTGAATAACGCGCGGTTCTTGATAAGGTCATATGCACCTGCGGCAATCAGCGTCGGCACCGCGAGAAAAAACGAGAACTCGGTCGCGGCCCGCCGCGACAGTCCGAACATGAGCCCGCCGATGATCGTCGCCCCCGACCGCGAGGTCCCCGGTATCAGCGCAAAAGCCTGCGCGCAGCCGACTTTAAGCGCATCGATCCACGTCATGTCGTCGACCGACTCGACGGTAATCTTATGGGCACGCCGTTCGGCCCACAGGATGATGAACCCGCCGACGATGAACGCGATCGCCACCGGCACCGGCTTGAAGAGGGCCGCTTTGATGTATTTGCCGAACAGCAGACCCAAGACCGCCGCGGGCATAAATGCAATCGCGAGGTTCAGCACGAACCGCTGCGCTTTGCGCTCGCTCGTTATGCCGAGCAACAACGCGGTGAACTTGACGCGATACTCCCACACGATTGCGAGCATCGCGCCGGTCTGGATCACGATGTCGAAAATCTTGCCCTTCTCGTCGTTGAATCCGAGCAACTGGCCGACCACGATCAAATGGCCGGTGCTCGATACCGGCAGGAACTCGGTAAAACCCTCGACCGCGCCGAGTATTACCACTTTGAGCCACATGACGAAGTCCATGGCGCCATTGTAACTTCAATTTCCGGCGAATTTTTCAGCCGCTCACGAGTCTGAGCAACTGGTAGGATAGGTTCACCCTGCGCCGTCCTTTACGAGTACGCACCGCCCGCTTTTAAAGCTTATGTCTGCGCCACCCACTACGCGCTCGCTCACGGGCATCGGCTTACGCGCGCCCCACTACCAGGCAGTCCTGGCCAGCCGGCCGGCGGTCGGCTGGCTCGAAGTGCACAGCGAAAATTATTTCGGCGCCGGCGGTTATGACCTGCACGTGCTTGAACAGGTGCGGCGCGAATACGATTTGAGCCTGCACGGCGTCGGCTTGTCGCTGGGCTCGGCGGACGGGCTGCGCGCGCTGCATCTCGCTAAATTGCAGAATCTCGTCGCGCGGGTCGAGCCGCTGCTCGTCTCCGAGCATTTGTGCTGGGGCGCATGGGGTGGCCGCCACTTCAACGATCTCCTGCCATTGCCGTATACCGAGGAAGCACTCGCGCTGATGGCCGAGCGCGTCGAGCAGGTGCAAACCGCGCTGGGCCGGGAGATACTCGTCGAGAACGTTTCAAGTTATCTGCAATACCGCGATTCCACGCTGCCCGAACTCGAGTTCGCGGCGGAGCTCGCCCGGCGCAGCGGCTGCGGCATTTTGCTCGACGTCAATAATCTGTACGTCAATTCAATCAATCACGGATTTGATCCCTACGCCGCGCTGGCCGCCGTGCCGGCGCAATACGTCAAGGAAATCCATCTTGCCGGACACACCCGCGCGGAACTTTGCCTGATCGACGATCATGGCTCGCGCGTGACTGACGCGGTGTGGTCGTTGTACCAGGCGGCGCTGGCGCGGCTGGGCCCGGTGCGCACGTTGATCGAATGGGACACCAACATTCCCGGTCTCGACGTGCTGCTGGATGAAGCGCGCAAAGTCGAAACCCTGCTGACTGCCAGCCATGCCTGAACTCGCGACGCTGCAACATCTTTTCAGCGCAGCGCTGACCGACCGCGCGCGCGACGCGGAGGCGGCGGCGCTGATCGCCGGGGATAAAGAAGGCGCGCGCCAACGCTTCGCAATCTATCGCGCGAACGTCGCCGCCAACGCGACGGGGGCATTGGCGGCGATTTACCCGATCGTGCAAAAACTCGTCGGCGGCGAATTTTTCGCCGGTCTCGCCCATGCCTATTGCGGCGCGCATCCGTCGGCGAGCGGCGACCTGAACGAGCTCGGGCTGCAGCTGGCGGATTTTGTGCGAACGTTTGCGCCCGCGCAGTCGTTGCCGTATCTGGCCGACGTGGCGCGGCTCGAATGGCTGGTACACCAAGCGCATTACGCGGCCGATTGCGCGCCGCTTAATGTCGCCGCGCTGACCGTCCTCAACCAGGATGATTACGCGCGGCTCGCCGTCATGCTGCATCCGGCGGTCGCCGTGCTGAGTTCCGCGTATCCGCTGTTTCGGCTGTGGGAAGTTCATCAGGACGACTACCGCGGCGAACTCGCGGTGGACGTGCAGAGCGGTGGTGAACATATCGTCGTTTACCGGCCGCAGTTTCGCGCGACGGTCGCGAGGGTGGCGGCGGGAGAAGCGACATTTCTGGCGGCCGTCGCGCGCGGCACGCTATTGGGGCCGGCGCTCGACGCCGCGTTGAACCGCGATGCCGCGTTCGATTTTTCGTCCAGCCTGCGAAACTGGACGCTTGCCAATATCGTCGTGGAACTGCGCGCGAGTCCGCCGCCCGCAAAATAAAACGGCCGCACAAGCGGCCGTTTTGGGGACAAAAATCCGGCCGGTCAGGTCTTGGAATAAATCTCCGCGCCCTGCTTCACGAATTCAGCCGATTTTTCTGCCATGCCTTTTTTCAGCGCAGCCTGCTCGTCGACACCCTGCTTCGCCGCGTAGTCGCGCACGTCCTGGGTGATTTTCATCGAGCAGAAATGCGGCCCGCACATCGAGCAGAAATGCGCGAGCTTCGCCCCTTCCTGCGGCAGCGTCTCGTCATGGAATTCCTTGGCCTTATCGGGATCGAGACCTAGATTAAACTGATCGTCCCAGCGAAATTCGAAGCGCGCTTTGGACAGTGCATTGTCGCGGATTTGCGCGCCCGGATGGCCTTTGGCGAGATCAGCCGCGTGCGCCGCGATCTTGTACGCCATGATGCCGTCCTTGACGTCGTTCTTGTCGGGCAGCCCCAGGTGTTCCTTCGGCGTCACGTAGCACAGCATTGCGGTGCCGTACCAGCCGATCATCGCCGCGCCGATCGCGCTCGTGATGTGGTCATAGCCCGGCGCAATGTCGGTCGTCAGCGGTCCCAGCGTATAGAACGGCGCTTCCTTGCAGACTTTCAACTGGCGCTCCATGTTCTCCTTGATGAGATGCATCGGCACATGGCCAGGGCCCTCGATCATCACCTGCACGTCGTGCTGCCAAGCGATGTCGGTCAACTCGCCCAGCGTTTCGAGTTCGGCGAATTGCGCTTCGTCGTTGGCGTCGTAGCCCGAGCCCGGCCGCAATCCGTCGCCGAGCGAGAACGACACGTCATAGGCTTTCATGATCTCGCAGATGTCCTCGAAATGCGTGTAGAGGAACGATTCCTGGTGGTGCGCGAGGCACCATTTCGCCATGATCGAGCCACCGCGCGATACGATGCCGGTCATGCGTTTCGCCGTCATTGGAATATAGGCAAGTCGAACACCGGCGTGTATGGTGAAGTAGTCGACGCCCTGCTCGGCCTGCTCGATCAGCGTGTCGCGGAACATTTCCCACGTGAGCTCCTCGGCCTTGCCATCCACTTTCTCGAGCGCCTGGTAGATCGGCACGGTGCCGATCGGCACCGGCGAATTGCGGATGATCCATTCGCGCGTCTCGTGAATATTCTTGCCCGTCGACAGATCCATCACCGTGTCGCCGCCCCAGCGCGTCGACCAGGTCATTTTTTCGACCTCTTCGGCGATCGAGCTCGACAGCGCCGAGTTGCCGATGTTGGCGTTGATCTTGACCAGGAAGTTGCGCCCGATAATCATCGGCTCGGTTTCCGGATGATTGATATTGGCGGGGATGATGGCGCGGCCGCGTGCCACTTCGTCACGGACGAACTCGGGCGTGATCACGCGCGGGATTGCCGCGCCGAAACTCTGCCCCGGGTGCTGGCGCGTAAGGAGTTCCGGCAGATCGTCGCAGCGCTGCGTTTCGCGGATCGCGATGTATTCCATTTCCGGCGTAATGATGCCTTTGCGCGCGTAGTGCATTTGCGAGACGTTGAGGCCTGCTTTCCCGCGCCGCGGGTGACGCTTGAGATTGAACCGCAGTTCGGCGAGCTTGGGATCGGCCGCGCGGCCGCGCCCGTATGCCGAGGTCAAATCGGGCAGCAGCTCGGTATCGTTGCGCTCCGTTATCCATTTTTCGCGCAGCGGCGCGAGCCCGGAGCGGATGTCGATCTTGACCGCCGGGTCGGTGTACGGGCCCGAGGTATCGTAAACGTAAACCGGCGGGTTTTTTTCCGCGCCCATGCCGGCCGGCGTGTCCGATTGGCTGATCTCGCGCATCGGCACCTGGATGTCGGGGCGCGAGCCTTCGACATAGACCTTGCGAGAATTGGGGAGCGCCTTGACGGCGGCTTCATCGACGTGGGCGGTGGCGCTTAAAAACTTGGGGTTCGCGTTCATGGTTGCTCCTCGCGTAAATCAGGGAGGAGCGGCGCTGCCGGGGTGGAACGGCGCCACGCTTCCCTGCGGCGGCATTATCCGCATCAGGTTCGAAGGGTTTTTCTCACCCGGCTGCCGGCTCCAATCGAGCCCCGCCAGGACCCCCAACGTGTGGCAATCAAACTACTGGAATTATGGGATAATTGCAAGCTCCCGATCCCGTACAGATGGCTTGTTTTTGCCTTGTCCATGAACGTTCAATCCGCTCTCGAACACGCGCGCTTCAACATGGTGGAGCAGCAGATACGCACCTGGGAAGTGCTCGACCAAAGCGTGCTCGATCTGCTCTTTACCGTGCGGCGCGAAGATTTCGTGCCGCCGCAGTACCGCAGCCTCGCCTTCGTCGACATGGAAATCCCGCTGGGCGCGCCCGCATTGCCCGGCGAACGCATGCTCGCGCCCAAGCTCGAGGCGCGCATGCTGCAGGAGCTTGCGGTCGGACCCGCCGACCGCATACTCGAAGTCGGCACGGGCAGCGGATACATGACTGCACTGCTCGCCAAACGCGGCGCGCATGTGACCAGCGTCGAGATCAATCCCGCTTTCAGCGCGGCCGCCGCGGGCAAGCTCGCCGGGTACGGCATCACGAACGTAACCCTTGAAACCGGCGATGCAGCGCGCGGCTGGTCCAAGCAGGCGCCCTACGACGTGATCCTGCTCACCGGTTCCGAACCCCTGCTCGCGGACCAATTCCGGCGCAGCCTGAAACCGGGCGGACGTCTGCTCGCGGTCATCGGCGAGGCCCCCGTAATGGAGGCTCTGCTCACCACTTACGCGAGCGCCGGCGCGGCCTCCACGGTCACGCTGTTCGAAACCTGCATCCCGGCACTGCGCAATGCGCCCCAGCCTGAAAGATTCGTGTTTTGATCGAACAACTGCCGGCGACGGCATTGCGCGAATGGCTGGCCGACGAGGCCCGCGGGCAGCCTCTGGTGGTCGACGTGCGCGAACCGTGGGAACACGCGATATGCCATCTCGACAAGGCGCACTTGCTGCCGATGCAGGAAATTACATCACGCTGGCAGGAGCTCCCGCGGGACCGCGATATCGTCGTACTATGTCACCATGGCATGCGCAGCCTGCAGGTTGCCGATTTTCTGCACGGGCAGGGTTACACGCGTTTGTACAATCTGAGCGGCGGCATCGCGGCATGGGCCGATGAAGTCGAGCCGTCAATGGCGCGGTATTAAGCCCATGCGAACTCTTGCGCGGCAGTTGCTGATAGCCGGATGCGTGCTGGGTGGCGCGCTGCGCGGCGCGCTGGCCGCCGATTTATTGTCGGTGTATCGCGAAGCGCAGACGGCCGATGCGGTCTATGCCGGCGCGCGCGCGACTTACCTGGCGGGACAGGAAAAGCTGCCGCAGGGCCGGTCCGGCTTATTGCCGTTGATTACCGCCTCCGGCAATACGCAGATTAACGACCGCGACCTGCAACTCCGGGGCGCGGCGCCGGGTTTCGCGTCGGGCAATACGCGTTTCAATTCCAATGGGCTCAGCGTCACCGCCACGCAGCCGCTGTTTCGCGTGCAGAACTGGATCACTTACGAGCAGGCCAAGAACCAGGTGTCGCAGGCTGAAGCGACTTATCTGCAGGCGAACCAGGACCTGATCGTTCGCGTCGCGCAGGCCTACTTCGACATCCTGCTCGCCGAAAACGGCGTGGCGCTCGCCGGCGCCCAGAAAACCGCGTTCGCCGAGCAGCTCGCGCAGGCCAAACGCAATTTCGAAGTCGGCACCGCCACCATTACCGACGCCAACGACGCGCAGGCGCGGCACGACCTCGCGGTGTCGCAGGAAATCGCCGCGCAGAATGATCTCGAAATCAAGAAACAGGCTTTGCGCCAGATCATCGGTCGCGTGGCGCCGGAAATCGCGCGGCTGGGCAGTCGTTTCACGCCGCAGCTGCCGGCGCCGAACAACATGGACCAGTGGGTCGACAACGGCACCGGGTCCAGTCTGCAGGTCAAAATTGCCCAAGCCAACGTCGACATATCCGCGCAGGAAGTCGCCAAGAACCGCGCCGGTCACCTACCGACGCTCGACGCGGTGGCTACTTACCAGGAAGCGGCGCAGGGCGCGGGCGTTCAGGGCGGGCCCGGTTTCGACAGCACGACCAGGTTTATCGGCGTGCAGATCGCGGTGCCGCTGTTCCAGGGCGGCTTCGTCAATTCCAAAGTTCGCGAAGCGCTCGCCAACCAGGACAAGGCGCGCCAGGACCTGGAAAATACCAAGCGCACGGTGGCGCTCAATACGCGTTCGTCCTTCCTCAGCGTCACCAACGGCGTCGCCCAGATCAAGGCGCTGGAGACCGCCCTCGCCTCGAGCCAGAGTTCGCTCGATTCGACCAAGCTCGGGCAGGAAGTCGGCGTGCGCACGCAGGTCGACGTGCTCAATGCCCAGCAGCAGCTCATCAGCACGCGCCGCGATTACGCGCAGGCGGTCTCCAGCTACGCGATCAACGTGCTGAAACTCAAGGCCGCGGCTGGCACCCTGACCGATGAAGATGTCGCTTACGTAAACCAGTGGCTGGAAAAGTAGCCGCGGAGCCCAGTCCCAAAGCGGCGCTACGCCGGCAAATCATCGCTGCCCGCGACGCATTGCCGCCCGCCGCCCGGCGCGAACTGAGCGCCGCCATCACCTCTCAACTGCTCGCGCTCGAAGCGTATCGCCACGCGAACTGCGTGCTCGCGTACATGAGTTTCGGCAGCGAATTCGATACCTCGATCCTCGTCGAACACGTGCTCACGTCGGGAAAGGCTTTGTGCCTGCCGCGGGTCGACCGCGCCGCGCGCCGGCTCGAATTGCACCGCGTCGTGGATATTGCCCGCGACCTCGAAAGCGG
>JBKJMN010000343.1:0-6456 GCA_046596405.1 Burkholderiales bacterium
TTTGCCCAGTGCGGCGCGTGCACGGTCGTGATTGACGGCAAAGCGGTGCGCTCGTGCATCACGCCGTTGGCGGCGGTCGCCGGCAAGAGCATCACGACGCTTGAAGGCTTGAGCGCGGGCGGCGCGGCGCATCCGCTGCAAAAAGCATTCATCGCGGAGCAGGCGGCGCAGTGCGGTTATTGTGCGAACGGCATGATCATGACGGCCAAGACCCTGCTCGATAAAAACCCGCAGCCGACCGAGGCGCAAATCCGCAAGGCGCTGGCCGCGAATTATTGCCGGTGCGGCACGCACAATCGCATCGTGCGCGCGGTCCAGCGCGCGGCGAAGGAGGGCGTATGAAGCCCTTGGATACCGGGCGGCGCGAATTCCTGCAGCGAAGCGGCGCGCTGGTGGTCGGTTTTACCCTCGCGTCGGCAGGTATTGCGCAGCAACTTGCGCCGGCCCCCGCGCTCCCGGGCAGCCTGAACAACAACCGCATGCTCGACGGCTGGTTGCGGATTAATGCCGATGGCACCGTGACAGTGTTCACGGGCAAAGTCGAACTGGGCCAGGGCATCCTGACGGCGCTCGCGCAAATAGCGGCCGAGGAACTCGATATCGCCTACGAGCGCGTAGCAATGATTTCTGCCGACACTTCGCGCAGCCCGGACGAAGGCATGACCGCGGGCAGTCTGTCAGTCGAGAACAGCGGCACCGCGCTGCGCTTCGCGGCGGCCGAGGCGCGCGCAATGTTGCTGCAGCTCGCGGCGGCCCGGCTCGGGGTCGCCGCCGACAAGCTGGTAGTTAGCGATGGCACCGTGAGCGCGGGCGCGGCACAGGCGACTTACTGGGAACTCGTCAAGAGCGTCGATCTTAAGCGCGAAGCCACTGCGCGCGTGCAGCCCAAGCCGCCGGCCACGCACCGCATCGTTGGCAAATCGATTCCGCGCCGCGATATACCGAAGAAGGTCGCGGGCGGCGAAGCCTATGTGCAGGACATGCGTATGCCCGGCATGGTGTTCGGCCGCGTCGTGCGGCCGCCGTCGCCGCGCGCACGCCTCGAAAGCTGCGACGAAGCGGCGGTGCGCGCGCTTCCCGGCGTCGTCGCCGTCGTCCGCGATGGCAGCTTCCTGGCAGTCGCCGCCACCCGCGAGGAGCAGGCAATCAAGGCGGCGCAAGCCTTGCGCGCGAGTGCGAAATGGACGGAGCCGGCCGATCTGCCGCCGCAGGGCATGGCCTTGTTCGCGCATTTGCAGAAACTGCCGACGCAGGATTCAGTTGTCAACTCAAAAGTCACCGCGTCACCTGCCGGCGGCGCGGTGACCACCGTGGATGCGACGTATACGCGGCCTTATCAGTGTCATGCGTCTATCGGCCCGTCGTGCGCGGTCGCGCAAATCAAGGAGGGCAAGCTCACGGTCTGGACGCACAGCCAGGGCGTCTATCCGCTGCGCCAGCATCTCGCGCGCGTGATGCGCTTGACCGACGCGAACGTCACGGCCGTGCACGTCGAAGGCTCGGGTTGTTACGGCCACAACGGCGCCGACGACGTCGCCTGCGACGCGGCGCTTCTCGCGCGCGCAACCGGCGGGCGGCCGGTCAAACTGCAATGGATGCGCGAGGACGAGTTCGGGTGGGAGCCGTATGGCTCGCCAATGGTGATGAAACTGCAGGCGCGCCTCGATGCGCGCGGCCACGTCGTCGACTGGCGCCACGAGACCTGGAGTCATCCGCACAGCACGCGTCCCGGCGGCGCGGGCAGCAACCTGCTGGCAGGCTGGCATATCGCCAACCCCGTGCCGATGGGGCCGCCGATCAACAGCGCGCAACCCGCGGGCGCCGCCGACCGCAATGCGGTGCCGCTTTATGAGTTTGCGAACCAGCGCATCATGCTGCACTACCTGCCCGAAATGCCCCTGCGCACTTCCGCGCTGCGCACGCTGGGCGCCTACGCGAATGTCTTCGCGCTGGAGTCGTTCATCGACGAGCTGGCGGCGGCGGCCAGTGTGGATGCCGTTGAATTCCGGTTGCGCCACATGCAGGATCCGCGCGCTCGCGCGGTCATCGAAGCAGCGGCGAGCCGCGCGGGTTGGCAGCCCGCACGCAAAGGCGATGGCACGCGCGGGCGCGGCATCGGGTTCGCGAAATACAAGAATCTCGCCGCTTACGTGGCGGTCGTTGCCGACGTCGAAATCGACCGGCGTACCGGCAACGTGCGCGTGGTCAAGACGGTCGCCGCGGTCGATGCCGGACTTATCATCAATCCTGATGGCGTCATCAATCAGATTGAAGGCGGCATCATTCAATCGACGAGCTGGTCGTTGAAAGAATCGGTGCGCTACGATTCGCAACGCGTGCAGACCCGCTCGTGGGCGGATTATCCGATCCTCACTTTTCCCGAAGTGCCAGCGGTGGACGTGGTGTTGCTCAACCGGCCGGCGGAAAGGTCGCTGGGCACCGGCGAAGGCTCGCAAGGGCCGACCGTCGCGGCGATCGCCAACGCGATCGCCAACGCCACCGGGACGCGCATGCGCGATTTGCCGTTCACGCGCGAGCGCGTGAAAGCCGCGCTGGCCTGAACGCGGCACCTGGCGATGGCAATGGAGGTGGAAGTCAACGGGCGTACGCACACGGTGGACGCCGACGGCGAGACGCCGCTGCTCTACGTGCTGCGCAATGATTTGCAGCTGAAAGGTGCGCGCTTCGGCTGCGGTCTCGGCGCATGCGGCGCGTGCACGGTCGTAATCGACGGCAAGGCAGTGCAATCCTGCGATATTTCGCTCGCGGCGGTGGCGGGCAAATCCATCACCACGATCGAGGGCATCGGCAGCCCCGACAAGCTGCACGCGCTACAGCGCGCGTTCCTCGAGGAGCAGGCGGCGCAGTGCGGTTACTGCACGAGCGGGATTATCATGACTGCGTACGTGCTGCTGGCAAGCAACCCGCACCCCAGCGAGGACGAGATCCGCGCCGCGCTCGACGGCAACATCTGCCGGTGCGGCACGCAAGCGCGGGTGCTGCGGGCGATCCGTAAAGCGGCCGCTGCCGGATGAATGCGCCGCGCAAACTGCCGGGCAGCCTCGCCACCAATCCGCGGCTCGCGCAGTGGCTGCGCATCAATGCGGACGGTACCGTTACGGTCTTCACCGGCAAGGTCGAAATCGGCCAGGGCCTGCTGACCGCGCTGACCCAGGTGGTCGCCGACGAGCTCGACGTAGCGCCGCAGCGCATTCGGCTGACGACGGCGGCAACCGATCGCGGTCCGAACGAGGGCATCACATCGGGTAGCCGTTCGATCGAGGAATCCGGCGTGGCGTTGCGTTACGCATGCGCCGAAGCGCGCGAGCTGTTGCTTGAGCGGGCGGCGATCAAGCTCGGTGTCTCGGTCGAGAAAATCACGGTCGCCGATGGCGTCGTCAGCAGCGGCGGGCTGACCGTGACTTATTGGGAACTCGCGGACGAACGCATGCTCGAGCGCGATGCGACGGGCCAGACGCCTCCCAAGCCTGCCGGCGAACACAAGCACATCGGCAGCCCGGCGCCGCGCGTTGATCTGCCGGCCAAATTGACTGGCGGGGCAGCTTATGTTCAGGACATGCATATGCCCGGGATGGTGTATGGCCGCGTAGTGCGTCCGCCGGCGTATGCCGCGCGTCTGGTGGCGCTCGACGACGCCGATGTTAAAGCGATGCCCGGCGTGATGGCGGTGGTGCGCGACGGCAGTTTCCTGGGGGTGGTCGCGGCGCGCGAAGAACAGGCGATACGCGCCGCGCGACGACTCGCGCGCAGTGCGCAATGGCACAACGATAGTACGCTTCCCGCGGACTTGACGCCGGCCGCCTACTTGCTCGCGCAGCCGGCGCGCACGGACGTCATCAGCGAGAAGGCCGATCCCGCCGCGCTGCAACGCGGCGGCACCGTATTGACGGCCACGTACACGCGACCCTATATCGCGCATGCGTCCATGGGGCCGTCGTGTGCCGTGGCGCAATTCGAGCACGATCATTACCGCGTGTGGACCCACAGCCAGGGGATTCATCCTTTGCGCAACGACATGGCGAAAGCGTTGCGCGTTGCGCCGGAAGCATTGACCGTCAACCATGCCGCCGGTGCCGGGTGCTACGGACACAATGGCGCGGATGACGTCGCGCTCGACGCGGCACTGCTCGCGCGCGCCGTGCCGGGCTGCGCCGTGCAGGTACAGTGGATGCGCGAAGACGAATTCGCGTGGGAGCCCTACGGACCCGCGATGGTCGTGAAAACCCGCGCGGCGCTGGATGCGGCCGGCAACATTGTCGACTGGCAACTCGATGTGTGGAGCTATCCGCACAGCACGCGCCCGGAGGGCAAGGACGGCGTGAATCTGATCGCCGCCTGGCATCTCGCCGAGCCGCATCCGGCGGCGACGCCGGCGAACCCGCCGTTGCCGCCCGGCGGCAGCCACCGCAACGCGATTCCGCTGTACGATTTTCCGAATCAGCGCGTGAGCAATCACCTGGTCATGCATTCGCCGCTGCGGGCGTCGGCGCTACGCGCGCTCGGCGCGCACGCGAACGTGTTTGCGATCGAATCGTTCATGGACGAGCTGGCGGCCGCGGCTGGCGCCGACCCGGTCGAATTTCGCCTGCGTCATCTCAAAGACGCGCGGGCGCGCGCAGTCATCGAAGCGGTCGCGCAGCAATGCGGCTGGACAAATGCCGCGCCGGCAGATGGCCGCGGCCGCGGCATCGGCTTCGCGCGCTATAAGAATCTAGGCTGCTACGTGGCGGTCGTCGCCGAGGTCGACGTCGAGTCAGCGCCGCGACTGACGCGCGCGTGGGCGGCGGTTGATGTCGGCCTGGTCATCAATCCCGATGGCGTGATCAATCAAATTGAAGGCGGGATTATCCAGGCCGCCAGCATGACGTTGAAAGAGCAGGTGACGTTCGACCGCGAACGGATCACCTCGCGCACGTGGGACGATTATCCGGTCATGAAATTCAGCGAATCACCGCAAGTCGCCGTGACGCTGCTCAACCGCAGCGACCTGCCGCCGGTGGGCGCCGGCGAAGGGGCCACCGGGCCCACCGCTGCCGCGATCGCCAATGCCGTGGCCGCCGCGATCGGCGCGCGCGTGCGCGACATGCCGGTAAGCCGCGAACGCGTGATCGCGGCGCTCGCGAACTGAGCACCAAAGAAAAACGCCGCGGTATGCGCGGCGGTTTTCCCGGAGAAATTACGGCAACACCGGGGGAGGAGGGGATCCCGGCGCTGCCGCCGCTGCCGCGAGGCAGCGCCTTAAATCAATGTCGCAAGTCCGTACACGCGATCGAGAAACGCATCGACGTCGACGGTCGACAGGTCGTGCGGCAGATCCGGGCTGGGCGACGCGTGGACCGGCTCGCGCAACATCTGGACGACCGCGGGATTCCAGCCCGCCTGCATGATTTCATCGCCGTACGTGCCGTTTTTGAGCCAAGCGTCCGGGGCCGTATTCACTGCTCGGTATTGGTCGAGGTAAATCACCATGCTCGTCTCCGTATGCTGCTGAACTGTGTGTTCGTGTGTGTTCGCATATCTGCAAGTTACAGGCCAGCTTGTGACACGGCGCCGGCGCCCAGCGGGATAGCATCGTTAACCATCTGTTCCAAATATGAATAATCGGCTCTGTGGCACCCCGGGGTCGCCCGCTGCGGAGCGTGGTCCGGCGTCGTCGCAACGTCGACTTGATGACAGACCGCCGACGCCCGCTACAATCGGCACGGAAATTTTGCAGGTTCATCCGGTCGGCCGCGCCGGTGGCTTTCGACAACGCACACCCGCAACCCCGGCGCCTTCGGAACAGGAAATGTGATGAATGACACGAATCATGAGTTGCCGGTCCGCTTCGCCGACGTTGCGGCCGCGGCCGCAGTCATCGACGGTATCGCCCATCGCACGCCGGCGCTCACCTCGCGGTCTGTCGACGAGCGCACCGGCGCCCGCGTGTTCTTCAAATGCGAAAATCTGCAACGCATGGGTGCCTTCAAGTTTCGCGGCGCCTACAACGCGTTGTTCAACTTAAGCCGCGATCAGCAGCGCCGCGGGGTGGTCGCCTATTCATCGGGCAATCACGCGCAGGCGGTGGCGCTTGCGGGCCGCTTGCTCGGCGTGCCGGCGGTGATCGTGATGCCTGACGATGCGCCGTTGGTCAAGCTCGAAGCCACCCGTGGCTATGGCGCCGAAGTCATTGTCTACAACCGCGCGCGCGAAGACCGCGAGCGGATTTCCAGCGCGCTCGCGGCCGAGCGCGGGCTCACGCTGATTCCGCCGTTCGATCATCCGCATGTGATTGCGGGACAGGGCACTGCGGCAATGGAGTTGATCGAGGACGTCGGGCCGCTCGACTGCCTGCTGGTGCCGTGCGGCGGCGGCGGGCTGATTTCAGGCTGCGCGATAGCAGCCAATCATCTCGCGCCCGGCATTCAGGTGACCGGTGTGGAGCCCGCGGCCGGG
>JBKJMN010000378.1:0-10266 GCA_046596405.1 Burkholderiales bacterium
TCATGCACATCGGCCCAGTCGATCAGCCATTTGCGCACTTGTTGGGCCACATGCGGCGCTAAACCCAACGGCTCGACCTGTCGCTCAAAATCCAGCCGCAGCGGTTGCTTGGATAGCGCCTCCACTTGCGCCGCCTGCAGCTTGCCGTGCTTGGCCATCTGTGTGAGCACCAGGTTGCGCCGCTGGCGCGCCCGCTCGGGGTTCTGAATCGGATTGTAGGCGCTGGTCCCTTTGAGCATGCCGATCAAAGTGGCAGCCTCCAGCACGTTCAGCTTGTCGGCTGACTTGTCGAAATAAGTGCGCGCAGCCATCTCGATGCCGAACGCGTTATAGAGAAAGGGCACTGTGTTGAGATAGGTCTCCAGTATTTCGCGCTTAGTGTAGGCCGCCTCGATCTTGAGCGCGGTGATTCCTTCCTTGGCCTTGCGATTGATGCTGATCGAGCGGCCGATCTGCTGCGGGTACAAATTGCGCGCGAGCTGCTGCGTGATAGTAGAGCCTCCCTGCAGATCGCCCGATACGGTGCTGAGCAGAGCGGCTATGGTGCGGCGCACGTCGATGCCGTGGTGCTGATAAAAACGATGGTCCTCCGTGGCGATCAGTGCATTCACGACGTGAGGCGAAATCTTTTCCAGCGGAACCCACTCGCGATTGACGCGCTTGAATTGCGCGAGTAATACGCCGTCGGACGACAGAACCTTGGACGGTGTTTCGGACTTTGCCTTCCTTAACTCGCCGATGCCCGGCGTGAACGGGTAAAGCGCCAGCAAATACAGCAGTAACAGAGCTGGCAGCACCAATACTGCCCGTACAGGATGCCGGCGAGCGGCATCCCGGAGACGGCGTAGATAATTTGCGGCAAACGTCGCGCCATTTTTCAAGGACGAGTTCATGAACGGCGGAGCACACCATGTGAGGCTGACATTACCGGTTGGCGTAATCGCCCCTCGTAAGCAAAGGCATTCACATGCTGGCGATCGTTCACTGGCGTGGTTCCTTTTCTGATCCGCGTCTTGAGCTACTCAGAGTGCGGCGTTGCTCTGCGGGGTAATCGATGGGCGCAAGAATCGGGCTGCGCGCTATCCGCGCTACGCGTTAATCCACCTTGATATTCGCGTCACGGATGATTTTCCCCCAACGCTCGACGTCAACGGCTACGAATTTCTCGGTCTCGGTCACGCCCATCGTGACGGGCACGAAGCCCTGCTCCGCGATCTTCGATTTCATTTCGGGCGCGGCCATGATGTTGCTCACTTCAGCATGGATTTTGGCAATGATTTCTTTCGGCGTGCCGGTGCGGACCATGATGCCTTGCCAGCCCGTGGCCCGGACGCTGGGGAAGCCGGCTTCCGCCGTGGTCGGAACCTGGGCAATCTCCGCGAGCCGGGTATCGGTGGTGACGGCCAGCGCGATCAGCTTGCCCGCTTTGACGTGGGCAAGGCATTCCGGCCACTGCGAAAACACGACGTCGTTCTGAGCGCCCAGCAAGGCCACCACCGCGGGTGCGCCGCCTTTATAGGGCACGTGCAGGATCCTGGCGCCGGTCGCGGCCTTGAACATCTCGAGCACGAGATGCTGGGGCGTCCCATTGCCGCCCGAACCTGCAGTCAACGCCTGCTTGTGCGATAGCGCGACCAAGTCCTGCAACGAGCGCACCGGCGATGAGGCCGGCACCACGACCGCCATCGGATAGAAGCTCAACATGGCCACGATCTGCAAATCCCGCTGCATGTCGTAAGGGGGTTTAGTGACCAGGCTCGCGTTGATTGCAGTGGTGGTCGTGCCGATCAGGTAGGTGTAGCCATCGGCAGGCGCTTTGGCGACCGCGTCGGCGCCGATTATGCCGCCGGCGCCCGTGCGATTTTCCACCACGACCGACTGCATCCAGGCTTCGTTCAGCTTCTGCGAGATGATGCGCGCCATCACGTCGGTGCCCCCGCCCGCCGCAAACGGAACGACGACTTTCACCAGCCGGTTCGGGTAGCTCTGCGCGGCGGCCGGCCCCGCGGCAATCAGCCCGCCCGCCACTATGAAAACAGCAATTGCGACGGTTACTTTCGCTTTCATGTCCCCTCCTGGGTTGGATGTCGCTGCGTCCAGTTTTTTGACGGACTGCGGCGAGGAGGACAGGTTGCTACGGTGAGGACTGCGGCGTCAAGCAGCGGGATTACGTTTTCTATAACTCACTATGACTCATATCTTGAGCTATAGAAACTTATTCTTTAGCTCATTGTTTCAAGTCTTCAGCGGACCTCAGTCTTCTTCTCCCTGACCGGCAGCTTCCCTCCTTACAAGCGGGTTCGACCGGCAAGGTTCGGTTGCGTTTGTTCGATTATGCAGGCCGGTGCGCTTTCATGAACGAGTGTATCTGCCGCACCGCCAGCGGAATCCTCTCGACCGGCTCCTTCCACGGAAACATGCTGACTTTGACTTTAGGCGCGACCATTGCCACTACGTACGGATGCGGCGGGGAATCGTCCGGCATGATGAGCCGGCTCAGCGCCTCTCGAACCGCCAGACTGAATGTTAGCGAGGCGCAGGCCGTTGCAACAGCGCGCGGATCGGGTCGGGCAAGCCAGCATTGGGCTTCGCCGGCGGCGGCGCGAAACTGCCCGCGCGCGCGGCGCCCGGCTTCAACGCGGCGAGTGCTTCCGCCTGCAGCACCGCACTCGCCACGCCATCGACGACCGGCACCGGAATGGCGCCGGCAATGCTGCGTGCAAGACCGGCGAGCGGCGCACCTGCGAGTATCAGGACGTCCGCGCCATCGGCGTCGATGGCGCTCATGCAGAGTTCCTGCAGGCGTTGCACGTGTTCACCCTGCACACTGCCGATATCGCGGATCGGCCGGTCCAGCGCACGGATGCTCGCGAGACGCCCGAGCATTCCGTACTGCCCGACAGTTTCCCGATACCAGGCAGCAATGCGCGGCGAAATCGCGATGATCGAGAACCGGTTGCCGAGCAGGCTCGCGCTGGCCAGCGCCGCGTCCGTCAAGCCGACCACCGGCATGTCGAGCACTTCGCGCAGGGCCGCAACGCCGGGATCGCCGAACGCCGCGACCACCACCGCGTCATGACCTGGCGCGTGCGCGCCGGCCACGTGGGCGACCGCGTAGGCGCCGATCATCGCCTCGAAGCGGGTCTCGATATAGGCGACGCCGAAGGGTGCGCCGTGCACCGTCAGTTCCGTACCCGGAGCGGCGGCGCGGCGCGCCTCGTCCGCGATCAGATGGGTCACGCTCTCGGTGATGTTCGGATTGATGACCAGCAGCTTCATTTTTTCACCTTGTCCTGCGCCCAGCGCCGCCGGATTTCCCCGCATTCGGCGTGGCGAACGCCGTTCACGATGTCGAGCGGCCACGCCATCATCCGGCAGAATGCCTCGATCGAATAGCTGCCAAGATCGATGCGCTTGAGATCGGCATGGCGCAATCCAAGCACCAGCCGCGCGACCCCGGCCATGCGCATGGCCTCGGCGCACATCGGGCATGGCTCCATCGTCGAGTACAGCGTGGCGCCCGCGAGATCGGTGGATTTCAGCGCCGCGAATGCATTGCGCAGCGCATCGGTTTCCGCATGAACAGTGATGTCGGCACGCGTGTTCTGGCGGTTCTGGCCGGTGGCGATTACACCGCCATCGCGCACGATGACCGAGGCCACCGGCCAGTCGCCGCGATCGAACGCTTCCTGCGCAAGGCGCAGTGCGTGGTCCATGTGTTGAGCATGATCCATGTCAGTAGCCCATGAGTTTCGGCAGCCACGTGACCAGCTTGGGGAAGAAGATGCAGGCGAGCAGCAGCAGGTACTGCGAAATGATGAACGGCAGGCAGGCGCGCACCAGCTCGCCCATCTTGATGCCGGTCATGCCCTGGATCACAAAGAGCACCACGCCAACCGGCGGCGTCATCATGCCGATGATCAGGTTCAACACGAACAGGAAGGCGAACAGCGTCGGGTCGATGCCGTAGGCGAGCGCGATCGGATGGAACAGCGGCACCAGCATGATGTAGGCGGCGTTCGACTCGAGGAACATGCCGACCACCAGCAGGATCGCGGCGACCAGCAGGAGGAACATCGTCGGGTCGGTGGTGATCGAGCGCGTCCATAGCGCCAGCTGCTGCGGCAGCAGGTCCACGGTGAGGAGGAACGTGACCGTCGAGGCGAAGGCGATCAGCGCCGCGACCACGCCGGACATCAGCGCCGAACGATAGAGGATCTCCGGAAGTTCGGATAGCTTCAGTGCGCGCGTAACGAAAAAGCCGATGAACAGCGCGCCCACGACCGCCATGGCGGCGCCTTCGGTGGCGGTGAACGCCCCCCAGATGATGCCGCCGATGCAGAAGAGCGGGAGTGCTAGCGACAGCGAACAGCGCCAGGTCTCGCGCGCCAGGCGCGCGAACGAGAACGCCTCGCCCTCGACCGGGAAATTGCGCTTGCGGGCGATCCACCAGCACTGGAACATGAACACCGCGGTGATGATCACGCTGGGAATCGCCGCGGCCACGAACAGCGCAGCGATGGAGACGCTCGACCCGGCAAGGTAGGCGTAGACGATCATCGCCGCCGAGGGCGGGATGATCGGCCCGAGGTTAGCGGAGGCCGCGATGACCGCGGTCGAGAAGCCCAGCCCGTAGCGCTTGGTCAGCGAGGGGCCGAGCGTAGCGGAGAGGGCCGCCGCGTCCGACACCGCGGTCCCGGATACCAGCGACAGGATCGCGCCGGCGAGCATCGCCACCTGCGCGAGGCCGCCGCGCACGCGGCCCACCAGCGCGGTGGCGAAGGCGATCATCTGTTCCATGATGCCGCCCTTGATCATCAATTCGCCCGCGACCATGAACAGCGGGATGGCCATCAGCGGGAAGGAGTTGACCGACGACATCATGCGCTGAGGCAGCATGTTGAAGTCGACGTCCGAGAGCCACAGGCCGCCGATCGCGGCCACGCCGAGCGCGAAGGCGAGCGGCATGCCGAGCACGCCCACCACCAGGAACAACGCCATGACCCCCCAGCTCATGACGAGCGCGACATCGCTATTCGACCGCCCGGATGGTGCGCACCGAATCGCGCCAGAGCAACTGCACCAGGTGCAAAAAACTGTGCGCCGCGGCGACGGCGACCGGCACCATGAACCAGTTGGTGCTTGCATTGATGGACTGCATCATCTCGTCCCACGTGAGCAAGATGACCTTGACCGATTGCCAGAACACCACCGCCATCAGCATTGCCGCCGTCAGCGCGCAGCCCTTCGCGAGCAGCGCGCGCGGAACTTCCGGAATGTGCGCGGTCAGCAATTCGATGCCGACGTGCGCGCCTTCGCGGATGCCGAGCGGAATAGCGAGGAACATGCACCAGACGAACAAAAGGCGGGATATTTCATCCGACCAGTCGAGCGAGGAATTGAAGCAATAGCGCAACACCACCTGAAACGAGACGATCGCGATCATCGCCGCGCTGCCCGCGATGATCGCCCAGCGCGCGACGCGATCCACGCCGTCCAGCGACTTCGAGTAGAACTGCCGCACGGGCGCGCTATTTCTTCGCGGTTTCGTCCTGCACCCGGTTGACGAGGTCCGCGCCGATGCGCTTCTTCACCTCGTCGACGATGCCGGCGGAGGCCTTGCGCAGCTCGGCGCGAAACTGCGGCGTTACTTCGTCGAACTGCATGCCGCGTTTCTTGATCTCCGCAATGGACTCGTTCTCCTCCGCGCGCGCGCGATCGCGCTGCCAAACGAGCGCTTTGTGCATGCTGTCGCGCACCTGCTTTTGCTGCGCCGGGGTCAGCGCATCGAAGGCGCGCTTGTTAACGACGACGTTGATGAAGTCGAAGAAATGCGCGGTGTTGGAGACGTACTTCTGCACCTCGAAGTAGCGGCTGGCGCTGATCACCGAGAACGGGTTTTCCTGGCCGTCGACCACGCCCTGCTGCATCGCGGAGTAAAGTTCCTTGATGTCCATCGCTACCGGGTTGGCGCCAAGGGCGCGGAAGGTGGAGAGGTGCGTCTCGTTCGGCTGCATGCGGATCTTCAAGCCCTTCAGATCCTCCAGAGATTTGATCGCGCGCTTGGAGTTGGTGACGTGGCGCGCGCCGAGCTCGAAGAAGCCGAGTGACACGAGGCCTTTATCGGCGAGCTTCGCGTCGAGCAGCGTCCCGATCGGGCCGTCGACGACGCGATACGCCTGCTCGCGGCTGTCGAACTGGAACGGCAGCGAGATCGCCTCCAGTTCCGGCACGGTCCGCGAAAGAAAGGCCATGCCGACCCAGATCATCTGCAGCGTCCCGGCGCGCACGTTCTGCACGTTTTCCTGGGCGCCGCCCAACTGCATGGCGGGAAACACGTCCACCACGAAACTGCCGCCGCTCGCCTTGGCGAGCTCATCGCGGAACATGTTCATGGCGACGCTGGACGAATGCTCGGTGGCAAAGTTGCCCGCCAGCCGCCACTTGGTCTGCGCCTGCGCGGCGACACTGACCAGCGCCGCCAGCGCGATGGCGGCGCAGATGCCGGAACGTCGAAGTATGGTTTTCATTGCTGCTCTCCCTGAGTTGATTTCAAAACGCGGGGGACATCTCCGCATGGCCCACAATTCGGTCCGTCGCAAACTTCATTCTACAACGCGTGCTAACGCGCGTCCCGCGGCCGCGGTCGTGCCGGCGCGGGCAGCGCGCAGCGCAGGTATTCGCCATGCCCCGGCCGGCCGCGGAACTGCCCGTCGGCCCAGACCGTCTCGCCGCGCGACAGCGTAATTGCAGGCCACCCCGTGACCGTCATACCTTCGTAGGGCGTGTAATCCACCGCGTGGTGCAGATCCGCATTGCGAATCGTCACCTCGCGCTTGTCATCCCAGATAACCATGTCCGCATCGCTGCCGATCGCGATCGTTCCCTTGCGCGGGTACAGACCGTACATGCGCGCCGGATTAGTTGAAGTAAGCGCCACAAACTGGTGCATATCGATCCGTCCCTGCATCACGCCCGCCGAGAAAAGTAGCGGCAGGCGGGTCTCGATGCCCGGAATGCCGTTTGGAATATACGGGAAAGCAACTTCCTTGCCATCGGGCTTCTTGCCGTGCGGATCGTCGTAGCAAAACGGCGCGTGATCTGAAGAGAACACCTGGAAAGCACCGTTGGCAAGGCCATCCCAAATGCATTGCTGGTTGGCCTTATCGCGCGGCGGCGGGCTACAGACGCACTTGGCGCCTTGATAGCCCTCAAGACCCAGGGATTCGGCGGTGAGAAAAAGATACTGCGGACAGGTCTCCGCGTAGATGTTGATGCCACGCCCCTGAGCCCAGCGGATCTGCTCCACCGCTTCGCTGCCCGAGACATGCACGATCAGGATAGGGACATCGACCAGTTCCGAGAAAGTAATGGCGCGGTGCGTCGCCTCGCGTTCGACCGGCATCGGCCGCGCCGCCGCATGATAGCGGGGCGCGGTACGTCCGGCGGCGGTCAGGCGCTCGGTCAACCAGGCTATCGCGTCGGAGCTTTCCGCATGCACCATGACCATGGCGCCCTCGCGGCGCGCAACGTCGAAGACCTCCAGTATCTGCCGGTCGGACAGTTTCAGATCGTCGTAGGTCATGTAGATCTTGAACGACGTGCAGCCCTCCCGAATCAGCTGCGGCAACTCGTCGCGCAGCACCGCCGGCGTGGGGTCGCTGACAATCAGATGAAACGCGTAGTCGATGCAGGCCCGGTTCGCGGCACGCCGGTGGTAGTCTGCGACCGCCGCGGCGAGCGAATGTCCCTTCGCCTGGGCTGCGAACGGGATCACGGTGGTGGTGCCACCGCACGCGGCCGCGCGCGTCCCCGTTTCGAAGTCGTCGGCCATGCGCATCGGTTCCGGCATCGGCTGGTCGAGGTGGCAGTGACCGTCCACGCCGCCGGGAAGCACGAACCGGCCCGCGGCATCCAGCTCGCGCGCGCCGTCCGCGAGATTCTCCCCGAGCGCCGCGACACGGCCGGCGCGCACGCCGATGTCGCAGCGCTGCTGATCGCCGGCGGTCACGAGCAGCGCATTGCGTACCACGAGATCATAGGCTGGACTCATGCGGCGCCGCCCGCCAACCAGGCCGGCCGATGCGCCGTGACCGTATAGACTACGTCGGGGTAAGGGCCGTACATGCGCATCAGGTCGAGCCTCCGCCGGGTATACACAGCAACGGAAAACCCGACCCTGCCTCGTCATAACGAATGCGCACCGCGCCTTTTTCGTAGAACGGCATTTTTCGATCTCCTTGATTGCGCGGTTGAGCGTATGCACCCGACAGTGCAGGCGCCGCCGCCGTCGCCGCCCCACCGGTTGCGAGTATGGTGCGTCGTTTTTCATCCATGGCATGCTCGCCCGCTTGAAAATTCCAATACCGCCAATTGCGGCCTGCCGCGCGCAGTGACAGATTGCGCGAGTGCCGCGGCGGCGTCAAGGTACTGCTGTCGCACTCTGTTCGCATTGGTTTATCTCCGGCCACTCGGAATGACGTTGGGTTCCGGAATGCTGTCGGGGTCGGACCCCGTGGAGCTCATTGCAAATTGAATAAGTTTTTTCATGCAGGTCATAAGCTGAATTATCTGGCGCAGACTTCTTTTTCTCCCGTAATCTCTCGCACGACAGTTTGTATGCCGAATACGGCATCGAAATGCTTGAAAACGCAAAGAGGATGGGATCGATGAGCACGCTGACGCCAAAAATCCGCGCGATCGGTGTGCCGGTCAATGACTATTTTGTCGAAAATTTTTTGGCTATTCCGAAATTTCGTTATAACAAAATTCCGCTCGAGACGATCACCAAGGACAAAGATGGTTTCCATTTAAGGCTCGACGTAGAGAATCATCCTGAATATTTCATCGCGAGGGAAAATGTTTCGGCCCCCAATTCCGGCGGCAACACGACAAATGTCTGCCTGGGCCTGGTAGCGCTGTATGCCGCGATGCAGGTGGATACACAGTTCAAAATCATTTTACCTAACGACCAATCGTCCATTGCCCAGCAGGAGATTAACAATCACGTCTATAACGACGTGAACATTGTTCAGGTACACACGCATATCTGGGGCCCGCGCGAGTGCTTCAACGGTAATGCACACGGCCGAACGTACATGCTGGTTTCGCCGCATCCGCCGATCGACACCCTGGATGCTGAAATAAAAACGAGATTCAGGAGAGCGGATGACATCCCGATCATCACACCGGGATACCTGAACAGTTACCTGGGCCCGCAGATCATTGTACCCACCGGGATCGGCTTCGAGACGATCAGGCCGCGCGTCGGCAATAACGACGTTATTGTGTGCCTTAACGATGATGAATTGATCGAAAAGTTCGGCACGCAGATTTTCCCGGATGAAATGTCGAATGAAGTGCTGTTAAATATCACCGAAAGGTTCACCAAGAATCACAATCCGCACATGAATCCCAGCATGACCTTTGCGCTGGGCTTCTCGAACGGCGGGTCATTGACATGTTACCAATACCAGAATAAGCAATACCTGATACACCTTCCTCTGGATACGCAGGAATCCACGAGAATTGCGGAATCATTCGAAGATGAGCAGGTTGACCCCGCACATGGCGGAAAGCACCAGGTGGGACGGGGGGATGCGCGCATTGCCGGGCACCTGTTCTACCCGTATTTTATTGATGTCATGAAAGACGGTTTGTCAGCCGCGTTTGCCGCTTCCGAGCTGGGTGCAGCCTTGTCGGCTCTGATCCATCATTCCAAAAAATCCAACATCACGACGTTTAATCAGGATGCGTTGAATAAACTGGTGGTGAGGTGCATCGACAAAGTTCAGCGCAATGAATGCAAGGGCATAAACCTGATTTCAGAATAATCAGGGACGGGCTGATGAATTTCCTGTGACCGGCCAATTATTGAGGATTACATAACTCAATGACAAATGCGTGGAGCAACAAAAGCTTTAGCTCATTGTTGCAAGTCTTCAGCGGACCTCAGCGTTCTTTTGCCTGACCGGCAACTTCCACCCCGGCCGCACGAAATGGCAGGTATAGCCGTTCGGGATGCGTTGCAGGTAATCCTGGTGTTCCGGCTCGGCAGCCCAGAACGGGCCCGCCGGCGCCACTTCGGTGACGACGCGACCCGGCCACAGACCGGATGCGTTCACGTCGGCGATCGTGTCGGCGGCGACGCGCTTCTGCTCGTCGCTGGTGGTGTAGATCGCAGAGCGGTAGCTTGCACCCATGTCGTTGCCCTGCCGATTGCGCGTGGTCGGATCGTGGATCTGGAAAAAGAATTCAAGCAGCGTG
>JBKJMN010000385.1:0-4099 GCA_046596405.1 Burkholderiales bacterium
CACCGCTTCGAGGCGCTGCTCGATTTCCTTGAACCGTCGTGGATCGAGATCGAGCCGCTGCTGGTAATCGCGCAGCATGTAAACCGCTTCCTGCGCCTGCGCCTGCGCCGACGCCACGACGTCGAGGATGTCCTTCAGACGTGCGTCGTATGCGAGCAGGTGATTGAGCCGGGAAGCGACCGCGCCCAACAGCGTCGCGCTCGAGTTGTCGCCTTCGGAGAGCGCATCCATTGCGTATTGCGCGCCTTCGATCAGGCTCTGCGCGTGCGCGAGGCGCGCATGGTCGGCATTGAGCTCCTGCCAGTCGTCGGGACTGAACTTGAGCTGGACGAGTTCGCGCGTCTGCCACTCGAGCTCTTCGCGCTCGGCTGCGAAGGCCGCGGCATTGGTTTCGAGCGCCGCCAGCTGGCTACGCAAGTCCTGCGCCGCACGCCACGCGGCGGCGACCGCGGCAGCAGTCTCTTCCAGCCCCGCATAAGCGTCGAGCAGGCTGCGCTGCGCGGCGCCGCGCAGCAGCGATTGATGCTCGTGCTGGCCGTGAACGTCGACCAGATGCTCACCCGCCTCGCGCAGCTGCGCGGCGGTCGCGCTGCGGCCGTTGATGAATGCGCGCGAGCGGCCGCCGCCATCGATCACGCGGCGCACCAGAACCATGTCGTCGTCGCCGGTGAGATCGTTGTCGGCAAGCCAGCGTTTGAGCGCCGGCCTGCGCGCGATATCGAATTCGGCGCTGATCTCCGCCTTCTCCGCGCCCTGGCGAACGACCGCGGCATCGCCGCGCTCGCCGAGCACCATCGCGAGCGCATCGATCAAAATCGACTTGCCCGCGCCGGTCTCGCCCGTGAGCGCCGTAAAACCGGCCCCGAATTCGAGTTCGGCACGATCGACGATGACGAAGTCAGTAATGTGGAGTGAACGAAGCATCGGAGAGTGAAAGAGTGAAAGCGTGAAGAGTGAAAGAGTGAAAGAGTGAAAGTGAACAAGTGAACGGATCCTTCACTCTTTTCACTCTTTCACTTATTCATTCACTCATGCACTCCCTCACTAATAAAACTCCGTCCAATGCAGCTTGGCACGCAGCATATTGTAGTAATCGTGCCCGACCGGATGCAGCAGACGAATGGTATGGGCGTAACGGCGCACCATGACGCGGAACCCTTCGCGCAGATCGAAACGCGAATGACTGTCGAAATGGGCGCGCGGGTCGGCCGCGCTGTTGACGACGATTTCGACCTCGCTGTCGCTGCTGATCACGATCGGCCGGCTCGAGAACGTATGCGGGCAGATCGGCACCAGCGCCATCGCGGAGAGCGACGGATGAATGATCGGCCCGCCCGCCGACAGCGCGTAAGCCGTCGAACCGGTCGGCGTCGCCACTATCAGGCCGTCGGCGCGCAGCATGTACAGGAATTTCCCGTCGATGCGCACTTCGAGCTCGATCATGCTGCCCTTGATGCCCTTCGACACCACGGCCTCGTTGAACGCCAGCACGTCGAACACGCGCGCCTTGCCGTCGAATACCTCGCCCGCGACCAGCATGCGCTCCTCGGTCACGTAGTGGCCGTCGAGTATGGTGCCGATGGTCTCTATCATCGTGCCGAGCGAAATGTCGGTCAGGAACCCGAGCCGCCCCTGGTTGATGCCGACCAGCGCAACGTCGAACGGCGCCAGCGTGCGCGCGATATTGAGCATGGTGCCGTCGCCGCCGAGCACGATCGCCAGGTCCGCCTGGCGCCCGATCTCTTCGAGCGCGAGCACCGGGTGCGGACTCGTGCCGATGTTCGATGCAGTCAACTGGTCAATTAATACCTTGACGCCGCGGCGCACAAGATAATCGCCGAGCTTGAGCAGCGGCGCGGCGATTTCGGGGCTGTTGTATTTGCCGATCAGGCCGACGGTCTTGAATGACGGATTCATGGCCTCATTATATGTGAATGCCGTAACGCCTCCGCGAACTTGCGTAAGCTTTCACCCCGGCCATGCCGATTTGTGTAGAATAAATCGATGCCTCCGGACACGCCCAACCTCAACGAACGCGCGCAAACGCTGCTCAAAGCGCTGGTCGAGCGCTATATCGCCGACGGCCAACCAGTGGGCTCGCGTGCGCTGTCGCGCGTCTCCGGTCTCGACCTGTCGCCGGCCAGCATCCGCAATGTGATGGCGGACCTCGAAGAGATGGGCTTTATTGCGAGCCCGCACACTTCGGCGGGCCGCATTCCGACGCCGCGCGGTTACCGGTTCTTCGTCGATACGCTGCTCACCATCAAGCCGCTCGACAATGTCGAGATCCACCAGCTCGAAGGCCAGTTACAGACCGACGGCCGTCACCGCATCGTCGCGTCGGCATCGCATTTGCTGTCCGACCTGACGCAGTTCGCGGGCGTGGTAATGACGCCGCGCCGCGCCGCGATGTTCCGCCAGATCGAATTCGTGAGCCTGTCAGACAAACGCATACTCATCATCATCGTATCGCCTGAAGGCGACGTGCAAAACCGCATCTTTACGCTCGACCGCAGCTATACGCCGGCCGAACTTATCGAGGCGGCCAATATGCTCAACCAGCATTACGCGGGCTGCTCGTTTGAGGAAATCCACCGCCGCATCCACGCCGAGCTGAAAGAACTGCGCGAGAACATGTCGCAGCTCATGGCAGCGGCGCTCGAGGTCGGCAGCCAGGCGATGCAGGATGCGTCCGACGAGGTGGTGATTTCCGGCGAGCGCAACCTGCTGCAGGTGCACGACCTGTCGGGCAACATGGCGAGCCTGCGCAAGCTGTTCGACCTCTTCGAGCAGAAGACGAGCCTGCTGCAATTGCTCGACGTGTCGAGCCGCGCGCACGGCGTGCAGATTTTCATCGGCGGCGAGTCGGGGCTGGTGCCGCTGGATGAATGCAGCATCGTCACCGCGCCGTATTCGGTCGATGGCCAGGTCGTCGGCACCCTCGGCGTAATCGGCCCGACGCGCATGGCCTACGAGCGCGTGATTCCCATCGTCGATATCACCGCCAAGCTGCTGTCGAGCGCGTTGTCGCACTCTTAAGTGAAAGAGTGAAGGAGTGAAAAAGTGAACTGGCGAGAGAAGTCCTCGCCAGTTTCCTCTTAATACTCACCCCTTCACCCCTTCACCCCTTCACCCCCTCAACCCTTCACTCTTTCACTCTTTCACTCAACCCGTGCCCCGCTACGCCACCGAACCTCCGTACCAACATGGCAGCGCGTCGAAATGCGGCGTCCTGCTGATCAATCTCGGCACCCCCGCTGCGCCGACCGCGCCGGCGGTGCGCCGCTACTTGCGCGAATTTCTCGCCGATCCGCGCGTGGTCGAGGTCCCGCGCGCGGCGTGGTGGCTCATCCTGAATCTCTTCATCCTGCCGTTCCGCCCCAAGCAGTCCGCGCGCCGTTACGCACACGTCTGGACCCCCGACGGCTCGCCGTTGCGCATGCACACCGAACGCCAGGCAAGTATGCTGCGCGGCTACCTGGGCGAGCGCATCAAGTCGCCGCTCGTCGTCGAGTACGCCATGCGCTACGGCACCCCGTCGGTCGCCGGCGTGCTCGCCAAAATGAAACAGCAGGGCTGCGACCGCATCCTGGTGCTGCCGCTCTACCCGCAGTACGCGGCGAGCACTACTGCGGCCGCGCTCGATGCGGTCGGCGCGTCGTTCGCGCGCATGCGCAACCAGCCGGCCTTGCGCAGCGTGCGCTCGTTTCACGACCATCCCGGCTACATCGCGGCGCTCGCCCAAAGCGTTAACGATTATTGGCTCAAAACCGGCCGCCCGGACAAACTGGTGATGAGCTTTCACGGCGTGCCGCGCTTTAGCCTCGACAAAGGCGACCCTTATCATTGCGAATGCCAGGTGACGGCGCGCCTGCTCGCCGCCGCCCTCAAGCTCTCCCCCACGCAATACACCATCGCTTTTCAGTCGCGCTTCGGGCGCGCCCAGTGGCTCAAGCCCTATACCGCCGACGTGCTGCTGGAACTAGGCCGGCAAAAAACCTCGCGCGTCGATGTCGTATGCCCCGGCTTCGTCGCCGATTGCCTCGAGACGCTGGAGGAAATCGCGATCGAAGGCAAAACGATTTTTCTGACCGCGGGC
>JBKJMN010000048.1:0-2554 GCA_046596405.1 Burkholderiales bacterium
GCTGGATGCCATCAGGGTGGCCGCAAACAGCCATTTATCAAGGCTGATCTTGGAGCGCTCGAACACCGTTCCAACCGTCACGGTGAACTGGTCACGGCAATGGCCGCAGTCATACAGACCGGCGCGATGGGATGCGCCCTGAAGCTTGCTGATGCGGTCTACAGCGCCGCAATGCGGGCATACAGGGCGGCCTGTGGGCCAGCGGACGGATTCAAGGTAGGTGCGGGCGGCTTCGGGGTCGGTAAAGCGGGCTTCGGTAAACAGGTAATCGGCCATGACTTGCTCCTATGTATGGCCTAATTATGACGATGGCACTCGCCTTTGTCAAGTATATAATTACCCCCTTGAGGGGTACAGAGGGCACAGAGGGAAGAACAAACGCACACAGTTTGTCGCTGGTTATACGTGCGGGCGCTGAGTCTGCTGTCGAAAGTTACATGGTTTGATAGTATAACGACTGAACGTACGGACTCGGGCTGTTTCGGTTTTTCTCGGTGTCCTTTGTGCCCTCTGTGGCAAATTTCATTAGGAGGAGAAACGCATGCAAGTCAAAGCCGCGGTCGCGCACAAAGCGGGCGCCCCGCTCACGATAGAAACGGTCGAGCTCGACGGACCCAAAGCGGGCGAGGTGCTGGTAGAAATAAAAGCGACCGGCATCTGCCACACGGACGAGTTCACGCGCTCGGGCGCCGACCCCGAAGGTTTGTTTCCCGCGATCCTCGGCCACGAAGGCGCGGGCGTGGTAGTCGATGTGGGCAGGGACGTGACGAGCCTTAAAAAAGGCGATCACGTGATTCCGCTTTACACGCCGGAATGCCGGCAATGCGAATACTGTTTGAGCGGCAAGACCAACCTGTGCCAGGCGATCCGCGTGACGCAGGGGCAGGGCGTGATGCCCGATGGCAGCAGCCGGTTTTCAATCGGCGGCAAGAAGCTCTTTCATTACATGGGCACCTCGACGTTTGCGAATTACACGGTGGTGCCGGAGATCGCGCTCGCAAAAATCCGCGAAGATGCGCCGTTCGACAAGGTCTGCTACATCGGTTGCGGCGTCACGACCGGCATAGGTGCGGTGATCAACACGGCGAAAGTCGAGCCGGGCGCGAACGTCGTGGTGTTCGGTCTCGGCGGCATCGGGCTCAACGTGATCCAGGGCGCGCGGCTCGCCGGCGCCAACATGATAATCGGCGTCGATCTCAATGCGTCGCGCAAATCGCTCGCCGAAAAATTCGGCATGACACATTTCGTCAATCCGAAGGAAGTCGAAGGCGATCTCGTGCCGTACCTCGTCAATCTCACTAAAGGCGGCGCCGATTACAGTTTCGAATGCATCGGCAACGTCGACGTCATGCGCCAGGCGCTCGAGTGCTGTCACAAAGGCTGGGGCGTGTCGGTCATCATCGGCGTGGCCGGCGCGGGCCAGGAAATCAAGACGCGGCCGTTTCAGCTCGTCACCGGCCGGGTATGGAAAGGCACTGCGTTCGGCGGCGCCAAAGGCCGGCGCGACGTGCCCAAGATTGTCGACTGGTACATGGACGGAAAAATCAATATCGATGACCTCATTACGCACAAGCTTCAGCTCGCCGACATAAACAAGGGTTTCGATCTGATGCACGCGGGCGAATCGATCCGCAGCGTCGTCGTATTTTAGATCAGCATGACGCCGCAGGAAGTGCTCGACTTCTGGCTTGGCGCACCCGGCTCGGCCGAGCACGGCAAGCGGCGCGAAGTCTGGTTCAAGAAGTCGGACGTATTCGACCAGGATGTGCGCCGGCGGTTTCTTCCGCTGTGGGAAATGGCGGCGGACGGCAGGCTGGCCGATTGGGACAGAGCCCCGCAGACGCTGCTCGCGTTCATCATCGTGTGCGACCAGTTTCCACGCAACATGTTTCGCGTAGACCCGCGCGCGTTCGCAACCGACGCGCGGGCGTTGGCCGCTGCGCAGCGCATGGTTGAAAGCGGCTGGGACCAGCAGCTCGCTTCGCTCGAGCGGCAGTTCGTCTACCTGCCGTTCGAGCATGCCGAAGATCCGGCAATGCAGCAGCGCTCGCTCGAACTGTTCGAGCGGCTCGCGCAGGACCCCGCGCTGGCGGATCTGCCTGAATGGGCGCGCAAGCACGCGGACATCATCGCGCGCTTCGGCCGTTACCCGCATCGTAATGCGGTGCTCGGCCGCGATTCCACGCCGGCGGAAATCGAATTCCTCGCGCAGCCGGGTTCTTCGTTTTGAGGAAGGCCGGCGGAAAAACGCCGGCGCGGCAATCTGGTAAAGTTGGAGCAATCCGGCAGCTTTCGACATGAGCCGGCCCATAGATTTCCGTCACGCCCGTGCAGGCGGGCGTCCAGTGCTGCATTCTCCTGGGTTCCCGCCTCGCGGGACGACGAACCAAATTCTGTGTTTGTGCTTGTTAACCTGATACCGGGAGTTTGCATGGGTAAGATATTTCTCGTGGTGCCCGACGCGCCAATGGAAGAAGTCGCGCAGCTGAAGACCAGCCGCAAATTGAGCAGCAGCGGCGGTCTCCGCCTCGGCGTGCTCGATAACAGCAAGTCC
>JBKJMN010000067.1:0-8139 GCA_046596405.1 Burkholderiales bacterium
CCCAGGGGGGGGGGGGGGCATGATTCACGCATACCCCTCGGTTGGGCCACGGCAAGCATCCGAGCCCACCTTACCTCTCCATCGTGAGAGAGTTACTCGAATCAGCCCCGCGTCATCGTGCGAGCTCGGGCAAACATATAGTCCCATAGTTTTTCCGCGGCGCGATGCGTTCGAGCGAGTTCTCTACGCCGAACCGTTGCACTACATGGCTAGTGTTCAGTCCTTCACGGAGGGCGGGTACGAGATGGTAATTCGGTCGGTGAACGCTCAACAAATGTCAAATCAGTGTGCGCTTCGTGTGCCAGGTGGCACTCGTGTGCCTCGGCCTGATGACGAGCGAGACGCAGAGCACATTATGCGTGCATAGCGTCGGGCGAAGAAAAAAGTTCGGCACCTCGTTGACTGGGCAGGACGAAAATCAGATGCTCGCCAAGCTATCGAGCGAGTTTCAACGTCTCTTTGAAGAAGGGGAGCCATTGCGCAGCTTGGTGCCGTCGATAGTTGATCTATTTATGCGGCAGCTCGCGAACACATACGAAAATCAATGTTTCCGCCCCGGTTCGAGCAGTTCGTTTAACCAAACTGCTAGGTGAGGGTCTTCCTTCACGAGGTCTGCGGCCGCAGATGATATGCGAGAATCTGCCACTGCCCCGGTCGCCATAGCCTCAAAGCCGGCAAGCATCGTGCGCTCCTCGTCGGCAGACATTTCGTTCACGCGTCGCCATTCTTTCACTTCGCTAGCTAGGGAGCTGTTTTCTTCTCCTACGATCTGCACATCGCTCGAGATAAATTTACCAGACAGCCCTAACCTGTGTAGGTATCTCGGCGGATTGAATTTATATCTTGGCGGATCGAATTCATCTGAGAACTTGGCGGGATACTCGGCTGAAAATGCCCTTAAAAGGCCATAGTCTGGATATTTCGACCTTATTGATTTTAAGCGCCACTCTCGTTCGCACTGGAACTGAGACCGTTTAATATTAGGAGCGATTAAACACAAGTGCTCAGCGATCGCTATGGCTAAAACGTCGCGCCGCTTATTAGGAGGAAATTGCGCAAGAAATTTGGTTACGCCGTTGACATCTTTTTCTAACTTAAGGCCCTGACCCATGATGAAGCTGTTGAAATATCTCTCTTCATACGTTACACGTGAGAGCATCGACGCGTAAAATGGATCGGGTGTCTCATATGCGAAATAGGGTAGCAGTCGGTTGAAGGAAATAACCGCATTGCCGTAGCTTTGCATCATCTCTTCAGACCGCGGCCCTTGCGAGACGCAAGCGACGAACACCTCGATATTTGGTGAACAGGGATTGCAAAACTCATAGCCAATTAACTCAATCACCCGTTGAATAAACCCTCTTAAACCACCCACTTGAGAGTTAAATAACCGGAGCCACGCCTCGTCTACGCCGTTGTGATCGCCGGCATGTATTGCTTTGAGCCTTTTCAAGATCAGACCCAACCCGTGCACGTACTCAGCCTTGTCCTTAAATTGGTGAGTGGGACAGGACAGCAGCGATCGACTGTCGAGTAGTTCCATCAAGTGGCTAGGCCAAGTGTAATGATAAAACGTCTCCGCCTCGTAACGTCGGCATACCGTCGCGGCGAACGCAGCCTGTTCCCGCACACTGTCGATTGCCAGCTTATGTGTGCCGTGTCGGTCTTTCGCTGCATCCATAATGCGTCGATGAATTGTTGACTCGTCTAGATTGGACTGGTAACGTTCGGTCGTGGAATACTTCGTATAATGTATATTATGTAATATTTATGATATAGAACGTTCGCGATGCAAATCGAAGGACATCGACCGCGCCGAACCCGCCAAAAGGGATTTCCCGAGACCCGGTTCAGTCCGTAAAACCGCCCATTGCGTCAAGTTGGCCTTCGACGCTTGCCAGTATGCGGAGCGACGCCCGAAACACCCGCTCGATATCCGGCCGGTTGAGCGTCACATGCAGCGATAACTGGCACGCCATGCGGTTCACGTGGAAATCGCGCACAGCGTAGCGGCATCCATCCAACCACTCCCGCCGATCGATCGCGAAGCCGCTATCTGCTGCGAGTTGCAGACGCGCGGCCTCCAGGAACCCGGCAATTTCCGCGGCACCGGTCTGCTCGTTGATCACATAGCTCAGGATTTCAACCAGGTCGCGCTGGGGCAACTGGATGCTCGCGCATTCCCAATCGAACAAGACGAGCTTCGCATCGCCATCTGGGGCGCGTACCGCCAGGTTGCGGATCTGCGCGTCGTTGAAAATCAGGGTTTTCCTGAGCCCGTCGATCTTGCGCCACCAATCCGGAATCGTGTCAATCCATCGCACATGGCCGTCCAGATATTGCTGGTCGAACAATTTGCCGACGAAGTGACGGAGCTTTTCGGCGTAGGCGCGCCACAACGGGGTCAGTTCCCGCATGGTCGCCGCGTTCATTGAGGCGCCCAGCCAGCCCTGGCTTACCAGCGCGTCGTACTTGCCGTAATACCCGGCGTGCATGCGCGCAAAATCACGCACCATCATTTCGATCCGCGGATTGGTCCAGAACGCGATGTCCGTGTAATCCTTCATCACGTAGGCGTCTTCGAGAAACTCCTCGAGCACCACGTATTGCTGCGCATTATCGTCGACGTAAGTTCCATAGACGGACGGCAGCACGCGCGTGAACGCGGGGACGGTCTTCTGCATACGGAAGACGTTAATCTCCTTCATGTGCGTGTTAAATAGCTCGGTTTTCGCGAGCAGCCCTGCCACGTCGGGCACGACGATGCCGCCTTTTATGAGCACGTCGGCGAGGCGCGCGACCAGGTCGCGGTAATGCGTCTTCGATTTGGCGAGAATTTCGACCGCGTGCGCGCGGCCGCCAGCGGTGTAATCGACCGCGTAATGGAAGAGTCCAAGCAGCTTGTCGCGCTCACCGCTGTACTTCATGCGGGTGGTGGCGGTCACCCCGACTTCGCCGAGAAAACGCGCCGCCGTCACGGTAATGCCGGGGTCGTCAAGATACTCGCGCATGCATTGCTGAAAAAACGCCGCGCTGTATTCGAGATAGCCTTCCGGCGTAACCTTGTAAATGCCGCTCATCGCGCCGTGACAACGTTCGCTGATATCCAGTCTGCGATGTAATCGACCCCCACCTGGCGATTATCGGCCTGCGCGTGGTAGGTGCCGCCATCCTCGGCGGTCAGGATGCGCAGTTCCTTGCGTTTGGAGCCGATCGCCGCAAAGAGTTTGTGCGCGGAATCGACCGGCACCACCTTGTCCGCGTCGCCGTGGACGATCAGAAACGGGCAGGTAATCTGCTCCGCCACGCCGGCGAGCGAAAACTTTTCGGCCTTTTTGATCGCTGCTTCCGCGTCGTCGATATGTCCCATGATCCAGCGAAAATGGAACGCCGACTGGGCGGTGTTCTTGGGATCGATTTCGTGCCGGCGCTTGATCTCACGCTGCCAGCCCGCCAAATCCCAGTGCAGCGCCGCGAAAGCGATCCCCGCGGCGTAGCGCTTTTCGAAAGCGGCGACGCGCGACGAATAATAGCCGCCGAAGCTGTAGCCCATCACGGCGACCTTTTCACGATCGACGTCGGCCCGGCGCGCGACGTAGTCATAGGCGGCGGTGCCCGCGACTTCGTAATCGTGACGCGCGTAGAGTCCGCGCAGTCGAAGCGACTCACCCTGCCCGGGCCCGTCGATCGCCAGCGTATGCCAGCCGCGCGCCGCGAACTCAAGCCCGTTGAACAGGATGCTCATTTCCTTGCAGTTGTCCATGCCGTCGAACACGACGACTGTCGGCGCGGGCCCCGTGACGCCGGGCGCTTTCAGAAAGATCGCCGGCAAGGTCGTGTCGCCGAACGGCACCTCGACGAACTCCATGTTCGGGTAGCGCCGCTCGAGCCCCGCGCGCTGGCACTGCAATGACTTGCGGCCGACCTCGAGCTTGAGCGGACCCGGGTAAATAAAACGCTCGCCCGTGAAGTAATACATCCCGGCGCGCAGGTAGTAATTGCCGGCGGTGTGCTGGCGCCCTTCCGCCGCGGCTTTGTCCGCCACCTTTTCGAGCCGCGCAGCCATCGCGCACCATTCCTGCCGCCATGCGTCGGGCTCTGCCTGGCGTGATTTCAACCGTTCACAGACCTCGTCGATTTCGCCGAGCGCGACGGCGCCATAGGGCGCCATGCCCTTGGTGACCAGCGCTGCGTTCGACCACGTCATGTTGCCCGGAAACTGCTCGATCCATGTCCCGCTCGTTGCCATTGCCTGATCCCTTTGCTTACGCTGGTTCGTTACTCGATCGTGATCCCGACTTCCTTGATGACCTTCGACCACGTCGCGAATTCCTTCTTGATGAATGCTGTGAATTCCTCCGGCGAGCTGCCGACAGGGTCCGCGCCCAATCCCACGATGCGCTCTTTGACTTCGGGGATCGCCAGCGATTTCACGATGGACTGGTTCAGGCGCGTGACGACCGCCGCCGGGGTCCCGGTCGGCACCATCACACCGTTCCATTCGATTGCTTCATATCCCGGCACCCCGGCCTCCGCAATGCTGGGAATATCAGGCAGCGCCGAATTGCGTTTCAATGTGGTGACGCCGAGCGGGATCAGCCGGCCGCTCTGAAAGTGCTGAATCGAGGATGGGATGGTTGCCATCAAAATGGCCGTTTCCCCGCTGACGATCGATATCACCGCCGGACCGCCGCCTTTATACGGAATGTGGACCATTTTGGTGCCGGTCATGTGGTTGAACCGTTCGGTCGCCAGGTGATTAGCGCTCACGTTGCCGGCCGAGCCGTAATTGAGACTCGCCGGTTTACTCTTGGCGAGGGCGATCAACTGTTTCACCGAACGCGCTGGCACTGACGGATGTACCGTCAAAACGAGCGTCACGATCGACACCAGGCTCACCGGCACGAGATCCTTCTCGCTGTCGAACGGCATTTTCTTGAACAGGAAGGGATTCGCACCGAACGTGAGATTGGCGACCCCCACCGTATAGCCATCCGGCGCTGACTTGGCCGCGGCGTCGAGGCCAATCGTGGACGAGCCGCCGGGGCGGTTTTCGACGATGACCTGCTGCCCGAGCTGCTCGGACATGCGCGGCGCGATGATACGCATCACGACGTCGGTCGATCCACCGGGCGCATACGGCACGATGACGCGAATCGGTTTGACCGGATACGTCTGGGCCGGCGCAGTGCCGGCATGGGCGCATGCCGCAGCCAGCACGCACGCCAGCATGCTGCGCGATGAGATAGTCATACTTCCTCCTGAATAGCTGTTTTAGTTGTTAATTAAAAGCCGAGATGCCCGTTTGCGCGCGCCCCAGCACGAGCGCGTGGATGTCGCTGGTGCCTTCGAGTGTGTTGACCGTTTCCAGATTCATGACATGCCGGATCACGTGATATTCATCCGAGATACCGTTGCCGCCATGCATGTCGCGCGCCACGCGTGCGATGTCGAGCGCTTTGCCGGTCGAATTGCGTTTCATCAGGGATACCATCTCCGGCGTCGCCCTGCCCTGCTCGCGCAGGCGGCTCACGTGGAGACAGGCGAGCAGTCCGAGCGCGATCTCGCTTTGCATGTCTGCGAGTTTTTTCTGGATCAACTGATTCGCGGCGAGCGGGCGTCCGAACTGCTTGCGGTCGAGCGTATATTGGCGCGCCGCATGCCAGCAGAATTCCGCCGCGCCGAGCGCACCCCAGCAGATGCTGAAGCGCGCGTTGTTCAGGCAGCCGAACGGGCCTTTGAGTCCGGTCACGTTGGGCAACAGGTTTTCCTCGGGCACAAATACCTGGTCCATCGAAATCTCGCCGGTGGGCGAAGCGCGCACCGAGAATTTGCCCTCGATCTTGCGCGTCCCCAAACCCTTCATTCCGCGCTCAAGGATGAATCCGCGGATCACCCCGCCGTCGTCCTTCGCCCACACGACCATGATGTCGGCTATCGGTGCGTTGGTAATCCAGAGCTTGGTGCCGCTCATTGCGTAGCCGCCGTCGACTTTGCGCGCGCGTGTCGTCATGCTGCCGGGATCCGAACCGTGATCCGGTTCAGTCAGGCCGAAGCAGCCGATCAATTCGCCCGTCGCCATCTTCGGCAGATATTTTTCGCGCTGCGCTTCGGTGCCGTACGCGTAGATCGGCGTCATCGCCAACCCGCTTTGCACCGAGCACGCCGAGCGGTACGCAGTATCGACGCGCTCGAGCTCGCGCATGATGAGGCCGTAAGCAACGTAGCCTATGCCCGAGCAGCCGTAGCCTTCGAGCGTGGAGCCGAGAAAGCCGAGTGCGCCCATCTCGCGCATGATCTCGACGTCGAACGTCTCGTTGCGGTTCGCCATCACAATCCGCGGCATCAGCTTGTCCTGCGCATACGCGCGCGCGGTGTCGCGGATGAGCCGCTCTTCGTCGGTCAGCTCCTGCTCGATCAGGAGCGGGTCCTGCCAGTCGAAACTGCCGCCGGTCAGCGTTACAGAGGAAGGTTCTGCCATTATGAGCCCAATCCAAAAATAAAAAGGCCGGCAGCAGTTGCGCTACCGGCCTGCCTTGCGAAAGTACCGGTCAAACTCTTTCGAGGATAGCGGCCATGCCCTGTCCGCCGCCGATGCACAGGCTGACGAGCGCATAGCGTCCGCCGGTGCGCTGCAACTGGCGCGCCGCCGTCAGCGCAATGCGCGCGCCGCTCGCGCCGAGCGGGTGACCCAGCGCAATCGCCCCGCCGTTCGGATTAACGCGCTTGTCGTCGAACGCGACGCCGAGACCTTTGAGGCACGACAACACCTGGGTCGCGAAGGCTTCGTTGATTTCGATGATGTCCATATCCTTGATCGTCAACCCCGCGCGGGCGAGCGCTTTCTTCGACGCGGCAACCGGGCCTATGCCCATGATTCGCGGAGGCACGCCCATCGCCGCAGTGGCGATCACGCGCGCAATCGGCTTGATGCCGGCTTTTTCGCCGGCCTGCATGCTGCCCATGAGGATGGCGACGGCACCGTCGTTGACGCCCGACGCATTGCCGGCGGTGGTGACGCCGCCTTCGTAGAGGACTTTCATTTTGGCGAGCGTTGCCATGTCGGTCTGCGGGCGCGGGTGCTCGTCATCGGCAACGGGCGGTACCGGGCCTTTGCGGGTGGCCGGCATTTCCACCGGGCCGATTTCGCCGGTGAAAAAACCTTCGCCCTTGGCAATCGAATATTTCTGCTGCGAGGCCAGCGCAAACTGGTCGGCCTCTTCGCGCTTGATGTCGAATTCCTTGGCGAGATTGTCGGCGGTTTGCGGCATCTGGTCGTCGCCGTAGAGCTTGGTCAGCTTCGGATTCGAGAAACGCGGACCTATCGTGCTGTCGTAAATACGCAGATCGCGCGCAAACGGATTTTCGCTTTTGGCGAACACGAACGGCGCGCGGCTCATGCTTTCCGTGCCGCCGACCAGAAAGACGTCGCCCTCGCCTGCCGTGATCGAATGTGCCACGTGGGCAATCGCGCCGAGTCCGCTCGCGCAGTTGCGCTGCAGTACCGTGCCCGGGATCTCAATCGGCAGGTCGGCCGCCAAGCCGGCATGACGCGCTACGCAGCGCGCGTCTTCACCACCCTGGTTCGCGCAGCCGACGACGATGTCTTCAATCTGCTCGGCTTTGAACTTGCTTCCTGCGAGCACCGACTTGATTGCGCTCGCGAGCAGGTCGTCGGGGCGGACTTTGGCGAGCGAACCGGCATAGCGGCCAAACGGGGTGCGCTTACCATCATAAATATAGGCGTTGAGCATGTGAGTTCCTTAGAGTGTCGATCATGGTTCAGTGGTGAGAGCGGATACGCCGAGCTTGGCGCGGCGCGTGAGCCAGATGTTGGGACGGTACCGCGGATCGCCGTAGATGCGATACATCGCGGTGAGCACGCGGTAAATGCGCTCAACGCCCAGCACGTCGGCGAACTTGAACGGGCCGTTCGGGTAATTGAGACCCAGCGTGACCGCTTTGTCGATGTCGGCCGGCGTGCCGACGCGGCTTTGCGCAATCGAGCAACCGATGTTGACGATCATCGCCACGATGCGCTGCGCGATGAAACCCGGGCTGTCGTTGATGACCGTCACAGCCGTGCCGTCGCTGGCGAGCAGCCCATGCGCCGCGTCTCGCGCGTGAGTCGAAGTAACC
>JBKJMN010000210.1:0-22195 GCA_046596405.1 Burkholderiales bacterium
CCGCTCGTGCGCTGCCGTGTGGCCGAGGATCAGGTGCGATGCGCCGGCGCCGGCGCCGCTGGCCCGCGCGCCTTCGCACGCGGCGTCAATCAGTCGTGGATCGGCGGCGAGTCCCAGGTAATCGTTGCTGCAGAAAGCAACGTAGTCGCGGCCGTCGACCGCGACGCGCGCGGTTTGCGGACTTCCCAGCACGCGCCGGGAGCGCCGCAAGCCGCGGGTTTCGAGCGCGGCAAGCTCAGCGGCGAGATCTTTGAGCAGCATGCAACGCCTCGCGGCGTTAAGCGGGGCGCGGCGGGCGGGCGCAGCGAAAACGGCGCGGCAACGCGGCCTTATGGAGTGACTGCCTCACTCATGAATCTCGCGGTCGACGCGCATCGGATACATGCCCAGCTTGTCCAGTAATGCGCGGTCGCGTTGCGCTTCGGGATTGCCGGTCGTCAGCAGCTTGTCGCCGTAGAAAATAGAGTTCGCGCCGGCCGCGAAACACAGCGCCTGGATCCCTTCCGACATTTCCTGGCGCCCGGCGGAGAGGCGCACCATTGCTGTGGGCATGGTGATGCGCGCGGCGGCGATGGTGCGTACGAATTCGAAGGGATCGAGCGCTGCCGTGCCGTGCAGCGGCGTGCCTTCGACCTGGACCAGGTTGTTGATCGGCACGCTCTCAGGATAAGGCTCCAGATTCGCGAGCTGCGCGATCAGAGTTGCACGGGTGCGGCGCGTCTCGCCCATGCCGACGATGCCCCCGCTGCAGACGTGGAGGCCGGCGCTGCGCACTTTGTCGAGCGTATCGAGCCGGTCGTCCTGCGTGCGCGTGGAGACGATCTCGCCGTAAAACTCGGGCGCGGTATCGAGATTGTGGTTGTAATAGTCGAGCCCCGCTTGCTTCAACTGCTCGGCCTGCCCTTCCTTCAGCATCCCGAGCGTGGCGCAGGTTTCCATGCCGAGCCCGCGCACGGCCTTCACCATTTCGAGCACGCGGTCGAGATCGCGCTGCTTCGGACCGCGCCACGCCGCGCCCATGCAAAAGCGCGTCGCTCCCTGCGCGCGCGCAGCGCGCGCCGCATCGACTACCGCGTCGACTGCCAGCAGCGCTTCGTTCTCGACGCCGGTGTGATAACGGGCGGCCTGCGGGCAGTATCCGCAGTCTTCCGGACAGCCGCCGGTCTTGATCGACAGCAGCGTCGACAGTTGCACCGCGTTGGGGTCGAAGTTCTCGCGATGCGTGCTTTGCGCGCGATAGAGCAAGTCGCTGAACGGCAGGTCGAGCAACTGTGCGACGGCGTCGATGCTCCAGCGCGCCTTGCGTGCGCTGTCGGCGACGGCCACGGCTGGCGCGTTGTGGGTAAGGGTATCCATGGTGGTATGCTCGCTGAGGATGTGCCGGGTCGTGCCGGGTTGCCAAAAATATCTGCTAGATCATGCGCTTCGAATCATCATCGATAGGCCGGCACTTGTCAAATTGGCACCAGCGGGTTTTGAACAATTGCGTCCGCGTTGCCCACGCCGCGTTGCCGGAACAATGCCTTCTCTGTAACAGCGCGGCGGCGCAAACGTCTTTGTGCGAGCGTTGCCATCACGACCTGCCGTGGCTCCCGGCAACCCATTGCCCCCAGTGCGCGCTACCGATGACGAGCGCTGACGTATGCGGTGCCTGCCTCGCCCATCCGCCGCGCTTTGATGCCATCACGGCGGCATTCGTCTACGAGTGGCCGCTCGCGCCACTGATCCAGCAGTACAAATACGGTGGCAATCTTGCACTGGCGCTGCTTTTCGCGCGCGCGCTCGAGGCAAAAATCACCGGCGCGGTCGATCTCATCATCCCGATGCCGCTGGCGCCGGCGCGCCTGTCCGAGCGCGGGTTCAACCAGGCGCTCGAGATCGCGCGCATCGTCAGCCGCGCGCAAAAAACCCCGCTGGCGCGCGCCGCCTGCCGGCGGGTGCGCGAGAGCGTGCCGCAGGCGACGCTGCCGTGGAAAGAGCGCGCGCGCAACATTCGCGGCGCCTTTGTATGCGACATGGATTTACGCGGCAAGCGGGTAGCCGTCGTCGACGACGTGCTGACGACGGGTGCGACACTCAATGAACTCGCACGCAATCTGCGCAAAGCAGGAGCGGTGGAGATTCAGGGATGGGTGGTGGCGAGAACTTTAAAGCAGGATTGAGGATTGAGGATTGAGGATTGAGGATTGAGGAAAAACGCCCCTCACGCCTCTTTGATACCGCAAACCTCGATCCTGCCTCACTGCAATTGCTTCAGGCGCTGATCGACGAAGGCCTGCAATTCCGGATTCAGGGCATTGCTGCTCTTTGCGCGGCGAAAGGCTTCCTGTGCTTCATTGTTGCGGTTCGACGCCTGCAACGAGATGCCCAGTCCCATCCACCACACGCCCGCTCCCGGCGCCAGCCGCAACGCCGCCTGATAGTTGTCGATCGCCTCGCGATGACGCGATTGACGCTGCAGCAAGCCGGCGAGCCGCGCCAGGTAATCAGGACTGGACTGCGCGGCAGGCGCCGATTTCTGCATGGTGTCGATAGCGCCGCTGACATCGCCGCGTTCGTATTGCAGGCTCGACAGCGCCATGGCGAACCCCGGTTGGTTGGGATTGAGCGCGAGGCCCTGTTGCAGCAATTCTTCCGCTTCGGCGTTCTTTTTGGCATCGAGCAAAAGCCCGAACAGTCCCTGGCGCGCGCTGACGTGCGCGGGATTGTTCTGCAATGCGCGCCGGAATCCTTCCTGGGCTTCAGCCAGCCGGCCCTGGTTCAGAAAATTAGCTGCCTCCCGATAATCGTTCTCGGCGAGCTGCGATGGCGACAATACTTGCGCGCGTTTATCGATTTGCGCGTTCGCCGGCGCAGCCGGCGATTTCGCTTCCGGCCCGGCCTCGATGACGCGCGGCGCCGCTGCCGCGGTTTTGACGGTGGCCGTGCTCGCGCCGCTCACCGCCGCCGGTGACGCAGCCGGCTTGGGAATCTCGGCTGGCGTTGATTTTGCCGGCGCGATGTTCGCCATAGCGGAGGCAACAGGTGCAGCGAGCGCGGGCTCCGCTTCGACGGCCGAAGCTGTAATGACCGGCGCCGCGGCTTGACGCGCAATCGATGCAACGGGCGGCGCCGGTGCGCGCGCGACGCGCGGCGGAACCGGCTCCAGATCGAGCGCGAGTCGCGACGCGGGCGCGCCAGGTGCGACCAAAGCAAGCGGCGATTGCTGAGCTTGCGTTTGCGCCATGGCCGGCAGCGGATTCACGGCGCGGCGCGAATGGATTTGCCAGGCCAGCAATGTTAGCGAGACGAGCGCGGCTGCGATGCAGATCGACCACCAGAGCCTGCTGCGCGACTCGTCGCGGGGCAGCACGCGCACCTGGTTGGGCAGCGCGCCACGCTCGGCGCCGGAAGCGCGGCGCTTTTCAAGGTCCTGCAGCATTTGATTGATGAGGCTCATAGGGTGCGCCGCTTAATTGAACATCATCCAGCCGATACCGCCGGCTGATATGACCACCATGGCGAAACTCAGCCACCACCAGTGCGGCTGCCGGGCAGCCGGTGTGTCGCCGGCGGCGGCTCGCACGTGGGGCGGCGTAACCTGCTGGGCGCCCTCGCCGAAGGCAAGCAACATCGACTTGTGGGAAAGCACATTAACCAGCCGCGGAATGCCGCCGCTCGCCCGGTGCAACGCACGCACCGCCGGCTGCGTGATCAAGCGGTTGCCGCGGTAGCCCGCGACGCGCAGCCGATGTGCGAGATAATAATCGAGCTCTTCGCGCCCGAGCTCACCAAGACGATACTGAAAAGTAATGCGCTGTCGCAACTGGCGCACCGAATCCGCGGCCAGCCTCGCGTCGAGCTCGGGCTGCCCGAACAACACCACCTGCAGTAGTTTGCGTTTCTCGGTTTCGAGGTTCGTCAGCAAACGCAGCGCTTCGAGACTTTCAATCGGCATCGCCTGCGCCTCATCGAGACACAGCACGACCGACTTGCCCTCGCCGGCGAAGCCGAGCAACGCCTGCGTGAGGCCCTTGATCAAATGATGCTGATCGTCTTCTTTCGCGAGGGTGACGCCGAGTTCTTCCGCCAGCGCCAGCAGCAACGTGCGCGGCTCGAGGTACGGATTGGGAATGTACGCCGACACAAAAGTATCGTCGAGTGTCGCCAGGAATTTACGGCACAGCAGCGTTTTGCCGGTACCGACTTCGCCCGTGATTTTGATAAAGCCTTCGCCGTTCTTCACCGCGACCAGCAGCGTATTGAGAGCCTCCTGGTGGCTCGCGCACGCGTACGCGAAGCTCGTGTCCGGCGTGATGCCGAACGGCATTTCCTGCAAGCCGAAATGGGCCAGATACATTGCGCCCTTTATTTGCCCTGCGCCGCCGGATTTCCCGGCGCGAGATCCGGCCGGCGCAGGTTCTGCATGCGCTCGTTGACCTCCTGCGATTGTTGCTGCCAGGCCGTGTCACCCTTGATGATCGTCGTCTTCAGCAGGATCACGAGCTCGCTTTTGTTGAGTTGCTGGTTGCGGCTGCCAAACACGTTGCCAAGAAACGGGGAGTCCCGCGTGCCGGGCAAGCCGGAGTCACTGCTGGACTGCGCGTGTTTCATCAATCCGCCGATTGCCGCGATCGTGCCATCCTGCACGCGCACGATGGTGTCGCTTTCGTTGATATTGCTCGAGGCCAGCGGCAAAGTGAATACCCCCAGCGTACCCAGATTAATGGTCTTCGTCTTGTCGGTGACAAGACTAACCGACGGATGAATATGCAGCGTGATCTGATCATCTCCCGAAATCTGCGGCGTGACGTCGAGCGCGATGCCCGAGAAGAAAGGCTGCGTCGTGATGGTAGGTGATACGGTCGCGGCGCCGACGCCGGACGTCGTCGTCGTGGTGGTAATGTTGGTGACGAAGAATTCATCGGTCCCGACTTTGATAACCGCTTTCTGGTTGTTGATCGTCGCGATGCGCGGACTCGAGAGCACGTGTACGTTGCCCTGCGACTCCAGAAAGTTGAGCAAGGCCGCAAAACTGCTGGCCTGGAATGCGAGCCCGAATATCGAGGACGGCACATTCGAGCCGGCCGCTAATGAAGCGACGGTTCCCGGCAATGCAAGCACATTGGAATTCTGCAATGGTGTGCCGTCCGGCGCGGTCGCGGTGAACGCGGACAGCGTGCCGCTATTGGAAAGCGTGGTGCCCGGCTGCACCAGACCTCCCGCGAAATTGCCTTTGAACGCGGCCCAGTTCACGCCAGTGGCGAATTGATCACGCAAAGTCACTTCGATGATCTTGGCCTCGAGCATGACCTGCCGCTCCACTATGATCGACATCGCCTTCAGGTACTGTTCGACCGTGCGCAACTCGGCCGGCAGTGCGCGCACCATGACCACCCCCGCCTGTGCGTTGACGACGACGCTGCGCGTATTGTCGCAGCGGGCACCCGCGGGCACCACTGCCGTGCTGCTGGTATTCACGTTGCGGCAGCCGTCAATGTTCAAAATAGTTCGTAATGCGTTATCCAGATCGACCCAGAAGTCGTTGTCGGAGGTCGTGGTGACGCGGCTGCTTTCGATGGATTGCGGAACTCCGCCGCCGGTTGGGGTCGTGACGGGAGCAGCACCGGAAGCACCCGTCGCCAGTTGCGGTGGTGCGCTGAATGACGGCGTCTGGATCGAGCCGGACGTTACCCGCACGTCGGCGCGGCCGACGCGCCGCCCGGCGAGATAGTTCACCTGAAAGAGCCGCGTCTGTATCGTCACCGGCTGCACGTAGATGCGCGTTCCCTGGATCTTGTATTCATAGCCGTAGAGTTCGCGAATGGCCTCCAGCGCTTCGGTCAGCGTCACGTCCTTGAGGTTCACCGAGATTGTTTCCTTGATATCGGGATTTACCAGCATGCTGTTGCGCGTGCCCGATACGAGCGCCAGAAATACCTGGTTCGCCGGCGCATTGTTGACCACGAGGTCAAATCGGGGCTCGACGGCCTTGGCCGCCTTGGGCATTTCCACCGTCAGCGGCGGCAACAGCGCCTGAATCACCGCGTCGGGCTGCGCGGGCTTCGCGCGCGCTTGCGCCGCCTTGTTCAGTTCGGATTCGATCTGCCCCTGCACGGCATCTTTCCTGAACAACTTGGATTCGCACGCAGTGAGGCATAGCGCCACGACAGCAATCAATACGATAGGTCTCATTCGTGCTTTCCTAGGGTTTTGGCGGGGGCGCGGCTTTTTCGCGCCACCGGCGTGCCGGCGCGTGCCTCAGGCACGACCGGCCTGATTTCCACGCCTGGATACATACGAAGTATTTCGGTACCGCTCGCCGAGCGCAACACGACTTCATTCTCGCTGATCCTGACCACTCGCGCGTCACCGTACTTCGCGCCGAGCTTGACCGTTTCGCCGCCGATGATCGCGCTGCTCCCCGCGCGCGAAATTTTTACGCTCTGCAGCACCGGGCCGCTGGCCGCCGCGCCCTCGGCGGCTGAGGGTGCCATGAACCCCGCCGGCGGGCGCGTTGGATCGTTGATCGCTTGCGCGCCCGCACCGTGCCCCGTCAGCAGCAAAACCGCCGCGAAAGCGCTTGCTATCGATGCGCGCGTCATACCACCAGCCAGGCCTTGTCGAGGCTCAACGTATATAGGGTGACGGTCAGCGTAAGGCGCGGCGCGCCGTCGGCGCTCAACGTGGCGTGCGACCAGAACATGCGCCAGGACAGCTTCTCGAGATGGTCCAGATAATCGTAGAGGTCGGCGTAACTGCCCTGCAGCGTAATTTGAACGCCATGCTTGAATACTGCAGCTACTGCAGCGTCGGCTGGTGCCGGCGGCTCGCTCGACGCCGCGGCGGAAGTTTCGCGCCGCGCGCTTCTATCGACCAGGGGGGCCACCGGCAAAGTCCGCAGTGAAACCAGTTGCAGCCGCGGATTGCGCGCAAGCATCTCCTGGACCAATGCTTTCATACGCTGCGCCCCGACCAGACTTTGCTGCATGCCTTTGAGCGTTTGGTCGATATCCGCGATCTGGCGCTTGATGCCGTCCCGCCGCGCCGCATTGGCGGCATCCGGGTCCACGAGCCGCTTTTCCAACGCCTGGATCTGCGGTCGCAGCGTCGCAAGCGCGAGTTCCTGTTGGGCAACCTGCGCGAGCAGTGCTTTCGACCGCGCGGCCGGCGGCCCGATGAACAGCGCGTCGAGCACGAACAACGTCGCGGCGATGGCGGCGATGAACACCATCACGCGTTCGCGTTGCGCCAGGGCGTCGAACCTGGCGGCGTATTTTCGCCACAGATCTTTCACCGCGATGTCTCCTGCCGCGCGACTGTTTTCTTGCGCTCGGGCGGTGAATTCTCGATCTGCCCCAGCAGCGACGGCACAGGCAGCGCGGATCTGCCCGCTGACCTGGGGTCATCTCGAAGGTCCATGGTGGAAATGGAAAATTCGAGGTAGCGCGGCCCCGTCGCCGCGATCGTGGTGTCCTGCACGTTTTTAGCGGCCGGCGTGCCGGCACTCGGCTTGCCTGCCGTTTCGGCTATCGTTTTATCGGCGGGCTCGGCGGGCGGCTGGTTGATGCGCATCGCCGCAAAAGGCCGGTTTTGGAACGGTATTTCCCGGTTCAACTGATTGAGGTAGGTCCCCACCAGATCGGCACTCAAAGTGCGCCCCTGGATGGCAAGATCGTTGCCGCCGCGCGCGATTTCGAAACCGGTCAACCACAGGCCTTTAACGTTCAGATGCGAGAAGGCGCGCATGTACTCGGAAAAACCGCTGCTGTTGCCGACGACACCGCTGTTTAAAGTTTCGATGATTTCCTGACGGCCTTTGAGTTGCATGTCGAGCTCGGCGATCTGGGCTTCGAGCTGCGCGTTGGGTTTGTGCTGAGATAAATCCGCCTTGATTTTATCGAAGCGCGCGGTCATCGCTTTGTGGTGTTGCTCGACCGCTTGCGCTGTGGCGGCAGCTTGCCGCACACGGACGTGCTGGTAGAGCGCGGCAGCGCTGCCGGCGGCCGTCGCGATGATGAGGCCGTACAACAGCGCGGCCGACGAAGTAAATGAAAACCCGCGCTTGCGGAAAAGCGGGTTAAAAAGGTTGATCTGCTGGCTCATGCGACCGCCGCTTCGTCGCGCAACGCGGCGCCTATCGTTGCCAGGTACTGCGATTGGCGCGCCGCGTGTTTGAGTTCAGGCACCGCGGGAAAATCCATCACCGCGCCCAGATCGACGGTTTCGACCGGCATGTAAATATTGGACGCGAGGTATTCCTGCAGTCCGATTTCCTGCGGCAGCGGCGCCAGCAACAGCTTGGCGATGGGAACGTAATTATATTGGCGGTCAAAATGATCGAGCGAGCGCTGCAGCTCGAGCGCGATGCGCTCAAAATGCTGGGCGCGGCGCTCGGCATCCGCTTCGAGCAGATGAGCGAGCGCAATCTCGATGCGTCGCGACAGATAAAGTTCACCGCTGCTGGTGAAGGTCAGAATGCCCTCGTTTTGATAAAACGCGAGCATCGCCACCGCGCGTCCTTCAGGCTCGAACAGCGCCGCGATGTTGCGCTGGGCCAGTTCGGGAATGTCGATTGCCTCAAGCGGAATCTGCGCCTCGACAAACGGCTTCAGGCACGCTTCGATCGAGCTGTTGCGGGCTGTTATCGCATACACGACGTGATTGCGCGCCGGCGCATTGGGATCGACCGGCACGTCGAGCATGTCGACGGTAGCGACTTCAAGCGGATAGTCGATCATGTCTTTCACGCGCCAACGCACCGCGGTCTTCATTTCGCTGGCCGGGACGCCCGGCGCATCGACCTGGTGCATCTGAAACTCGGCGCTGTTAAGGAGTGTGGTGCCGCGGTAACGGTCGAGCCTGAGTTCTTTGCGCAATCGCGCGAGCGTGGCGCTGTCCGAGTGCTCCTTGCGGTACGAATCGCATAGGACGATCTCGGGCCTGCCGCCTGCGGCGCGTTGCACGTGGACGACATCGACTTGCTCCCGCGCGAGGCTTAACGCCAGCCAGCCGGGCCGCCTTTTATCCTTCGCTAACCGCCCCATTTTGCTTTACCCCACCCTGAACTCATCGAAACTAAATTAAGGCATCGCGCTTGTCAATGCTACTCCGGAACACCGCTTACAGGTCTTCATTGCCTCAATAGTTCTCGCGCATATAAATAAAATTGCGGTTGACACCGTAGGCGCCGAAGGTCGCGCGTGCGGTCGGGTCTTTGTCGTAGACACCCGCGGCGCAATACTGGGCATCGCGCAGATGGGTGAGACTCGCGCCGGCAGGCGACGGCGCCGGTGCGGCCCACACCAGGCATACGTTGGGCGTAGTGGTCGTCCCCAGGTTAACGACGACGTCTGCCGAGCCGTAATTATTCGCGCCGGGCGCCGTCAGGGTCAGGTTTTTCGCGCCGCCCGAAAAAGCGCCGGCCGTCGTCGCCGCAACGGTGGTCTCTCCCGCGTTCAGGTTGAGCTGATAGTTGCCGAGCCCGATATTGGCAGTGGCGAGCGTCGTACAATTGTCGGCCGCGTTGTCGACGAAGCCGGCCGCTGCGGAGAAATATTGAGTGGTCATGCGCATGTTCAGCGGCAGTAATTCCGAACCGTTCGCATTGGCGAGTTTTAAGCGTCCGTAGAAGAACCGATTGGGTTGCGCCGGCGGCCCAACATACGACGCATCAAACGTGATGGCGCCGAACACCGCGGGATTGGCGGTGGCAATTGGTTGCCCCGCCCCCTCCGAAATATCCGTGAGACTCATCGATGAATTTATCGTCGCGGTGAAATCGGCCACTGGCGCATTGGCCCGATTGAACGCGAGCTGATCGCTGGTGGTAAAGCTCAAGGTCCCGGTGCCGTCATTGTTGGAAGCGACGGACGGTATCCCGCTAACAGGCAGCCCCGTATCCCAGCCGGTTGCCACTGCGGGATTCAGGACGAACGTATATGCATTCGCGAATGTCGTCGTACCCAGGCTGCTGTTTAATGTGCACGTTACCGCATTACACACGGGCGCATTGGCGGCACCCGCGCCGCTGCCGATTTTCCACAGGGCGCCGCGGTAATTGGCCGTAGTGACATTTGCAAAATTGCGCGCGATGATCGTCATCTGCGGCGTGGTCGCAAATCCGAAACGCTGCCCGATATAAGTAAAAGAGCGGCGCGGCGCGGCGCCGGCGCTGCATGCGGCGTCGATTGTATTGAACGTTCTGAATACGGGCGCCGAGAAACCGGCCAGGTCGAAGTGATCGGGCACGAACCGCCCGACCGCGACCGGATTGGAGTCGACGTAACGCTCGCCTGGCGACGAGTCTGCGGCGTCAATATTAGCGAAGCTGCGGTCTTCGAGTTGCATCGTAATCGCGCCGGCCTCGCTATAGTTTGCGCTGTTGGAGACGACCGTGCCGGTGCCTGCCCATCCGCCCGCCGTCAGCGCTCCCGGCACGCAGGTGCCGCAGCCGCTCGGTAATTGCAGCGCGCTAATGCCGCCGGACGGACTGCCGGCATACGAAGCAAGCCCGGCGCCCAACGCATCGCGCGCGCTCGCGCTCACCGTGAAATTGCGGCCCGCCTTGTGGACCGACCCGCCCGCGGAGCCAAGATTGTTAAGCGTCGTCGTAATGCCCGGGGTCTGCCAATCGGCGTGCGTTGCATTGCCCGCCAAGAGCGTGTCGGGACGCAGCGCGAAGGCGTCGTTCGAGCAGCCATAGCGCGTGACCGCCCCAACGGCGGGAAAACTTACTCGGACTTTGAGGTTGGTGTATATCGCGCCATTGATCTGTGGAACCGGATTCATGTTCACGCGCCCGCTGCTTACATTCTGGTTCGACAAGGTGACGACGACGGGCCACGCTGCATTGCAGCCGTTGGCATCGAGCGCGCCGCCGGCGCTCGCGTTGAGCAATTCAACTTTGACCGTGTTGTTGAATACGTTGTCGATCGCCCCCGCGGTCAGTGCCACGATGGCAAGATTGCCGGTCGTGGTATCGAACCGCCTGCCCGCGGTTTTAGTCTTGATATAACCGGCGACATAACCGGCCGTTGTGCTCGCTTCAAACACATTGAATCCGCCGAGCGTTGCGCCGGTGACCGGACACAAATGAGTTTCGCGCGCGAGTATGTCGAGCGTCGACTGCGGCACCGCGCCGCTCAGCACCTTAACCTCGTCGATATTGCCAAAGAATTTGAAGGCGCTTTCACCCGAAACGCTGGTCTCGCCGCCGATCGATGCTGCGCCCGCGTCGGTGCCCCACACACCGGCGAACGCCGAGGTCACGCTCGTCAGCAAGGTGCCCGACGCGTCGTACACATAAATGGTTTTGAAGCCGCCCGCGATATCGGCAACGGCGGCCACGAAATACCAAAGGTTGTTCTGGATCACGGCCGGCGTATCCAGAATCACCGGTGCCGTCGTGCGGCTGTAAAAACGCAGAACACCCGCGCCGCCATCACCCAGGCTCAAACCATAACCGCCGGTGTTGGTCTCGTCGTCAATGAATACGCGTTGGCCGACACGGGTCCGGTCCCGGGTATTGATCCACGCGGTGATGGTGAAACTCTGATTGAGGTTCGGAAATGTTCCCGGCAACGCCACGTAATCGTTCACGCCATCGAACACGCCGTAACGGCAGGTGCCGGGATTCGTCGAAATTGCGGATGCGGCGTTCGCAGTTACGGGGCCATTCACAGCTTGCGCGTTGCGGTTATTGCCTGAGGTATCGATCACTTCACCCGCCGCTCCGGTCCAATTCAACTCGTCCATGCGCCACTCGCCCGTCTTGACCGGCGCGGGATAAAAACGGATGGCGCTGTACGCGAGGCTGCCAAAACCGGAATAGGTATAAAGATCGTAATCCGCAGCCGAGATTTCCCAGCCGATCTGAGCGTGCCCGGTCGTGATATTGACGGTGTCCTTGTACTGGTAAACGAATTCGCCGTTCTCGCGCAGGATGATCTGCACGTTGAACAAACTGCCCGGACTGTTCCACTCCCTGATGTTGTACCAGGTCACGATGAAATTGCGGTTCGGCGCCACGCCCGTGGTCGCGTAATAGACTTTTCCGCCGGGCGCACTCGCGCCCGGATCGAAGTCGGCGCCGTAAATGCGGATCATGCGCACGACGTTGCCGCCGAGCGGGTTGCCGGACGGGAAATCGTACGGATACGTCGGCGGCGGCCCCACCGTATTGGTGCCCCAGCCGCAATACGCGTTGTTGAACTGCAGCCGGCCGTTGGCCATGATCTGCAGCTGGCTATAAACCGTACCGCCGAAGTTGAAGTTGAAGCCGATCGGCAACTGCGCGGTTATGTCGTCATCCGCCGGGGCATTGACATAAGTTCCGGCGGTGCAACTGGCGCCGCTGGTCCAGGTCGCCGCGGTATGGGCGCCCGTTACCGGGTCAATCCAGGCGAATGGCGTGGGCGTGTTTCCATAATACGGCGCTGCAGTCGCGGGCGCGCCCGCCAGCGCGACGAGCGCTGCCGCGAGCGCGCGCAAAAAGTCCAATGCCGTTGCACGCAGGAAAAACCCGGCTGGATTGTGCATCGAAGGTGGCGCGATCATGGCGGGTTAATCACGCTGATCTGCAATTCGCGTTCCACATAGTTGGCGCCCGGCGCCGGGTTGGGGCACGCCGCCGCGGCCGGCTGGTTGCATGCGTTCGCGGTAATCCGGTAGTGGTTCTTGGCGGTAACGCCCTCGGTATGCACCGTCCGGTTGCACAACACCGTGACGCTCGCGAAATCGGCAAACCTCCCGGCGGGCAGCACTACGTTTACCGTCGCCGGGCATGCGTCTGCGACAATCGACTGGTAGGCGCCGAATTCAATACCGGCGCGGGCGGCATGATAGGCGCGGCTGCCTTGCAAATCGAACGCCGACGTCATGGTCTGGACCGAGCTGATGCTGGTAATAAAGAGGCCGAGCCCGGCCAGCACGAGCAGCAAAAAAACTGCCGTGACCAGACTCAGCCCCGATTCACGGCGCATTGCTGACATGCACTTCATTGTAGAGGCTCACGGTTTCGTTCGAGCGCGTGATCGCGATCTGCATCGAGACCAGCGCATTACGGGCGGTGGCGCCCACCGGCGTATACAAAATATTGCAGGCCGTTACGTTGCTGGCCAGCAAAGAGGTGGTGCCGCCAGCCGGCGGGGTTGGCTGCGCCGCGGTGATTGCGTAGCCGAAAGTCCGCGTCAAGGTGCCGGTGCCATCGCCGGCGGCGTTGACCGCGCCGGGCGTGCAGGCATAAGTGACCGGCGTGCTGATGACCTGAAAGCGATTGCCGGGAGAGGCCAGCGGAAAACGCAGCGGACCCGCGGCAAAATTTATCTTGCTCTCGTTCGCTAGATCGCCGGCGCCGACGTCGCGAATGACGTTAGCGTTGTTGCCCGCATAGGCGTCCGCACCCGGCGACGCGGCGCCGAGGTTGTAGACCACTACCCGGTCGCCGGGAAGCGGCGTTTGCCCCGGCTGAGCGCTGAACGGCCCGAGCATGTCGAAACTGGCGTCCGCGACCGTGAAGTCCAGGATGTCTCCGGCTCCCGCAGTGTTGACCGCGGCGCGGTAGCGTCCGCCGGTGCGGGTCGGCAGCATCTCGAGGTACGTGGTCGCTCCCGCGGTGACGCGGATGCTGTTGGGCAACGCGATGCGCAAATCGCGGCCGATGCGCCGCAACGCGGTGTCGGTTACGTCGCTGAGCTCGGCGCGCCGCGCGGTGTCGAGATAGGCCTGAAACGGCCAGCGCAGGAACAGGGCGACCGCTCCCGCCATCGCGCCGGTGATCGCGAGCACGATTACCATCTCGACGAGAGTAAAGGCGCGGTGACGCTTCGGCGCTCGCTGCATGTCGGCCATCAGAAAAAACTGGTGCGAAAAGAAGACAGCGCGATCGCCTCGCCGCCAGGTCCCGTCACCGTGACGGTGATCAGCGCGGCATTGCCCGCGCCGATGGCGCCGAGCGCGGTCCCTGCCACCGTTACGCTGGTCACGTTGTAGTTCGCAAGCGCGGGAATAGCGACCCCATCCACGGTAAAAATTCCCGCGGTCGTAAAGCCGTTATAGTCAACGATGTCGTCGAACAGCGGCCGGTTCGCCTGCGTCGGCGCGCCGGCAAAACCGCCCGGCGCAAACGGTTTCAATGCGATCTCCTCGAGCAGCGCTTCGGCGATCGCAAGCGTTTGCTTGCGCAGCATCGGATCGGCGCTGCGCCTGGTTGCGGTAATGATGGGACCGAGCAGCGCCGCGAGACCGATGCCGACGATCACGATCGAGATCACCAGCTCGACGAGCGAGAATCCCGCGCGCCTCGAATCGCGCCTATGGGTGATGTTATTGGACATATCCGGTGTCCGCGTTGACGGTGACCGCGGTCACGCCGCCGGCGATCGTGATCACCTGACCTGTGCTCGGCTGCCCGAGCGCATTGAAAGTGAAATCGACCGGCGCCGGCGCGAACAGCGTAGACGACGGGGCCGTGATGACGTATGGATTCTCGCCGCCCGGGCCGATGACGTTCGCGTCGCATACCGCGGACCCCGGCGCTGAAGCGAGCGTCAGGCTGACGGTCGTCGCGGTGAACCCGACGCAGACCATGCGGCGCTTGGCGATCGCACTTTTTTGCGCATAGCGCAGGATCCCTTTCGTGCCGTTGTAGAAAGCGAGGTCGTCATAGGTGTGCTTGGTTCCGCTCAATTGCGGCACGGCCACTGCCGCGAGGATGCCCAGCACGACGAGTATCGTTACCAGCTCGACGAGCGAGAATCCGACAGAGCCCGCGGGCCGTGTGTGACGCATAAGGCAGCGGCGAAAAAAACAAGCGTCACGCAAGTCGCCCGGCGTGACGCCCATCTTGCCAACCGCGGCGCGTGTTATTGGCAGCCGAGAGAAGAGATTGTCGGAGTGAAAACCGGGGGCACCACTGCATTTGCGGCTGGCGTATAAGCTATCTGGCAGTTGGCCGGCGTCCCCGCCTGGGCAGCCTGGATGGCACCGACGGTAACGTTGAAATTCGCTGCCGGTTGCAATATCATCACCTGCGCAAGGCTGAGTGTATTACTAGCGTAACCAAAATCAATTGCCACAGGGGCGCTGGTACCCAATTGGGCGGCAGTTAAGCTTTGCCCCCCCGTCATCGGAATGCCCAGCGCGTTTGCCTTCGCGAAAATCAGTGCGTTCGCAGCCTGCATCGATCCGTTGACTCCGTTCATGACCGCCGCCCGCGAATCGCCCGCCAGGTTTACGAACCGCGGCAGTGCCGTGGCCGCGAGTATGCCCAGAATTACGATCACGACCACGAGCTCAATCAGCGTGAAGCCTTTTTGTTTCGTTTCCATAGCATCGATCTCCTAAGAATGACCTGGCGTATCTATCTGCGGAATTCTGACCCGACGGGCGCGCATGGTAACCTATTCTGCCTGATCGGCAGCAATTTCTATGCCAAAGAGCACGCGTGATCCGCCGCGTTGCCCGGACGGAGTTGCTGTAAAGCCACGCTTACGTTTTCAGAGCCATTTGTAGGACTCGACCGGCGCCAGAATCGCACCCGTCAGGCTCTTGCCAGCCCCTGGCTCGGGCTCACCGTACAACAACTGGACACGGTAACGCACGCGCTTTTTACCCGCGCTATCCGCGGTAAAATCATCGCCGCGCCGCACCAAATACACGAGTTCGTGATTGGCCGAGTCGTAATACCAGTTTCCCAGCTGCTCCTCGTTCAGCGGCGGGTCGCGGAATTCTCCGAGGTAGTTGCCCGGTTGCTGGGCAAGCCAGGTGACGGGATTCACAACGGCCAGCGACGGAATATCGCCGCGTTTGCCTTTGGTGATACGCGAGGCAAATTCGAACAGCAACGCCGTGTTGATGACATTGGCCGTGTATTCCATCGAGGTTTTTTCGGCGAGTTGGGCGTACCGCTGCAGGCGCTCGGCCAGCACGATGCCCAGAATGCCGATGATTGAAAGCACCACCACGAGCTCGAGCAGGGTGAAGCCGCGTAATTTTTGAAGGCCGGTCCGCATTGTCTATTTCTTGATCGCCGCCTGCCCGAGCTCCCACATCGGAAGAAACACGCCCAGCGCCAGGATCAGAACCAGGACGCCGAGGCCGATGATGAGTATGGGCTCGATCTGCGCACTAAGCGATTTTAATTCGTATTCGACCTCGCGCTGGTACATGTCGGCGATCTCATCCATCAGATCGTCGAGCGCGCCGGACTCCTCGCCGACCGCGACCATCTGCAGGACCACCGGCGTGAAAATGCCCGCCGCCGCGGCCGTGCGCAACACCGATTCTCCCCGCTCGACGCCTTCGCACATCTTTTCGATCTTGTCGGCGATATACGCGTTGTCGACGGTTCTCGCGACGGTCGTGAGCGCCTGCACGACCGGCACTCCGCTCTGGCTCGCGAGCGCGAAACTGCGCGCGAAGCGCGCGAGCGTGGCTTTGACTATGATCTTGCCTGCGATCGGTATGCGCAGTTTGAATTTGTCCCATGCATAGCGGCCGCGTTCGGTCGCGAGCCACAGGCGGAATGCGAAGATCGCGAGGATGAGTCCGATCAGCAGCGCGGGCCAGAACGCGACCATGAAATCCGAAAAATCGATCAGCAACTGCGTCATCATCGGCAGCTTGGCGTTGAAGCTTTTGAACACCTTGGCAAATACCGGAATGACGAACAGGTTGATGATGATGAGCGCGACGCCCATCGCGCCAATGACGAAAGCCGGATAGCGCAAAGCCGACTTTATCTGCACGCGCATGAAGTTTTCGAATTCAAGGTGATGAAACAGGCGCAGAAAGATCTCTTCGAGCTGGCCCGTCATCTCGCCGACTTTGATCATGTTGACGTAAAACTGGCTGAACACGCCATCCTGGCGTTGCAGCGCCGCCGATACGTCGCGCCCGCTGTCGAGGTTCTCGCGAATGCTCTGCAATACTTCCTTGAAGCGCTCGTTGACCGACGACTCCTGCAGGCCTGCCAGCGCGCGCATGATCGGCACGCCGGCTTTGAGCAGCGTGTACATCTGCCGGCTGAACAGCAATATGTCCTGGCTCTGAATGCCGGGACGCAGAAAACGCTTGAAGGTGTCGCCGACGGATTCCGTCGGCGCAGTGCCCGACGGATGGATTTCAACCGGTGTGATCCCGGTGCTGAAGAGTTGCGTCGCCACGGCGCCACTGTCGCCGCCCTCGAGGATGCCCTGCACCGCTTCGCCACCTGCGTTGCGCCCTTTGTAGGCAAAATAAGGCATCAGGCCGCGTCCTCGAACTCGTTGCTGATGCGCATCGCCTCGTCCACGGTCGTTTTGCCATCGACGACGAGCTGTGTCGCGTGGACCCGCAGGGTATGGTTGCCAATCTCGCGCGTTGCGACCTCGATGAACAACGCGGGATTTTCCTGATTGGCCGCTTCGACGACGGCCTTGCTCATCTCGAGCATTTCGTAAACCCCGGTGCGCCCGAGATACCCCGTGCCGTTGCAATGCGAGCAACCTTTGCCTTTCACATAGCGGTGGCTATCGGTCTGCGGCCCGAGCGCCTGAGCGAGCCATTCGTGCTCGCCCGGCAACAACGTGTAAGGCTCAGCGCAGCTTTCACAGATCAGCCGCACCAGTCGCTGCGCAAGCACCATTTGCAGCGAGAGCGCCACCATGTAGCGCGGCGCGCCCATGTCGAGCAGGCGGATCGGGGTGGTCACCGCATCGTTCGTGTGCAGAGTGGAAAGCACCAGGTGACCGGTCATGGCCGCGCGCAATCCCGTTTCGGCCGTTTCCTGGTCGCGCATTTCACCGACGAGTATTACATCCGGGTCCTGGCGCAACGCCGACCGCAACACGCGTCCGAACGTGAGCTCGATCTTGTCGTGCACCTGCACCTGGTTGATGCCCGGCAACCGGTATTCGACGGGATCCTCCACCGTAATGATCTTGCGCTCGGACGTATTGAGCTCGGCGAGCGCGGCGTACAAAGTCGTGGTCTTGCCGCTGCCGGTCGGCCCGGTGACGAGCACCATGCCGCTGGGCCGCCGCAACACCGCCTGCATGCGCTCGAGAATTTTCGGCGGCATGCCGAGCCGGTCGAGCGTGAGCAGGCCGTTGCCCTGATTAAGCAGGCGCATCACGACCGATTCGCCGTACTGCGTCGGCAGGGTCGAAATCCGCACGTCGACCACGTTGTTGCGGATTTTTACGTGAAAGCGCCCGTCCTGCGGGAGGCGCTTCTCCGAGATGTCGAGACCCGACATGAGCTTCAGCCGCAGGACGAGTGCGGAGGCGATGCGCGAATCGGCTTCGGTCTGCAAATGCAGCAGGCCATCGATGCGAAACCGGATGATGAGCTTTTTTTCCTGCGGTTCGATGTGGATATCCGAAGCCCGCACCTGGGTCGCGTCCTCGAATACCGACTGCAGCATTTTGACGACCGGCGCCTCCTCGAGCCCGGGTGTCGTCGACAGCATCCCGAAGTCCACGGCCGTATCGCCGAGTTCAGCGCCAAGCTCCTGCGCGAGCCCGCTGATTTCTCCGGTGCGCCGGTATATCCGGTCGACGGTTTCGAGCAGCTGCGATTCGGTGACGACGACGATTTCGATCTCGCGCTTCAAGATGCGCGCGATCTCGTCGTACGCGTTCAGATCGGTCGGGTCCGCCATGCCGACCTTGAACGCCTTGGGGTTGTCCTCGAGCAGCAGTGCGCGGAAACGCCGTGCCTGGGTCTCCGGCAGCTTCTGCGTGACCTCGGGTTTTAAGTTGTAGTATTTGAGATTAATGTACGCGACCTGCAACTGCTTCGCCAACGCCTCCGAAATCTCTTCCTCGGTAACGTAGCCCTGCTCGATGAATACGCGTCCGAGCTTGCGTCCGCTGCGCTTTTGCTCATCGAGCGCGAGCTTGAGCTTTTCCGGCGTCAGCAGCTTTTGTTGAACGAGGATTTCGCCGAGGCGAACTTTTTCCGGTCGTGCCATGAATTCCTCAGGACGTCAGCGAATTTTAGAAATGATTATGGAAGCAGCACATTGTGTACCATGAGAGCCGGCAAGTTAACGTGTTTCAACCAGCGTGACAAGACAGCGCGGAGGCCGGGCGATGTTTGAAATCGTGCTGTACGAGCCTGAAATACCGCCCAATGCGGGCAACATTATGCGCCTGTGCGCGAACGCCGGCTGCAGGCTGCATCTCGTGCGGCCGCTCGGCTTTTCGTTGTCCGATAAACAGCTTGAGCGCGCGGGAATGGACTACCGCGCCGGCATTGATTTTGCGCTGCACGATGATTGGGCACATTGCCGCGCGACTTTGACGGGCCGTCGCCTGTTTGCGGTCACGACGCGCGGCACGACGCGTTACGACCGGGTCGATTATCAGGAAGGCGATATATTCGTGTTTGGTCCCGAAACACGCGGACTGTCGCGGGAAGTCCTCGCGGAATTCCCGCCTGAAACGCGCGTGCGCATACCGATGTTGCCCGCGAGCCGCAGTCTGAATCTCGCCAATGCCGTAGCGGTCGTCATCTACGAAGGATGGCGTCAACTGAACTTTCCCGGCGCCGCGTGATATCCGCTGCGCTGGCGTCGAGTCGACGCGTCCCCGGTGCGCCTTTATACTAAGCGCCCGTACTCCGGATTGTGCGCATCATGATGTCGTCGGGACTATCTGCGCGGCCGGCGCCGGGCACTGCCCGGGCCGGGCATTTATCCGGGTCCGTCCAGCGGTGGAACAGAGCCGGCGCGGTCGTACTCGTGATTTTCCTTGCCGCGACCGGCGCTGAATCCGCGCGGCTGGGCGCGGCGAACGTGTTTGCCAGCAGCGGCCGACTTGACATTGAACGTTGGGCTTCTGCATCGCCACCGCCCGGTGTTCAGGACCTCAACCGTGCGGGCGAAAATTTCTCGGACAGTCTGCGCTACGCGTCCGCCAACCCGTGGGCGCTTGAAGGCCTCGGCGCGCTGGGTTTCGCCAGGATGCGCGTCGCGGGAAACCCGCCGGAAGCGCTGGCCGCGGCGCGGGACGCTTACAAGCGCTTTCGTGAGGCGCTGCGGCAGCGCCCGACGTCGCCGTTCCTGTGGGCTAACCTCGCGCTGTCAAAACTCTATCTCGATGAAATCGACGCTGAACTTTTCGTGGCGCTGCGGCATGCGGATGAACTGGGCCCGTGGGAGCCTGCAATCCAACAAACGACGCTGTTCGTCGCGCTTGCGGTCTGGCCGCATCTGGATGCGGGACTCAGACAGTCGGTGGTTCGACGCGTCAAGCGCGGCGCAACGCGCGACGCGGAAAAAATGTTCGCAATTGTGAAAAGCTACGGTCGATTTGACCTCGTCTGCGGTATCGATGAATATGCTTCGATTGCAGGACCGAACTGCCAGCAGGCGGCAACAACCGCCAGGCCAATCGATAAAAGGGGTCGCCAGTGATTACCTCAAGTTCTAACAGGGTGGCACGCGCATTCGGTACCGTATGCGTGCTGCTCGCCGTCAGCGCGTTCTCGACTGCGACGTGGGCGCAGTCGGGGCGCGTGTCCGCAACCTGCGGCCCGGTCTCCATGCTGACGCCATCCGGCGGGACGATACCTGTAAAAGTCGGCGACACGTTCGAACCGGGTATAAGCTTCAATACCGGCAGCGATGGAAGAGTGGTAATCACGTTTACCGATGGGCAGAACGTGGCCGTGGGCCCGGACTCCACTTTCCGCATAACGCAATATCAATTCGACGCAAATAATATCAGAGCAAGTTCGTCGACTGCAGGGCAGCTGAGCGGCACGATGCGTTATGTCACCGGCGCAATTCACCTGAACAATCGCGGGGGGGTGCATATTTCCGCGGGACGATCGAAGATCGATATTCTCAACGCCGGGATGGCCGATTTCACCCTCGCAGTCGATACTCCGGCAGGGGCAGCCGGGGCCGCCACGGTTTCGGTCGGTGAGATTGCGATGGATACACCGTCCGGCCGGATCACCGGAATCTCGGCAGGCCAGTTTTCCCGCTGGCAACCGGGAGCCGTTCCAACCCCTCCCGCGCCATTGGCGGCGGCGCCCGCCGTTTTTCAAGCGGCGGTCGCAGCATTGCAGGGAACACGCTCGCCAACGCAAACCTCGGGGAGTCCTGAATGCCAAGCGCTGGAGGCCGCGCTGGACGCAATGACACGTGCGGCGCGGACGCTGGTCACTCCGTTCATTAATCCGATGCTCACGCCCGGCGGCGGTGGCGGTGGCGGTTGCGTCGGCAGCCCGTGCTGATGCCGGCGCATCCCTCACGCTGGCCCGGCGGGACAAGTTGCCGGGCCTGTTGATTTAAGCAGCAGCCGTGTACCGCAGACCCGATGGCACTGGCTGGATTTTCTTCTTATATCTGACACTTTTGATCTGGGCGCCCATCCCATTGGGCAGCAACCGGCCCTGGTCGTGGGCCGTGCTTGACGTGTGGGTCCTGCTGCTCGCACTCGCGTGGCTCGCAGGCTTCATCCGCGGCAAGTATGTCTACGGGCCGGTATTGCGCGATGCATGGCCGATGCTGTTGTGTGGAACCCTGTGGGTGGCCTACGTCTGGTTTCAATTGGTCCCGCTGCCCGTCGCGATCCTGGAACTGCTCTCGCCCCAATCCGCACGCTGGCACATTGCCGCCGCAATGCCTGACACGCTTGCCATGGCGCCGCTGACACTCGATCGTTATGCGACCCTGAACGGTGCGTGCAAAAGCACGGCCTTCGTTGCGTTTTTCATATTGAGCCTGATCCTGCTCAAAGACCGCGACCGGATTCGCATCGCCACATACGTGTTAATCGCGTCAGGCGTACTGCAGGCCTTGTATGGCGCCTTGATCAGCCTGAAAAGTCCCGGGCAAACAGCGTCCGGCACATTCGTCAACCACAACCACTACGCGGCCTATCTCGTGATGTGCCTGTCGGTCGGCATCGGTGTGCTCATCGCGAGCCTGTCCGGTGCGAAGAGCCGGTCATGGCGGGAGTTTTTTCACAACGTGATGCAGTGGATCATTACGCCGAAAATGGGTTTGCGGCTTTTGCTCCTGACCATGGTCATCGCGCTGGTTCTCACGCGCTCGCGGATGGGCAACAGCGCCTTCTTCATCAGCCTGCTGGTCGCCGGCGCAATCGGCCTCGCACTGTCGAAGCGGGCCACGAAATCCATGGTGATCCTGCTCGTGAGTCTCGTCGCAATCGACTTGTTTATCGTCGGCACCTATTTCGGTACTCAGCGCGTGGTCGAA
>JBKJMN010000325.1:0-3434 GCA_046596405.1 Burkholderiales bacterium
GTCGGCACGCTCCACCGTCAGCGGCCCGTCCAACAAGAAGGGCCATCGCGACGTCTCTGACGCTGCAACCGCCAAAGCCGCAGGAACCGAAGCCGTAGCGGCGTCCATGCCCTTTAACGCCGCCAAGTCATCCGAATATGGCACGGCCACAAGCGAGCCGGTGGCGGGGCAAACCGTTGACTTGCCGCACCCCATAGTAGGCGCGAGCACGCTGTCGGAATCCAACGCGTCGGAAAAAGTCGGCAACGGTAAGCCGCCGATGAGTTTCAATCCCGGCAACGGGCCGCTCGATCGTGTCCGCGTAGATTCGGGCAATCGAGTATTGACGACCAATCAGGGCGTGCCGATCGCGGACAACCAGAATTCGCTCAAAGCGGGTCTGCGCGGTCCGACGCTGCTCGAAGATTTTATCTTGCGCGAAAAAATCACCCATTTCGATCACGAGCGCATCCCCGAACGCATCGTACACGCGCGCGGCTCGGCCGCCCACGGATACTTCGAGTGCTACGAGCCGCTGACGAAATTGACCAAGGCATCTATTTTCGCCGAAGCCGGCAAGCGCACACCCGTGTTCGTGCGGTTCTCCACCGTCGCAGGCGAGCGCGGATCGACCGACACCGCACGTGATGTGCGCGGCTTCGCCGTCAAGTTCTATACGGATGAAGGTAACTGGGACCTGGTCGGCAACAACATCCCGGTATTTTTCATTCAGGATGCGATGAAATTTCCGGACTTGGTACACGCGGTTAAGCCCGAGCCGCACCACGGAATGCCGCAGGCTGCGTCGGCGCACGACACGTTTTGGGATTTCGTCTCGCTGATGCCCGAATCGACCCACATGCTGATGTGGGTTATGTCCGACCGTGCGATCCCGCGCAGTCTGCGCATGATGCAGGGCTTCGGGGTGCATACATTTCGTTTCGTCAACGAGCGCGGCGAGTCGCGATTCGTCAAGTTTCACTGGAACCCGGTCAACGGCACGCATTCGCTTGCTTGGGACGAAGCGGTCAAAATCTCGGGTGCCGACTCCGATTTTCACCGGCGCGACTTGTGGGAAGCGATCGAGGCGGGCGCCTATCCGGAATGGGAACTCTCGGTCCAGATATTCAGCGAGGCGGACGCCGAAAAATTCAGCTTCGACGTACTCGACGCGACCAAGCTGATACCCGAAGAACTCGTGCCGCTGACGCCCATCGGCCGCATGGTGTTGAACCGCAATCCGGACAACTTCTTCGCGGAAACCGAGCAGGTCGCATTTTGCACCGCGCACATCGTGCCCGGCCTCGACTTCAGCAACGATCCGCTGCTGGCGGGACGTATTCATTCTTATGTGGACACGCAGATCACGCGGCTCGGAGGTGCAAACTTCCACGAGATTCCGATCAACGCGCCGGTCGCCCAGGCCCACAACAACCAGCGCGATGGCATGCACCGGCAGGCGATTCCCCGCGGCCGGGTCGCGTACGAGCCGAACTCGCTCGGCGGCGGCTGTCCGTTTCAGGCGGGCGCCAAGGGTTTCATGTCGTTCCCCGAGCCGCTTGAAGAACACAAGGTACGCGGCAAGGCGGAGAAATTCGCTGAACACTACAACCAGGCCACGCTGTTCTGGAACAGCCAAAGCGACGTGGAAAAAAATCACATCGTGGGCGCGTTCCGCTTCGAACTCACCAAAGTGCAGACCCTCGCCGTGCGCACGCGCATGGTCGCCGGCTTGCGCAATGTCGACGAGGAACTCGCGCGCAGGGTCGCGGAAGGCCTGGGCATGGAACTGCCGCAAGCGTTGCCCAGAGCGATCAAGCGCGTGCCGCGTGCCGAAGTGGCGGCTAGCCAATCGCTGTCGCTGCTCGCGCGCCCCGGCAAGGCCGGCATTATGACGCGACATATCGCTATTCTGGTCGCGGACGGAGTCGCGGACGCAAGCCTCAGTGCGCTGCACGATTTTCTCGCGCAGCAGGGCGCGGTGCCGCGTTTTGTGGGCATCAAGCTCGGCCGCCTCAAAGGCGCCGGTGGCAAGGCGATTGAAGCGGAGGTTTCGATGGAGACGAGCCCGTCGGTCGTTTACGATGCGGTGGTGCTGCCCGACGGAGACGCCGGGATTGCCGCGCTGCGCGAAAGCGGGCATGCGCTGGAGTTCATCAAAGACCAGTACCGGCATTGCAAACCCATACTCGCGCTCGGCGCAGGACGTTCGCTGCTCGAAGCTGTCGGCATTCCGCTGAAGCTGCCGGACGGCACTGCAGACAGCGGGCTTCTGCTGTTCGAAAGCGGCGATGCGGATGCGGCCACTCAGGCTTTCGTGGAGGCCATTGCCAAACACCGGCACTTTGCCCGCGAAACCGATCCGCCGCGGATCTGAAGCAGGGCACTGAGCTTTATTTTTGAATCCACGCGCACAAGTAAAGTCGATTGATCACCTTTCCTGAGGAGAGCCTACCATGCTAAAAGTTATGGACGTCATGACGAAAGACCCTGTCTGTTGCACACCCGCGACCGGCCTGCAGGAAGTTGCGCAGATGATGGTAGAGGCCGATTGTGGCGAGATACCTGTGCTGGATTCTGAAGACAGCCGCAAGCCGATCGGGGTTATTACCGATCGGGACATCGTGTGTAGGGCGGTAGCTCCGGGTAAAAACATACGGGTGATGACGGCCGGCGAGTGCATGAGTACGCCGTGCATGACGGTCAGTGAGGACAGCACCCTCGCTGAATGTGTCGCGGTGCTCGAAACGAGTATGGTGCGGCGGGCGCCCGTGGTTGACGACCAGGGCAGGTGTTGCGGCATTATTGCGCAGGCGGACATTGCGCGGGTCGAGAAGAACACGGCCGGAGAACTCGTGCAACGATTGTCGGCAGCGTAGCGGGTACGAAAAACCGGCAGCCTGCGGGCTGTCGGTTCCCGGTTTAAAAAACGAATTAAATGTTGATCAGCGGCCTTTGTTGCCGAACTGATCGCCCTGCTGGTTAGGAATTCAGGCGACGTGACGTTGCGCGGGTGAGCGGGGCCGCGGCGAAATCGCCACGGCGCCGCTCAAACGTACTCGCGCGGGTTCGCCGCGCACGTCGAACAGCCTGCGGAACAACCGTGCATTGGTGGCCGCCCCCGTCTCGAGCGTCGCGTTCCACGGCACCAGCCGATCCGGACTATCTCCGGGATCGACGATCAAAAACCGGCGTACGCGGAACCGTCCGCTTTGCTCGATTCCGGCTTGCCCGATGGCAAGCACCCAATGGTTGAGTTTTCGCGCTGCATCTTCGAGGCCGACGATGACGAGTCTGCCCTGATCGAGATGGCGCGCGACAAAACGTTCGGCGGCGGTGTCGGTGACTTCCGTGGCATCGAATTCTATTTTTGGCCGCACGAGGCCGAGCAACTTGCGGAAGTCCCGCGAATCGGTGCCCGAGAAATAAAACGATTGCGCGAGCCTGTACAGACG
>JBKJMN010000030.1:0-5096 GCA_046596405.1 Burkholderiales bacterium
TCGAGTTGGCGACGCCATTGCCGCCGAGCCGGTTGGCGCCGTGCACGCCGCCCGAATCTTCGCCAGCCACGAACAAGCCCGGCAGGCTGGTCGAGCAATCGCCTTTGAATGCGACGCCGCCCATCATGTAGTGCGCGGTCGGCACCACTTCGACGAGGCCGCCGGCGAGATCGAAGCCGCAATCGTCGCAGCGCTCGACCATGCCTTTGAAATTCTTGCGGTTGTTGGCGGCGCCCAGATGCCCCATCGCGATATAGACGCCGCCGTTGGGCGTGGTACGCCCGGCGCGCATTTCGGCAAATATCCCGCGCGATACGATGTCGCGCGTCGCGCGCTCGAGCTTCGCATCGTAATTGCCCATGAAGCGCTGCTGGTCACCATTGAGCAGGTAGCCGCCTGCGCCGCGTAAGCCTTCTTCCAGCACGGTGCCGGTCATGCGCGTGCCCGTGCCCGCCAAAAGGCCGGTCGGGTGGAACTGCACCATCTCCATGTCACGCAGCGTGAGTCCCCCACGCAACGCCATCGCCATGCCGTCGCAGGTCTTGTCGCCCGAGGGGGTGTGGTACTTGTACATCGTCGGGCCGCCACCGGTGCCGAGCAACACGGCCTGCGCCTGCACGAATACGAATTCGCCGCTGCGCACGTCTATCATCAGCACGCCGGCCAGCGCATCGCCCGTCTTGTTTTTCACGAACTCAACCGCGCGATGCTCTTCCAGCCGGTTGATGCCGCGCGCCCACACCTGTTCGGCGAGCCGGTTGATGATCTCGATGCCGGTCAGGTCGCCCTTGTGCACCGTGCGGTCGAACGTCTGGCCCGCGAACGCTTTCTGATGGATAGTGCCGTCGGGGTTGCGGTCGAAAAAACAGCCGAGTTCGTTTTCCAGTTCGTGGATGCGTTCAATCGCGACGTTCACCAGCGTCCACGCAAGGTCCTGGTCGGGCAGCCATTTGCCACCTTCTATGGTGTCCATGAAGTGGCGCTCGATCGAATCGCCTTCCGCCAGCGCGACGTTATAGCCGCCCTGGACCATGCGCGTGCAGCCGCATTTTCCCAGCAGTCCCTTCACGGCAACCGTAATGGAGAGATCGGGGTTCTTCTGGTGCGCGTGCAGCGCAGCGAAAAGGCCTGCTCCGCCAGAGCCGAGGATCAATATGTCAGTTTTTATTTGTCTCATATAAAGTCAAAAGCGAGCCACAGAGAGCACAGAGTTCACAGAGGAAAAGCAAAATCAGGAACACATCAGGAATTTGGTTTTTCTGTTTTCCTCTGTGTTCTCTGTGAACTCTGTGGCAAAGGTTTCAGATTTTAACTCCAAGAGCGGCGAGTACCGATGCGCGTTTGTCGCGCGCCGCGTCATTCACCTTCGTGTAGAGATTACCGCCATGGCTGTCCATCGCGACCAGCAGCGGGCCAAACCCTTTGACGCGGAATTTCCACAGCGACTCCGGATTCAGATCGTCGAGGTCGACATCTTCGATCTGCTCGACCCAGGTCGTCTCCAGCGCAGCCGCCCCGCCGATGATCGCGAGGTAGACGCCGCCCAGGTCCGTGAACGCGGTCTGCGATGCCGCGAACAGCCCGCCTTTGCCGATCACGATGCGCACGCCGTACTGCTCCATCAGCGGGCGCGTGAACCGCTCCATGCGGGCGCTGGTGGTCGTGCCGATACAGATCGGCTCGTAACCTGACGGATGCGCCACGGTTTCGCCCACCCATTTGACGTTGGGCGCGGTGTGAATCACCGCATGGCCTGTCAGATCGAAACGCGTGGTGCGCCCGCGGTCGAACATGTGGATCAACGTCGCGTCGCGTATGCCGAAGAGCGTCTGGTTCAGCGTGACGGTGTCATTGACCTTCAGTTTGCGCACGTCGGCTTCGGAGACCGGCATGTTGAAATCGTAATGAGCCATGGTCAGAATCCGTAGCTCATGCCGGCCGGCGTAAACGTCGCGCGCGCGCGCCGTGCCGAGTGGCACTGCATGTTGACCGCGACCGGATTCATCGTGATATGCGTGGCGGCCGTTTCGACATGGACCGCGAACGACGTCGAATCGCCGCCGAGGCCCTGCGGACCGACGCCCAGCTTGTTCACGACCGCGGACAACTCCGACTCGAGCTTGGCGCCTTCGGGATCGGTGCAATGCGACCCGAGCGGGCGCGTCGCCGCGACTTTCGACAGATGCACGCACAAGTCCGCGGTGCCGCCGACACCGACACCGACGATGGTTGGTGGGCAGGTTTTGCCGCCCGCGTCGAGCACGCAGTCGATGACGAAAGTCTTCACCGCGTCGACGCCGTCGGCCGGAATCGCCATCTTGAGCCACGAATTGTTTTCCGAGCCGCTGCCTTTCGGAATCATTTCGATCGTCAGCGTATCGCGCTCGTCCGAGAAGTCGATGTTGATGACCGGCACCAGGCGCCCGCCCGACGTGTGCTCGTTCTTGCGCGTGACCGGGTGCACGACGCTCGACCGCAGCGGGTGCTCCTTGGTCGCGCGCGCGCAGCCGGTGGCGATTGCCTTTTTCATTGCATGACCGTCGACTTCCACGCCGCTGCCGATCACGACGTTGTAAATGGGGATACCGGTGTCCTGGCACAGCAGGTTGTTGGTGTCCTCGGCGACCTTGATGTTGCGGATCATCGTGCCGAGCACGGATTTGCCCGTGGCGTCGGTCTCGGTCTTGTCCAGCTGCGTGAAGCCCTCTTTGATGTCCGGCGGCAACATTTTAAGCGCGCGGATGTAGAGCTCCTTGCACGCCTCTTCGACTTGTTTGAGATCGACTTTCATCAATTCCTCAATCCTAGCTCTGCATGCCCCATTTGCGGACGGTCTTCAGTTCGATATTGCGGAAAATGAAATTCTCGACGACGAGCCCGATGATGATCACCGAGAAAAGCCCGGCGAACACGTTGGCGATTTCGAGCTGGTTCTTGTTTTCGTAGATGAACCAGCCCAGGCCGCCCGAACCCGACGATACGCCGAACACGAGCTCGGCCGCGATCAGCGTGCGCCATGCGAAAGCCCAGCCGATTTTCATCCCGGTCAGAATGTTCGGAAACGCGGCGGGAATCAGGATTTTCATCACGTAGCGCGGCCCCGTAAGCCCGTAGTTGCGCCCGACCATGCGCATCGTCTGCGACACCGACATGAAGCCGGAATGCGTGTTGAGCGCAACCGGCCACAGCACCGAATGGATCAGCACGAACACGAGGCTGCCATTGCCGAGGCCGAACCAGATGAGTGCAAGCGGCAGGAGCGCGATTGCGGGCAGCGGGTTGAACATTGCGGTCAGCGTTTCGAGCAGATCGTTGCCGACGCGCGAGGTAATCGCGAGCGCGGTCAGCACCGACGCCAGGAACATGCCGGCGAAGTAGCCCATCAACAGCACCTTGATCGAGAACCAGCCGCGCTGCAGCAGCACGCCGTTCTTTATGTTGTCGTAAAACGCACCGAGGGTTTCACTGAACTTGGGGAACAGCAGCGGATTCTGCTCGCATGCAAATTTTGCCGGAAACAGCGCGCCGTCTTTCCAGAAAAATGACGGTACGTTCATGCAGGTCGAATAGGTCTGCCACAGAACCCCGAGCAGCAGCAATATCAGGCCTTTGCGCACCGCCGCGTTGTTGAACACCTTCTCCCACGTGGTAAGTGGCTTTTGCACGACGCCAAATGCGCTGGTCTCGACTTCGCGCACGAACTCCGGACGTTGCACCAGTACGTTCTCAGCCATGAGGGGTGACCTCCTGTTCGATCTTGTCAGCGAACAACATGTCGTGGATGCTGTCGGAAAGTTTCTTGCCGTCCTTGCCAACGTGGTCGGTGCCGTCGCTGTTCAGTTCCGCCTTGACGCGACCCGGGTGCGGGGAAAGAAGCAGGATGCGGTTGCCGATCAGCACCGCTTCGGGTATCGAGTGGGTGACGAACAGCACAGTGAAATGCGTCTCATCCCATAGCTGCAACAGTTCTTCCTGCATCTTGCGCCGGGTCAGGGCGTCTAACGCAGCGAACGGCTCATCCATCAGCAGAATGTCGGGCTCCATCGCCATGCCGCGCGCGATCGCGACGCGCTGCTTCATGCCGCCCGACAGCGTGTGCGGATAGCTGTCGGCGAATTGCGTAAGCTTGACCTTTTCGATGTACTGCATCGCCTTGTCGTCGGCGGCCTTGCCGGTCAGCCGGCCGCTCGCCGTCAGCGCGAACATCACGTTCTCTTTGACCGTTTTCCATGGCAGCAACTGGTCGAATTCCTGGAAAACGAACACGCGGTCGGCGCCCGGCCTGGTAACGACTTCACCGTTCAGCCGCATGGCGCCTTCCGTCGGCTGCATGTAGCCGCCGACCGCTTTCAACAGCGTCGACTTGCCGCAACCCGACGGGCCGAGAATCACGAAGCGGTCGGATTTATAGACCTTGAAATCGACCCGGTACGTCGCCGTCACCAAGTGCTCCTTGGTCTTGTACTGAAGGGTGACGCCTTCGACTTCGAGTAATGGCTGGGCGGCGCTCATATGCGTGCTCAGTCGACCTGCAATTTTCGTTCGCGCACGATTTTCGCCCAGCGCTCCGTTTCTTCGCGCACGTACTTCGTGAAGTCGGCGGGATTGTTGCCGACGGGGACCATGCCGAGGCCGTCGAAACGGCTCTTGATGTCCGCCGCTTCGAGCGCCTTCGCGGTGTCGCGGTAAATCTTGTCGATGATTTCTTTCGGGGTTCCCGCCGGCACCATGAAACCGAACCAGCCCAGGTTCTCGAAGCCCGGCAATGTTTCGGCGACTGCCGGCACGTTCGGCAACTGCGTCGAGCGCTGCTTGCTCGTCACGCCCAGCGCGCGCAGCTTATGCTGCTGGATGAAATTGATCGCGGCCGCCAGATTGGGCGTCGAAAACGGCACCTGGCCCGCCATCGTATCGACGATAGCCGGCGCTTCGCCCTTATAAGGAATGTGCACTATTTCGACTTTCGCCGCATACAGGAAATTCTCGGCCGCCAGGTGGGTCTGGCTGCCGAATCCCGCCGAGCCGTACGAAATCTCGCGCGGCCGCGCACGGGCGAGATCGATGAGCTCTTTGACGGTTTTCGGCGGAAACGTCGG
>JBKJMN010000063.1:0-2977 GCA_046596405.1 Burkholderiales bacterium
TATCCCGAACCCCTGGTCGGACCGGAGGGCGAAGGCGCGGACCGGCAACGCGAGTTGGAAGCGCGTTATCTCGTGCCGCCCGCGCAAACCAAACGTCCCGGCGCGTCCTGAGCAACACGGGGTACTTCAGTATGAAATGCCGATGCCGGCGAATACGAAGAGCAGGGAGAGCGCCGCGCAGAATAACGCCGTCAATCCAACGGCGCCTGTCGTGCCTTTGAGCGGCCCCGCGAGCTCCTGGCCGTCGATGATGATCCTGGTGGCGCCAGCCTCGAAGAATGTTCCCCACGCTACGCGCACCAGCATGAGCAACGCAAGCGCGCTATGAACTTCAGACCAGGCTGCGGGCGATGAGTACCGACTTGACGTACGCATGGAACACGGCCGCCGCGTTCATCGGGAAGCGTCGCGCGGAATTATTTTTTTTCGCCCGCCACCACGTACGCCCATAGCGCATCGATATCTTCCGGTTTGAGCAGGCTTTCCCACGGCGGCATGCTGTTCTTGCCTTTCGCGACCGAGTTGCGAAAGCGGCCCTCCTGATCTTTTGGAAACGTCATGAGATCAAATGCGCCTTCGGGATTTTTCATTTGCACGCCATGGCACGGCGAACAATTTCTCGCGTACATATCCGCGCCCTGCTTGATTTGCTCCGCGGGAAATTCTTGCGCGTCTGCACTCAATGCAAACGCCGCCAGTATTCCTGCCACGCTTTTTTGGAATTCTATTTTTTTCATTTGATAGTTATAAATAAAACTCTGCTTGGCCAAAAAAAATCCCACCGGCTTTGACCGGTGGGATCGTGTAAAAGCTAACCGGTCGCGCCCCTAGTCCATCAGCGCAAACGTCCACACCGTGCCGGCGGGGAGTACTTTTCCCGCCGTTTCGCGCCGTGCCGATGTACCGCCGCCCAGACCCGAGAATACGGACACGTATTGTTTGCCTTTGTACGTGTAGGTGACGGGCTGCGAGTTCACGCCCGACGGCGTTTTGAATTGCCACAGTACCTTGCCGGTGGATTCATCCAGCGCGGCGAAGTCACCCGCGGTGTTGCCGGTAAATACCAGGCCGCCCGCGGTGACCATGGCGCCCGACCAGCTCGGCAGGTCCATCAACGGCGTGCGCCAGGCCGGTTTGCCGGTCATCGGGAGCACCGCACCCCAGTAGCCCCAGGGCTTGGTCGTGTCGCGGTCCTTGGTGGTGTTGGTGACACCCATATAACGCTCGCCCGGCTTGTACTCCGGCAGGTCCTTGTTCAACTGGTAAATCGCGGTTTCCTCGAGCATCGAGAAATAGAGCCGCTCCGTGGCGGGGTTGAAGGCCATCGGCATCCAGTTCTTGCCGCCGGTCCAGCGCGGTTCGATCTCAACCTTTTCGCCCGCGCGCAGGCGCTTGGCGACGTCGGTTTCAACCACGCGACCCGTTTTGAGATCCACGCCGGTTGCCCAGTTGGTCTTCACATAGGGATTGCCCGCGAGCACTTCGCCGGTGGCGCGGTCGAGCACGTACATCAAGCCGTTGCGGTCGGCGTGCATCAACACCTTGCGCTTCTTGCCGTTGATGGTAAGGTCGCCCAGCACGTTCTCGTTGTTGCCGTCGAAGTCATAGGTTTCAGCCGGCGTCCATTGATAATGCCACGCGATTTCGCCGGTCTTCGGACGAATCGCGATCACCGACGCCACCCACAGGTTGTCGCCGGGACGCGCTTTCCAGGTCCACGGGCCGCCGTTGCTGGTGCCCCAGTAGGAAAGATCGAGTTCCGGATCGTACGAACCGGTGATCCAGGTCGAGGCGCCGCCGCGCTTGTACGAATCGTCCTGCGGCCAGGTCGAATAGGCTTTTTCCGTCGGATCGGGCGTGGTGTGACGACGCCAGACTTCCTTGCCGGTTTGCGCATCCAGGCCAACCACGAAGCCACGCACGCCGTACTCGCCGCCGGTCATGCCGCTCATCACGATGCCGTTGACTACGCTGGGCGCGCTGGTGATGGAGTAGCCCTCCTTCCATTCGGCGATCTTGGATTTCCACACCTGTTTGCCGGTCTTGGCGTCCAGCGCGTAGACATGCGCATCGATCGCGGCCACGTACACCTTGCCGTCGAACAGCGCGACGCCGCGGTTGTTCAAGCCGCAGCACACCACGCGCGGCACGGCGGGATCCCATTCGATGTCGTAATTCCACAATTGGCGGCCGGTGCCAATGTCGATAGCGATCACGCGCTTGACGTTGGCGGCATACATCACCCCGTTGTAAACGAAGGGCTGGCCCTGCTCGCCATACTCGTTGCCGAGCGAGGCGCTCCACACCGGCACCAGACGCTTGACGTTATTTTTGTTAATTTGATCCAGCTTGCTGAAACGCTGCTGGTGATACCCCATGCCATAGGTCAGGACATTGTCGGTGCTGCCGCCGTTGCCGTCCCTGGATAGTTCCTGCTGCGTCTGGGCCTGCGCGCCAGTTCCCAGCACGGCCCACATTGCCATTCCCACCAATATTTTTTTCATAATTTCCCCTCCGACTCGATTGGATACGCGTGGCATCTCAAGTGCGCTACGCGGTTCGCGATACGCTGTGCAAGACCAGACCAGCGATGTTCTTAGTGTAGACACTTTTCCCCTTTGCGACTAGCTCCCCCTCCCCCTCCCCGCCAGCGCAATACGGGCGAATAAAGCGAAACCCGGGGAAAAGCCCCGGATTTCGCTCGCGCTGCCTGCGGGCTACGGTTTACCGGATGGACATGATGGTCATCGCCACCCACCACTACCCAGCCATCACAAAACCTGCTGCGATCCGGCGCGGAAAGGCGAGGAGCCCTCCGGGGCTTAGAGTGCCTAACATAATGAAACACGTGTGCGTTGCAGCCAGAATTGGTGAGGGCAAGGCGCCCGGTGAAGGCAATAGTCGTTCTATTGCCAAGACGAGCAACGCCGCCATCGCCGATTCTGGCTGCAACCCTTCGGGCTGGCACGAGTTTTGG
>JBKJMN010000159.1:0-24017 GCA_046596405.1 Burkholderiales bacterium
TCGCCCAGCCTTCGAGCAAGGCGCTCGCGCTGTTGGCGGATCGAAATATGCAGTTGAATTGCACGATCCAGGACGAGCAGGTCTGGCTCGCTGATGACAAGGAGACCGTGCAAGTCGGGATCGAGACCATCAAAACACCGCCCACCCTGACCTTCTGACCGGCCGGCGCGCGGAGGATACGGCGAAGAAGTTCAGCGCTTCATGCCGACTACGCCGGTGACGCCATTCCCGGTGCCATTCCCGGCGGTGAACGCGATGCCCGCGCCCTGCGCTTGCGGGCCCGCAAAGAATCCGCCGAAGTTTCCGCCCGGAGCAGGACCTGTGCACGGGCCGGTACACGTCACGCTATTGAAGCCCTGAGAAAATCGACCGCTGGTAGGATTAAATCCGCCACTGGCATTCATCTGGAAAGTGTTTAACTGCCCGGTGTTGCGGGATACGTTCAGACTCAGGTTGACGGTTCTGTTTACGAAATCAGCGGTGAGGTTGCCGCTGTTTACCGTCCCGTTGGTGGCGCTGCCATTCACTACCCACGCGTTGGAGATCACGCTGAACGTTTGCGTTCCCAGCGACGCCGGGATTGAATTCGTGGCATCCCCCGTGATCCAGGGCTGCGTTGTGGCTGTAAAAAAGGTCGCGTAATTGTAATCGGTTACCTGTGCCCCTGCTCCCCATGTGCCCCACACGAGATTGCCCACGCTGGGCGCGCTACCGACGATGGTATTCGCCGCCGTACTGACATTGCCTTTGATCCCGCCTACGAGGGGACCGAAATCCAGCAGGCGGCCGGCGCCGTCGAGCAGTACGTTCCAGTATGCTGCTGATCTGACGCTCGTTCCTCCCGCCAGATTCGGCAGTGCGACAGCGGCCGCCGAGTTGTTGGGAGGAGTCGCTTGGGGCAGGTTCACCGTGATACTGCCGCCACCGCCCATGTCCACAACGGAGAGTGTGACGGTCGCCTGCGCGCCGCTGATCGTCCCGGAAAAACTCAGTTGGGTTACAAATCCGGGCGTATTGCTGGGCCCGCACTGGCTGCATCGGAACGCTCCCTGACTTTGGGGAAAATTCGCCAAGTCAAACGTGCCGGCGAATGTGACCTGGTTTCCCGTGATCGTAATCGGCACGCCGCCAGAAGTGGCCGGCGTACCGAAATTGGCTATGTCTCCGCCGGGGGTAAATTGACCATTGACGCCGACTGTCGCACGCCCGGCTGCAAAGTTTATTCCAAGAGTTATTTCGCCGAGCGTAAGGGTGCCACAAGGTGGCGAACCGCACGCGGTCGGGACTATGTTCAACGCGCCCCCGACGCGATAGAACACGGTACCGTTAAAGGTCGGCTGCAAGAGTGTCGTAATACCGCCGGCGTTGCCGGCATTATTACCCACCTGAAACGTATTGGTCGTCAATGCTGCCGTCGGCGTGCTTGTGGAGGTCGAACCCGCGATGCTTGAATCGCCGGCAGACGCGCTCGTCGATTGCTGTTGCTGCCCCTGCTGTCCCTGCTGCTGTCCGCCTGAAGCCGCACTTTGCTTTTCGGAACGCGCGCGTCCTTCAAGCTTGTCGCGCAAGAAACCGGGGGGCGCGATCAGCGGCTGCGGCGCCGTGTTGGCGGCGGCGACGTGAAAATACTGGTCATGGCCGAACTGGGTTTCACCCGTCTGATTGGTGACGCCGATACGCCCGTCGGTGACGCTGCCATAGGTCCCGTTGGGCGCCAGCGAACCGTTTGCATTGCGGCAACTGTTGTCGCACTGCACCAGCGTGTAATGAGTCCCGCGAATTCCGACCGTAGCGACCGGCGTATTCACCCGGTAGCTGTCACGGTTGCGCTTGCCGATGAGCCCGGTCACCGTCCGCATGCCGCCTTTGAGCAGGCTAAAGTAGGCGCGGCCGGAATCCGGATCTTTGGTCTGAAAAGCGTATTCGCTGACGCGAAACAAGGTGTCCGGGCGTAAAGCAACTATCGAGTCGTCGGTCAGCAGCAGTTGCGCGTTTGACTGAGGGCCCAGTTGCAGGGTGTCGCCGGTGCGCACTTCGGTCCCCCGCTGGGCTGCGATTTTCTGGTCGCCGCGCAGCAGCGTAACCTCGCCCACTGCAATCACCAGTCTTCCCGCAACCTCCTGCGCACCTGCGCCCGACGGCAATGTGAGCGCGAGGGAAAATAGCAATATCGAAACGGGCAATCTCATGCGATGCTCCTATTTGAATTCGTAGCGCATCTTGACCATGTATACGTCGCGCGGAAACGCGTAAAGATCGATATTGGACTGATTGCGCGCCAATTGCACTTCAGCCCGCACTGACAGATTACGCGATATCAGATAGGTTGCCGCGCCGATAAATGCCTGATACTTGTCGTGGCGCGTCTCACCGATAATCACATCCGGTCCCTGGTAGTCGCTTTGCAGATAAACATAGTCGAGTGAACCGCCCCACTTGGCAGCAGGCGTAAAGGTCACGCCGGCATTTACCCCTTTCGTACGGGGAACCAGATCGGGACGACCCTGCCTCGTATGCTGCTGCCCGTAGTTCGCACCCACCGAAATCGTCGGCTGCCAGCGATAATTGAACTGCCGCCGGTAATTTGTGCTGAGGCCCCAGAAATCCGCGTCCCGTGGCGTGTTGGGCTCGGCGTATCGAAGCGCTGCACCCTGGACACCAACGCTCAGCGATTGCAATTCGCCGAGTTGATATTTCCATTCCGCCGACCCCCCGGTACCGGTCCGGTAGGTCCGGTTGCCCAGCGTGATATAGCCCTGATTCAACGCCAGCTTATACAGACTCTTTTCCCGCAGGACGGACACCCCGCCGGCCAGATCCAGGTTGCCGATCTGAAACTGGTGATTGATATTCTGACTCAGTTGCTTTTGCTCGGCCTGTCCATTGGCAAACAAGGCCACCCCGGGGGCGACCGGATGAGATATATAACCGCCCACGCCCAGGCTCGCGAAATTGTCATTGATTTTCTGACCCGTTTGCGAGATTACAACCGGGCCCAGATTCGCGAGGAATATATTCGAGTTGGCAACGCCCCCGTTCACGTTCGAATCGTTGCCGAGGCCGAATTCGACATAGCCGCCCGCGCTCGTGGTGTAGCGCGTTTCGCGCAAGCGGATGGCGTCGAGAAAGCGGTCTATCGTCGTCGCAATGTCGGTTGGCGGCTTGAGCTGCCGCAGCGCCTCGAATTCCTCGCGCGCGCGCGCGTCTTCGCCGAGTAGGAAATAGCCGCGCGCCAATTGCAGCCGGGCGGACACATTGTCGGGAAAATTGAGCAGGTAACGCTCGAGGGCAAGCACCCCATCGCCGGCGTGCCCGGAACCAATTGCGGCGACACCATAAAAGAAATCGAAGGCAGGGTCGCCAATTTGGTCGGGGTGTTTCTTCGCCTCTGCATACGCGTCCGCCGACTTCCCCTGCTCGACCAGCGCTTTGAGGTCATCCGCCGGCGCCGCGTGCGCGGCGTGCGACAGCATGCAGGCGAAAACGGCCGAACCCAGTTTTATTGTTGTTGTGTAAGCCACGCTCACTCCCAAGAACACGCGTTCGCTCCTAGTATAGCTTAAGTCCCGGGCACTGCTCGTTTAAGCGGCGCACGCGGCGGGCGCTACCCCTGCCAGGCAAGCGAAGCCGGACTTACTCGGGCTTGGCTTTGGAGGCCTTGACTACTTTTCCCCAGCGCTCGATCTCATCACGCAACAGACGGCGGAAATACTCGGGCGTTTCGGCGATCGGGTCGGCGCCGGTTTGCGCGAGCCGCGCGCGGAAATCTTCTTTTTGGACGGCTTTGACGATAACGGAATTCAACGTGGCAACGACATCCGCAGGAGTACCTGCCGGCACTAGAACCCCGTACCAGGTCTGAGTAACAAAGCCCTTCAGCCCGCCTTCAATCATGGTCGGCAACTCCGGCAGTAAAGCAGAGCGCTTTTCGCTTGTAATGGCCAGAGCGCGCACCCGTCCCGGCGTCATCAAAGGCTGGGCCGACGGGATGTTGTTGAACGAAAAATCGACCTCCCCGCTCGCGAGCGCCGTCATCGACGGCGCACTGCCCTTGTACGGGATGTGCGTCATGTCGACGCCGATCTCGATTTTCAGCATTTCGCCGGAAAGGTGCTGGGAGCTGCCGCTGCCCGACGACGAGAAGTTGAGCTTGCCGGGGTTCTTCTTCGCCACCGCAATGAATTCCAGGGCGTTTTTGGCCGGGAAAGACGGGTGCACCATCAAGAGATTAGGACTCGTGGCAAATACAGCGACCGGGATGAAATCCTTGACCGGGTCATAATTGAGCTTCGGATACAGACTCACGTTGATCCCCAGCGCGGCCGAACTCAGGAATAGCGTATAGCCATCAGGCGGCGCTTTCGCCACGAACTCGGCAGCGACGTTTTGCGCCGCCCCCGGGCGGTTTTCCACGACGACTTGCTGGCCGAGGGCTTCGGACATCTGTTGTGCGATAAGCCGGCCCATGATGTCGCTGCCGCCGCCCGCAGCGTAGCCCACAACCATCCGGATAGGCTTGGCGGGGTATTTCGCGGGTTGAGCAAACGTGGACACAGAAAGGCACAACGACAAGCCAAGCAGGACGGCACGGCCGCAATAATTCATCAACACTCCACCATATTCATAGCAAGAACGCCGCACGGTTTACGTCCGCTATTCGCGCTTATTACTAAGTCCGGCGTCTTTGATCATTTTCGCATTCTTTTGCAGCTCGGTCTTGAGATAAGCGGCGAACTCTTCGGGTGTTCCCTGAACCGCGGCGGCGGCTTCGCTCGCGATGCGCTTCTTCACGTCGGCGTCATCCATCGCTTTAACCAATGCAGCATTGAGCGTGGCGACGATCTCACGGGGGGTTTTGGCGGGCACCAGCAAGCCGTACCACTGCGTAAACTCGTAACCTGGAACGCCGGCTTCCGACATGGTCAGCACCTCGGGAAACATCTCGGAACGCCGCGCTCCGCTGGTGGCGAGCGCCCGAACCCGGCCCGGGGCCAAGTGCGGCAGAGCGCTGGTCGGGCCCGCGAATGCAAGATCGACCTGCCCGCCGATTAGCTCCGTGACGAACAGCGACGTCCCGCGATACGGCACATGCACGATGTCGATTTTAGTCATCGACTTGAATAACTCTCCTGCCAAATGCGCGGTGCCGCCCGTGCCCGACGACGCAAAGTTGAGCTTGCCCGGATGCGCCCGCGCGAGCGCCAGCAATTCCCTGACATTTTTCGCGGGCACCGCGGGATGCACGATCAACAGGTAGGGAATTTTCGCGAACAGACTCACCGGCGCAAAATCGCGCAGCGGATCGTACGGCACTTTCCCGGTCCACACCGGACTTATCGCGAGCGGCCCTGAGCTTCCCCACAGCAACGTGTAGCCGTCACCCGCCGCCTTGGCGACCATCTCGGTTCCGATGGTGCCGGAGGCGCCGTCGCGATTCAGGATGATCACCTGCACGTTCATCAGCTCACCGATGCGACGGCCCGCGGCGCGGGCGAACACATCGGTGGCCGCGCCCGGCGGAAACGGCACGACCAGCGTCAGCGGCTTTGACGGATAGTTTTGTGCGATCGCATCCGCCGATAAGACGATCGCCAGCGCCAGCGCCGGTAACCCGGACGCGATTGCAGCCCGCAACCCGAAGCCCCTTCGCACGTCAATTCCCATTGCGTGGAATAATCTCTTCAAAGGTGCGCTCGAAGACTTTGCTTTCGCCTTCGAACGCGATCAGCGATGCATGTAAAATAAAATCGCGTTTCGTGCACGACATGTGAGTGCGGCTCTCGGTGCGAATTTTCCAGTCCTTGCGCTCGAACACCCACGACCACGTGACTTCGGCGGTCGCGGCGAGCGGATCGTCTTCGGCCACGCTGTAGCGCTCGGTCGAACGCGCCTGCGCTTCGAGGTCGATGTCATCGTAGCGATTGCGGCCGCTGTCGTCGCTCACCTCCACTACGGTTACGCCGGTCCCCATATCGGTATGCACCACCCGATTACGATAGCCCTTCGACAGAGCGGTCTTGGCAAAAGGAGCCGCCGCCTCCACCGGTTTGAATTTGGGCGGCTTCTGGTCCCCGCTTCGGGCCGGACGGACGGGCAGTTCGAGCGTGCTCTTGCCGGTCAGCAGCGTGAGTGTCACCGGCTGCGCAGACGGCCAGATCAGCGGCCAATAAGTCGTCGATACCGCGACGCGAATGCGATGGCCTTTAAGAAACGAATAGGCGGTATCGATCAACGGCACGCGCAATGAATAGCGCTTGCCCGGCACCAGTTTGACCGGTTTATCAGCGCCGTTAATGTGGGTCAGATTTGAAATCGCATACGTCACGCGTGTCGACGCGCCGTTGGGCGCAACATCGCACAGGCGCACGCACACGAATGCGGTAGGACGATCGACGGAAAAAGCCAGGTCGACCGCCGGCGTGCCGAGAATCTCCAGCGTCTTTTTCAGCGGCGCCGAATTGAAGCACAACGACTTCCCGTCGTCGGCGCGCTGATCTCCCGGTAGCTCAGGGCTGGGCCCATGCTGGAACCACGGCATCAGTTCCCCGGCATCGAGTCCCAGCGTCTGCGGCGACTGCCACTCGACTTTCGTCATTGCGCCTGCGCGCTCGCCCAGATGCCCGCCGGAATTCAATGCGTAGCGTTGTTTTTTTATGCGGGCAGTCGGCCACACGGGCTCGGCAATCCAGCGGCCCGGCGACTCGGCATAGTAGTTCTTCGCGGGCACGCCTTGCGGCATCCACGCAGTCAGCATCGGTTCACGCATGATGCCGGTGTCTTTTCCGCGCATCCAGTGGTCGAACCAGCGCACCGACTCCTGCAGGAAACCGATCGCCGGCCCGGGCGCCCCCAGGTACGGGAAACGGTGTCCCCACGGGCCAACCAGCGCCTTCTTCGGCACCTTGAGTTCGCGCATTGCAGCACTCACGGCCGACACGTAAGAACCATCGGCCCAACCGCTGACCGCATACATCGGGCATTTTATTTTGTCGAAATGGATGGCCCGGCTGCGCCAGAATTCGCCATCGTTCTGATGCTTGAGCGCCGAGACGATTTGCGGCAGGTCATGCTCGAGGCGTTCGAGCCACATTTCGCGCCAGCGCGCACCGACCAGCGCGGGATCAGGCGCGCGCGATTTGTAACCGAACATCTGGCTCGACCAGCGAATCGACCGCAGCAGCAGGCTGCCCCCGCGAAAAACCTGGCTATAGCGGTAACGGTCCGGCGCGAAGGAGCACGGAATGATGGCTTTCAGTTCGGGCGGCGCGCGATACGCGGTCTGTATCGCCTGAAAGCCGCCCCACGAAATTCCGAACATACCGACCTGGCCGTCACTCCACGGCTGCTGCGCGATCCATTTCAAAACCTGCAGCGTATCGTCCTGCTCCTGCTGCATCGCGAAGACACCCTGGTAGCCGTCCGAGTCGCCTGAGCCGCGGATGTCGACGCGCATTGCAGCATAGCCATGTCCCGCGAAATAGCCATGATGCATCGCGTCGCGCGGCGCGTAAATGTCGCGTTTGCGGTAAGGCAGCACTTCGATGATGGCCGGCACTTTCTGTTGCGCGGCGCTGTCAGGCAGCCAGAGTTTGGCGGCAAGCCGAACCCCGTCCGGCATCGGAATCCAGCAATCTTCGGTGACGCTGAACGTATGCGGGAACCTGGTGATAGTTTTCAAAAGAAGGGCCTCGAACGCGGCGGTTAAAAATGCTTAGCGCGATTTGCGACGGGCGCGCGCTTCACTTTGCAGGACTGCATGCACTGCCGCCGTGTCGTGTTTCTCGAAGCCGCCGGCGTATGCCTTGTCGTAGTAGCGCTTGCTCAATGCAAAGAGCGGCGTTGGGCATTTCAATTTTTGTGCAAACGCCCGGATGATCGCGATGTCCTTCTGGTAGACATCGATTTTCATGGTCGGCGGCAGATAGCGCTTATTGGCCATCATCGGGCCCCGCACCTCGAACATGCGCGACGTGCCTGCCCCATCCTTGATTACGCGATACATCAGCCCGACGTCAACACCCGCGCGTTCGGCGAGCACAAAGGCTTCGGCCGTTGAGAGATTATGGATAGTGACCAGCAGGTTCGCGATGAACTTAAGCTTGGAGCCGGTACCGAAGGGGCCGCAATAGTAGGCGTTACGGGCGAATCCCCGGAATACTTTCATGCAGCGGGCGCATGCACGCTGGTCGCCGCTGGCATAGATCACGATATCCTTAGCCGCTGCCTGCGCACCGGTGCCGCTGATCGGGCAGTCGAGCAAAATCACGCCGGTTGCGGCGAGCCGCTTGCGTGCAGCCTCCTTGACCTCCAACGGCAGGGTACTCGCCTCGATAACGATGGTTCCCTTGCGTGCCCCGGCGGCGACGCCATCCTTGCCGAACAACGCCGCCTCGAATGCGGCCAGCGAAGGCAGCGACGTAATCAGCATCCGCGATTTCGCCGCGACCGCTGCCGACGACACCATCGCGGTGCCACCGATCCTGCGCAGCGCCGTGCGCCTGGCTGCGGCCACGTCATAGCCAATGACGTCGAAGCGCGCGGCACGCAGGTGCTTGGCGAACGCGCCGCCCATGATGCCCAGACCGACTATCCCAACCGCCGCGGCGGTGCGGACAGCCGGCGCGTGCGCGCGGGGTTTGCGCGGGACAGCGCTCATGCGTGGAATTTTTCGCCGAACAGCTTGGCCGCGGTCTTGTACGAAATGTCTTCGGTTTCCCTCGCCGTCAGCCGCGGGACTTTCTCGAGATGCTCGAGCGGATGTTCCTCGCCCATGTCGAAAGGCGAATCCGTGCCGAGCACCACGCGCTCCGAACCGACCATCTCGAGCAGATGGCGCGTCGCCTGCGGGCTGTGCGTCAATGCGTCGAAATAGAAATTCTTGAACATATCGAGCGGCTTCGACTGGGTAATTGCGGCGGTGTCCGCGCGCACGTCGTGGCCGTGCTGAAAGCGCCCGATCTGATAAGGCAGAAAGCCGCCGCCGTGCGCGAGCAGGATCTTGAGGTCTTTAAGTTCGTCGAGCGCGCCGCTGAACATGAGCTTACCGACCATGATCGTCGTATCGAGCGGATTGCCGATGAGATTGGTCAGATACCAACAGTCGAGCCGGCCGCCCGCGCCCTGGGTGTTCGGATGCGCGAACACGACCGCTTTCAATTCCTGCAGACGGCGCAGCACCGGCCGGAATTTCGGTTCGGCAAGTTCTTCGTCGCCGATCGCGGTGCCCAGTTCGACCGCCTTGAAGCCGTATTCCTTGACGACCCTCTCGAGTTCGGCGATTGCGGCATCGGGATGCTGCATGGGCAAAGTCGCCATGCCGCGCAACCGGTCGGGACGCGCCGCCACCATCGTGGCCACGCCGTCGTTGACCAGGGCCGCGGTCTTTAACGCGTCATCGGCGCCCAGCCCGTAAAAAAACGTTTGCGGACCGGGTGAAATGTACGAAATATCGAGGCCCTTGCGATCCATCGATTCGACTTTTGCATCGGCGTCGTAAAACTCGGTGATCAGCTCGAACGTGACTTTACCGCGAGTGAACGTGTAACTGCCGCGCGTACCGCCGATCCTGGTCTTGTACAAATCGGGCTGCGCCCGCATGGCATCGATGATGGTTTCGGGAATGACATGACTGTGAGTGTCGATGCGTTTCACTGCAACCTCCTCTGAAGCGCGCATTATTGGCGCGCGGGAAAACCGCGGATTATACCGGTGTTACCTCATGCTACAGCGCGTAACGCCCGCGTCAACGACGGTCTGTACCGCGCCGGCCCGTGCCGCGCGCCCGATAAAGGCAGCCATCGCCGGCCGTGAGATACAAGCTGTCCAGCGCCGGGTCGCCGAACGCGCAGCGCATCGGCAACTCACACGGGGCCAAATGCGATTCGAGCAGTTCGCCGGTGGGAGAATAAACGTGAATGAACGGTCCGGCGCCGGTCTTTTTCCCGCCTCCGCACGCAATAATGTTGCCCGTGCTCTCGAGGCACAGCCCTTCGATGCCGCGCTCACCGGCGCCGAACTCATACAATATGCGCGTCTTACCCGCACTGCCGTCGTCGGCGATCGCATAAGCGCGCAAATCGCACGCCCCGCCCATCTCCACATTGCCTTCCGCGACCACGAGCGTGCGTTCATCCGCCGATAAAAGGAGCGCGCGGGGCTCGCTCGTATCGTGCGTGATTTGCCGTAGCTGCCACGCGTTGCCGCCGTCGCTCTGCAGGCGCAGTATCGAACCGCGTTCGAGAAACGGATAGACCGGCGGCCCATACGGTGCAACGGGATTGTGCGGATCCGCAAACCAGACGCGCCCCTGTCGGTCGACGGCCAAGTCGGTCGGCTGATTGTGACGGCGGCCGTCGAGCAATTCGCAGGTCGGCGCCGTCGAGCCGTCGGACTTGAAGTGTATGACCCGCCGCCCGCCTTCCTGGGCACCGAAAAGCGCGCCGTCGCGGCCGCTCGCGAGCCCGTTGGTGCGGCCGGTGTATTTGCGGAAAACATCGACGCGGCAGGTAGCCGGTTCGAGCCGGAGGATGCGCTCCTCCTGCACCGCGCTGAACAGAACGCCGCCGCCATCCCACACGATGCCGCCGGTGATGCCTTTGTACGGCCCCGCGACCCGCTCGAATTTCCAGGTCATGCCTGCTCCTTTCGTTACCAGCCGGCTACGCCGGGGACGTTGGTGCGCGTGCGCACGACGTTGCCGACGCAGGTTACGTAAATCGAGCGCCAGTCATCATCCCCGAAACCCAGATTCGTCGGATGGCCGGGCACTTTCATGCGCGCGAGCACGCCGCCCTGCGGGTCGTGCACCCAGATGCCGCCGGGCCCGGTGCAATAGACGTTGCCCTCGACATCGCACTTGAGCCCGTCCGGATTGCCGCGTTCGGGGTTTGTATACTGATAGAACAAGCGGCCGCGCCCGACACTGCCGTCGGGAAGCACGTCGTAGACCCGAATCAGGCGTTCGCGGCTGCAATTCACGTAGAGCAGCTTCTCGTCGGGCGAGAAGCACAGGCCGTTCGGATAGACGAAGTCGTCGGTAACCAGGACCAGCTCGCCGCCCGTGGTAATGCGGAATACACCCTGGATATCGAGATATTTCTGCAGATCGTCGCCCACCATGCCGACGTTCAGCATGCCGCCGGGCGAATCGGTGAAATAAATCTGCCCGTCGGAGCGCACGACTATGTCGTTCGGACTGTTGATTTTTTTGCCGCCGTAGTGCGACGCGAGCATCGTGCGCGACCCGTCCTTTTCGAAGCGGAAAACCGTGCGTCCGCCCCACCCGGCTACCAGCAGCCGCCCCTCGCGGTCCATGCACATGCCGTTGGCGTGCCCGCTTGGTTGGAGAACGACCTGCGGCGGCGCGCCAGGCGTGCATTTCCAGATCGTGTCGCCGCAAATGTCCGTGAAAAAAAACTGCCTGCTGCGCCGGTCCCATACGGGCCCTTCGCCAAACGCCACATTTTTCGCGATGACCTCCAGGCGGCGCTCGGTGCCGATGATGCGCCCGGCCCCCGGCGCCAGCATGTCGACTTCGAATTGCATAGCAACGACCTCCTGCGATTATCCGGTTCGCGACTTTTCGCGGGCTATGCTAACGCGCCCGCGAAGTGCTGACAAAACTTATTGATTGGAATTGTGGGCGCCTGCATGCGTTGCTACAATGCCCGCCTTCGCCCCGCTTTGGCACCACACACCGCATCCACGCACAGGAATTCCCTTGAAGCAAATCAACGTCGGCATTATTGGCACCGGATGGTGCGGCGGCATTCGCGCCCAGACCTGCGCCACGCATCCGCTGGTCAAAACCCTGCACCTGGCGGAAACGCGGCCCGAGCGCCTGGCTGAAGTGGCCAAAGCCACTAACGCGCAAACCGCGACCGCTGACTATCAGCAAATACTCGGCAACCAGGCGATCGATGCCGTGATGATTTCGGCGACGCCGGAGGTGCTGCACTTTCCGATGGCGCGCGATGCCCTGACGTCGGGCAAGCACGTGTTTCTCGAAAAGCCGATCGCGATCGAGCTGCATGAAGCCGACGAATTGATCTCGATCGCGCGCAAAAACGCGCTCAAGTTCACGATCGGCTACTCGCAGCGCTTCAATCCGAAATTCGCTTACGTCAAAAAATGCGCGACCGACGGCACGCTGGGCAAGCCGGTCAGCGCGCTGGTGAGCCGCCATATCGGCCGCAGTCTCGGCAAGAAAATCACCGGCCGCACCAAACTCTCGCCGGCGGCGATGGAGGCGACCCACGATCTCGACTTCATACTCTGGTGCCTCGAGCCCGCGAAGCCCATCCGGGTTTACTCGCAGGTCAACTACGGCGCGATGCGCGAAGCAAGCGGCGCCGATGTGCCCGACACGCAGTACATCACGGTCACCATGGACAGCGGCGTCTCGTTCGTGATCTGCGCGGGCTGGAGCCTGCCGCCCGCCTATCCGAATTTTTCGATGACCTGGATAGAATTCGTCGGCACCGAGGGCGCGCTCATCATCGACGATACGCATCGCGACACCATGCTGACGACGATGAATACGGGCATCGTGCACCCGATGTCGACGATGCCCGGCGAATTTGTCGAGCACACCTACGCGGGCCCCATGTCAGCCGAGACGGTGCATTTTATCGAAGCGGTCGCGTGCGACCGGCCGGTGTTGGTGACCGCCGAACAGGCGCGCCAGGTCATGGAGGTGTATATCGCGGCCGATATTTCGGCCGAGCGCAACGAGCCGGTCAATCTGCCGCTGCCCGAATCGCGGCCCCTCGTCGCAGCCGGAGGTATGAAGTGAGGAAGCAGCCGAAAAAAATCGGGCTCGCCATAGTCGGCGCCGGGCGCGTCGGCCTGATTCGCGGCGAACTCGCCGCGCGCCACCCGGAGGTGGCGTGGATCGGCATCGCCGAAAAAGATCCCGCGCGCGCGAAGCTGGTGGGCGACAAAGTCGGCGCCGAATTCGTGACCGCGGATTACCGCGAGCTCTTCAAGCGCCCCGAAGTCACCGCCGCCATAATTTCGACCGACGAGCATCTGCACGTAGACCCGGTGCTCGCCGGTATCGAGCGCAACGTGCCGATGCTGATCGAAAAGCCGCTGGCGACGGATCTCGCCGAGTCGCAGATGGTCATGGATGCGATCGAGAAATCCGGCGTCGATTGCGTCATCGGCTATACCCAGCGCTTTCGCCGGCGCTGGCTCGTCGCGAAGGAAAAAGTGTCGACCGGCGCGCTCGGTGAAGTGACGATGGTGACGTCGCGCGCGTTCATGAACCGGCTGGTCGCGATCGACAACTACAAACGCTCGGATAATCCAGCGGAGATTTCACCGATGGTGATCTCCGGCACGCACGCGCTCGACGTCGTGATGTGGCTGATGGAAGCCAAGCAGCCGGTCGAAGTTTATGCACGCTCGGTCGACAAAGCGCTCGGCCCCCGGTGGAAAGGCATTGACGGTACCGGCTATATGATCACTTTCGATGACGGCGCGATCTATCACGGCGTTATTTCGTGGGCGCTGCCCGAGGTATGGCCGGGTGCGGTTTACAGTCTCGAAGTCGGCGCGGTCGGCACCGAAGGCGTACTGACGATCGACGACACGCATCGCGACATCGTGCTGGCAACAAATGTGGTGCAGGGCGAAGGCTATGCCCCCGATAAGCGGCGGCATGTTGACTTTCTAACGAGCTACCCGGTGGGCGACATGGCGCTCGGCGAATTGCGCGGGCCGATGCGCGAGGAAACCAATTCGTGGCTCAATCGGGTGGCGCTCGGCGTCCCGACGCAGCACGCGACCGCGCGCGAAGGACACAACCGCTTGATGCTAACCAAAGCGATCGATTTATCGGCGCGCCTCAGGCGCCCGGTAAAATTGCCGATCACCCCGGAGGACATCGGGCGCGCGTCCTGAGTCCCGCAGCGCGGCGCTGGATGTGCAACATTTCGCATGACAATCGATCACACGCTAGCTAGGATGTACGCATGAAACTTGCCATGTTCATGATGCCGGTCCACCCGCCCGGCAAGAATTATCCCCAATCGCTGCGCGAAGACCGCGAAGCGATCATCCTCGCCGACAAGCTCGGCTTCGAGGAAGCTTATGTCGGGGAGCACATCACCGACGCCGCCGAGACCGTGACCGATTGCATGACCTTTCTCGCCAGCCTGATTACGGAAACCAAACGCATCAAGCTCGGGACAGGGACGATCAACATTCCGAACACTCACCCGGCCGCGGTCGCCGCGCGGGTCGCGATGCTGGACAATATGCTCGAGGGCCGCTTCATCATGGGCATCAGCCCCGGTGGCCTGATGTCCGATGCCGAAGTCTTCGGCAATCTCGGCAACGACCGCAATGCGATGTTCGTCGAAGGCATCAACATGGTGCTCAAGATCTGGGAGTCCGAGCCGCCCTACAACATCGAGGGAAAGTTCTGGAACGTGACCACCGCGAAAACCATGATTCCGGAAATCGGCCAGGGCATTATCCTGAAGCCGTTTCAGAAGCCGCATCCGCTTATCGTAGGCACGGTGGTTGCGCCCTACTCCAAAGGCGTCACGGCAATGGCTGAACGCGGCTGGCTGCCGATTTCGGCCAACTTCCTGATGCCGCAGTGGGTGAAAACGCACTGGCCGAAGTTCGTCGAGGGCAAGACCAACGTCGGCAAGACTGCGGATACCGCCGACTGGCGAGTCGCCAAGAGCATATTCGTGGCCGACGACGACCAGACCGCGCAGCGTTACGGCAAGTCGGCGGAAGGCCCGTACCACTTCTATTTCAAGCAGCTCGTGCGCAAGCTCGTCGGCTTCGGTAACCGCGGCAACCTGTTCAAGGTCGACCAGGCCATGCCGGACGCAGCGATCACACCCGAGTACGTGACGAACGAGCTCGTGCTCGCCGGTACCGTCAACAGCGTCGTCGACCAGATTCTCGCTTTCCGCGAGACGACCGGCGATTTTGGCACGCTGGTATATTCATGCCACGACTGGATTGATCCGGCGCTCAGCAAACGATCGATGGAACTGATGGCCGAAAAAGTGATGCCGGCGGTAAACGCTGCAATCGCCGGGTCCGGGCGCTAGGTCCGCGCGTCACTGGCCCGCGCGTCACCGGAGGAGATGATAAGTGTTGAACGTTGCAGTCGTGGGCATAGGCTGGTGGGGCAAGACCCTCGTGCCGCTGCTCAAGAAAAGCACCAAACTACGGGTCGACAAGGTCGTCGAGCCCAATGCCGCGGGCATCGCCGACTTTGCGCGCCAGCATGCGGTGGAGATCGTGCCCGATTACGCCGCGATATTGAAGGATCCCGCCATTCAGGGCGTAGTGCTGTGCACACCCCACACCCAGCACACCGATCAGATCGTTGCCGCCGCCAATGCCGGCAAACACGTGTTTTGCGAAAAGCCGCTGTCGATGACGCGCGCCGATGTATTGCGCGCCATCGCCGCCGTCAACGCCAACCAGGTGACGCTGGCAGTCGGCCATGAGAAACGTTTCGAGCCGCCGGTGCTCGAGGCGATGGCTCTTATAAAGTCCGGCAAGCTCGGCAAGCCGCTGCAGGTCGAAGCGAACTTCAGCCAGGACAAGTTCCTCACGCTCGCGGCCGATAACTGGCGGCTATCGGGCAAGGAAGCGCCGGCCGGCCCGATGACTGCGACGGGCATCCACCTGCTCGACCTTTCGGTGGGGGTTTTCGGCGAGGCCGACAGGGTGTTCGCGAGCGTCAAACAACTGGGCAGCCAGCTCGTCAATGGCGACACGCTGGCGATACTGGTAACTTTCAAGAACGGCGGACATGCGCTTTTGAGCGCGATCCTCGCGACGCCATTCGAGGGGCGCTTTGCCGTGTACTGCACCAAGGGGTGGGTGGAGGTGCGCGACAAAACGCATCCGGAAGCGCCGGAGGGCTGGACGCTGACGACGACGTTCCAAGGCGGCAGGCGCGAAGTGAAGGAGTACGCGCCGGCGCCGAACGTGCTTGCCAACCTCGAAGCTTTTGCCGACGCCGCTGCAGGCGGGACACCTTATCCGGTGCCGCAAGCGCAAATGATCGCGAACGTTTCGGCGCTGGAAGCCATTTTCAAGTCGGCGTCGACCGGCTCCATCGTCAGCGTCGAATCGTGATCGCCCGATGACCGCGCCGCCGACCCGCGACACATTGATAGCCCGCGCGCAAGCGCTCGTGCCGGTATTGCGCGAGCGGGCACTGCGTACCGAGGAACTGCGCCGCATCCCCGACGAAACCTTGCATGATCTCCACGCCAGCGGCCTGTTTCGCATGCTGCAGCCGACGCGCGTCGGCGGCAGCGAGCTTTCGTATGAAGCCATCGTCGAACTCACTGCCATCGTCGGCCGCGGTTGTGGATCGACGGCGTGGGTGCTCGCCAATCTCGCCAATCATCACTGGATGCTGGCGCTGTGGCCGCTGGCTATGCAGGAAGAAATCTGGGGCCGCTCGCCCGATACGCTCGTCGGATCCGCCCTCACCTTCCCGGCCGGACACGCCGAACGTGTGGACGGTGGGTTCAAGTTGACCGGCCACTGGAAATTCTCGAGCGGCATCGACGCCTGCGCCTGGTGCATGCTGGGCGGAATAGTCGCGAGCGCCCAGGGTGAGTTGCCGGAATATTACGTGTTCATCCTGCCGCAGGAAAATTACGAAGCTTTGGACACCTGGCACGTGGCCGGACTGCGCGGCACCGGCAGCAAGGATATTCAGGTTGCAGACGTGTTTGTGCCGGCGCACCGCGCGTTGCCGGTCGCCCGGATGAAAACCGGGGTTGCGCCCAGCGGGGAGACCGCGCCGCTCTACCGCTTGCCGGTATTCGACATGTTTCCGTATGTAGTGGCCGGCGCCTCGCTGGGCATTGCGCAGGGCGCGATCGACGTGTTTGTCGAAGATACGCGCCACCGCATTACCGCTTATGCAACGACGCTGCTGGCCGACTACGCCACCACGCAGGCGCGGCTCGGCCATGCGGCGGCGGCAGTTGCTGCGGCCGAGCGTATTCTGATCGGCAACTGCAAGGAGGCGATGGCCATGGCGGTGAGCCGGGCCGTGCCCGCCACGGACCAGAAAATCCGGTTGCGCCGCGATGCTGCGTACGCCGCCCATCTGTGCACCGAAAGCGTCGATTTGCTGTTCGGCGCCGGCGGCGGGGAATTTCTTTTCAATCAGCAATCGATCCAGCGCAGCTTCCGCGACGTGCATGCGGCAAATAGCCACTATGCACTCGCGTGGGACATCGCGACGACGATGTCCGGCAAGAGCCTCCTGGGTATCGGGCCGGATCTGCCCACCTTGTAATGCCGATGGACAACGATTTCCACGTTCCGAGTGCGGACGCCGACCCGCGCGAGATCTGCAAAGCGCTGGGACTCTACGCGACCGGTGTGACGATCGTGACGACGAAAACCGGCGCGGGCGAGTCGATCGGGCTGACTTGCAACTCATTCAGCTCGGTATCGCTGGCCCCGCCGCTCGTGCTGTGGAGTCTCTCGCTGCGCTCGCCCAATCTACCCAATTTCCTGCAGGCTACGCATTTTGCGGTCAACGTACTTGCGCAGGATCAGATCCCGCTTGCCCAGCGTTTCGCGCAGGCGATATCGCGCAAGTTCGAAGGCGTCGGCCACATGGTGAGCGAACACGGCACGCCGTTGATAGATCAGGCGGCTGCGCAGTTCGAATGCCGCACCGAGGCCCGGCACTATAGCGGCGATCACGTCATTTTTATCGGTAACGTGCTGCGCTACCGTTTTTCCGAGCGTGCGCCGCTGGTCTATTTTCGCGGGCGCTATGCGGGCATCGCGGAACCCGGTTGACGCGGATGTAACGGCGCCGCATGCACGCTGAATCGAATAAATAAAAAAAGGCAGGAACCATCGAATGAAGCTGCTGCGCTATGGCAAGAACGGCTATGAAAAGCCCGGGATGCTCGATCGTCTGGACCAGATCCGCGACCTTTCCGGCGTCATCGGCAACCTCGACGCGCAAACGATTTCTCCCGCGGGACTTAAAAAGCTGTCCGCAATCAAGCCCGAATCGCTGCCGCTCGTCAAAGGCAAACCGCGGCTTGGTGTGCCGTACACGGGCATCAGCAAATTCGTCGCGGTAGGACTTAATTATTCGGACCACGCCGCCGAAGCGGGCATGGCAGTACCGGGCGAGCCGCTGCTGTTCATGAAGACCACGACTTCAATCACCGGCCCCAACGATCCCGTCGTATTGCCGGAGGGCGCGCGCAAAGGCGATTGGGAAGTCGAACTCGGCGTCGTGATCGGAAGCACGGCGCGCTATGTCCCGGAAGAGCGGGCGCTCGACTACGTCGCCGGCTATTGCGTCGTCAACGACGTCTCCGAACGCAACTTTCAGCTCGAACGCGGCAGCCAGTGGGACCGCGGCAAAGGCTGCGACACGTTCGGCCCGATCGGACCCTACCTCGTCACCAAGGATGAACTGCCCAATCCGCAGGCGCTCGACATGTGGCTCGATCTGAACGGCCAGCGCATGCAGACCGGCAATACGCGTACGATGGTTTTCGGCGCGGCCTACCTCGTCAGCTACATCAGCCGCTTCATGACGCTCTTACCCGGAGACATCATCGCGACCGGCACTCCGCCGGGCGTGGGCCTCGGCAAAAAGCCGCCCGTGTTCCTGAAGGACGGCGACGTGATGACGCTCGGCTTGAGCGGTCTGGGCGAGCAGCGCCAGGAAGTGCGCGCGTTCACGCCGGAGTTCTGGAAAAATTATCCGTAAATCAGCCGCTTGCGGCGACCGTTCGCGCGGCCACAGCCAAAAAAAGCCCACCGGTTTTGGCCGATGGGCTGGTGGTAACCACTCGTAAGGAGAATTAGCGCGGGTTACCCAAAACCTTTGGCGAGCGCGTCGCGTTGTGTTATCAGCGCGCCCGGCAATTTGTCTTTCAAACCTTTGAACAACGTATCGTGATCCTGCAATTCCTTGCGCCACAGTTCGGCATCGAGCGACATGAGCTTGCCGAACCGTTCGTGGTCCATGCCCGTCATGCCGGCAAGGTCGAGATCCTCGTAAGCCGGCGCGCGCCCAAGCGGGGTGTCCGTCGCATTCGCCCGTCCCATGCAGCGCTCCACTATCCATTTCAGTACGCGCATATTTTCGCCGTACCCGGGCCATAAGAACTTGCCGTTCTCGTCGAGCCGAAACCAGTTGACACCGAACACGCGCGGCGGCTTCGCGAGTTTCGCGCCGAGGTCGAGCCAGTGCGTGAAATAGTCGCCAAAGTGGTAGCCGCAAAACGGCAGCATCGCAAACGGATCCCGCCGGACCACGCCCTGCGCGCCCGTCATCGCGGCGGTCGTCTCGGACGCCATCGTCGCCGCGAGATAAACCCCGCTGACCCAGTCTTTCGCCTCGGTCACGAGCGGCACGGTCGTGCTGCGGCGGCCGCCGAACAAAAATGCCGAGAGCGGCACGCCGTTCGGATTTTCCCAATCCGGGTCGGCGCACGGGATTTGCGATGAATGCACGGTGAATCGCGCGTTCGGATGCGCGGCCTTGCGCCCGCTGTCCGGCGTCCATTCCCGGCCCTGCCAGTCGATCAAATCGGCGGGCGGTGTCTTGGTCATGCCTTCCCACCATATGTCGCCATCCTGCGTCATGGCGACATTCGTGTAGATCACGTTTGAGCCGAGCGCGGCAAGGCAGTTGGGATTGGTCTCTTTGGACGTGCCCGGGGCAACGCCGAACGCACCGGCCTCGGGGTTGATCGCGTACAAGCGGCCGTCCTTGCCGGGCTTGATCCAGGCGATGTCCTCGCCGATGGTCGTCACCTTCCAGCCGTTCAATGCTGCGGGCGGAATCAACATCGCGAGATTCGTTTTTCCGCAAGCGCTCGGGAACGCGGCGGCGATGTATTGCTTTTCGCCGGTGGGGGGCTGAATGCCGAGGATCAGCATGTGCTCGGCCAGCCAGCCCTGCTCGCGCGCCATGATAGACGCGATGCGCAGCGCAAAACATTTTTTACCGAGCAGCGCGTTGCCGCCGTAGCCGCTGCCGAACGACCAGATCGACTTTTCTTGCGGAAAATGCACGATCCACTTGTCTGTTTTGTTGCTCGGCCACGGCACGTCTTTCTGGCCCGCCGCGAGCGGTGCCCCGACCGAGTGCACGCACGGCACGAAAAAGCCGTCGCTGCCGAGCACGTCGAGTGCGTCTCGCCCCATGCGCGTCATGATGCGCATGCTGGCCACGACGTATGGCGAATCCGTCAGCTCGACGCCGACGTGCGAAATGTGCGAGCCGAGCGGACCCATACTGAACGGGATCACGTACATAGTGCGTCCGCGCATGCAACCGTCGAACAGCTTGTTGAGCGTCGCCTTCATTTCGACCGGCGCTACCCAGTTGTTGTTGGGGCCGGCTTCATCCTGGGTTTTGCTGCACACAAACGTGCGATCTTCCATTCGCGCGACATCATCGGGATCAGACCGCGCGAGAAACGAATTCGGGCGCTTCTCGGCGTTCAAGCGAATCAGGGTTCCACTGCGGACCATTTCGTCGCACAGGCGATCGTATTCCGCCTGGGAGCCGTCGCACCAGTAAATGTCGTCAGGTTTCGTGAGTTGCGCCATTTCGCGCACCCAAGCCTTGAGAGACTTGTGCTGGACGTAGTCCGGCGCTTCTACGAGATCCGGAATACGCGCTGCAGCGGCCGTTTGCTTCATTACTCTGCTTCTCCTGTTGGCAATCTGATTCTTGACGACCAGATGCTTTTTTCGTAAATCCGCCCACGCTGGCTCACGCGGGAAAGGACGAAAATTTTACCCCAAATCGACCGACGTTTGGAAACGTATGCCGGTTGCATGGTAAAAATATTAATCCTCTTTTATTCAACGGTTTAACATATTTTTTCAGCGCCTTTGTGGGTGCATCACTGAACCCAGCGTCGGACAAATTCCGACCCCTGAAAATGCCAGCTGCTCATTTAATGGGCACATGCCCATTCAAGGGAGGGCCCGTCGATATCGCCGGGACCGGAGCCGCCCGAGCGCTGAAGGCGTCCTAACGCCGGGCGAATTGCGTTTTACCGAACAGAATATCGCGGGACTTGTCGTCGTGAGGGGCGGTGTTGTTGACGTCGGCTAACACTTGCAGCGCCCGCGTGACCGCAGGCCTTGCATTGATCGCGTCGAACCATCGTTGCGCATGCGGATAGGCGGGCAAATCAATGCCGCGCTTGTCGGCATTGCGCAGCCATGGAAATACGGCCATGTCGGCAATCGAATACTCGGTCCCCGCCAGATAGGGCGCCTCGGCCAGGCGCCGGTCCAGCACCCCGGTCAACCGGTTGCCTTCGTTGGTATAGCGGTCGACCGCGTAAGCGATCTTTTCCACCGCATACGCGCGGAAATGATTGGCCTGGCCGAACATCGGCCCGACGCCCCCCATCTGCCACATGAGCCACTGCAATGCAGCGTAGCGCTCATGCAGATCCTGCGGCAGAAATTTGCCGGTTTTGCCCGCCAGATAAATCAGGATCGCCCCGGATTCAAATAGCGAGAGCGGCTTGTCGTCAGGACCGTCGCTATCGACGATCGCGGGGATGCGGTTGTTGGGGCTGATCGCGAGAAATTCCGGCTTGAACTGATCGCCGGTCCGGATATTAATGCCGTGAACGCGGTATTTGAGTCCGCACTCTTCGAGCATGATGTGCACTTTGTGGCCGTTAGGCGTGGGCCAGCTATAAACATCGATCATAAAAGTCTCCTTCAAGCGATGACCGATACTATCAAATAGGCCATGACCGGTAAACGCGCGCGTCTCGCGGGCTCCGGCGAATCTTGTTACGCTCGCGCACTTATTCCATGCGGCTTTCCCTTCATCCCCTCCAGTTTCTGCCGCCCGGTGTGCTGCCCGACGCAAGGTTGCTGCTGTGGGCGCGCGGGCTGCGCGCATTCGGCGACGGCTACGTCAGCCTGCTGCTTCCTTACTACCTCGCGCTGCTCGGCTTCGGCGCGCTGGAGATCGGCGCCATCGTCACCGCCACTCTGCTCGGCTCGGGTGCAACGACGCTCACCATAGGCTACATAGCCCATCGCTACCGGCAGCGCCGCTTGCTCGAAATCGCTGCGCTGCTCATGCTCGCGACCGGTATTGCGTTCGTTTCGACCCCCGATTTCTGGCCGCTGCTGATCATTGCCGCGGTTGGCACCATCAACCCTTCGAGCGGCGACTTGAGCGTGTTCGGGCCGCTCGAGCATGCGATGCTCACTCGCACAGTCGATTCCGAACACCGGACGGCGCTGTTTGCGCGCTACACGCTGACTGGAGCGCTGATCGGTGCGCTCGGTGCGCAGGCCGCCGCCCTCCCCGCGCTCGCGGGCGATGGGCTCGCGATCGATCTCAAGCCCGCCATCCAGATGATGTTCGTCGCCTACGGCGTGCTTGGCCTCGTCTGCTTCATGCTCTATCGACGCTTGTCGCCACGCGTGGAGCCGCATGAGTCGGCGCCGAACATCCCGCTCGGCAAATCAAGGCGCATCGTCTATACACTCGCCGCGGTATTCAGCCTCGACGCTTTCGCGGGCGGCTTCGCGGTGCAATCGCTGCTCGCGCTGTGGCTTTTTGAACGCTTCCAGCTGTCGGTGGCTACCGCCGCCACCATATTTTTTTGGACGGGAATACTGAGCGCGTTTTCGCAGCTCGCGGCTGCCCCCCTCGCCCGCCGCTTTGGCCTGATCAATACGATGGTGTTCACGCACCTGCCGTCCAACCTGTTTTTGATACTCGTGCCGCTAATGCCGACGCTGCCACTCGCTTTGCTGTTCATGATGCTGCGCTTCGCGCTATCGCAGATGGACGTGCCGGCGCGCACGTCCTACGTGATGGCAGTCGTAACACCGGGGGAGCGCGCGGCGGCCGCGAGCGTCACCGCCGTTCCGCGCAGTTTCGCCGCCGCGGTGAGTCCGCTGTTCGCAGGATGGCTGCTCGCGCTCTCGTCGTTCGGCTGGCCGCTCATAATCTGTGGCAGCCTGAAAATCGTCTATGATCTTATTTTGCTCGCGATGTTCCGCCACGTGAAGCCGCCCGAAGAGGCCAAAATTCCAAAGGAGAACGCATGAAACTATTGACGTTTCGTCCCGCGCGCGCGCGCAGCGGCCATTTCGGCGTGCTGCTTGCCGACCAGCGCGTGCTCGACATTTCCGCGCTGCCCGGCCGTCAGTTGCCGGGCACCCTGCTCGAATGCATCCAGGACGGTGACAAGGGGCTCACGGCCGTCAGGGCCGCGCTCGCCGACGCCGAAACGGCGCTCGCGCGCGGCGACCGACTACCCCAGGTATTCGCGTTAGCTGAGGTAACCCTCGAAGCGCCGCTCAAGCCGGGAAAGATCATGGCCGTCGGCAAAAATTACGCCGATCACGCGGCTGAAGGCGCGGGCGAAGTCTACACGCGCGTCGCCGGATTCGTGAAATTGACGAGCTGCGTGGTTGCGCATAACACCACCGTGCGCAAGCCGGCTTGGACCGACACGTTCGACTATGAAAACGAACTGGCCATCGTCATCGGGCGCAATTGCTGCGAAGTGCCGGCGGAGCAAGCCTATGACTACGTGTTTGGCTATACCATCATGAACGATCTATCGTGCCGCGAAGTACAGTTTGCCGAGCGCAAGGAAGGCAATATCTGCATCGGCAAGAATTTCCCGACGGCGGCGCCGCTCGGGCCGTGGATCGTGACCAAGGACGAAATCCCTGATCCCCATAATCTGCGCATCGTCACGCGCGTCAACGGCGAAGTGCGCCAGGACTCGAGCACGAAGAACCAGATCTACAAAATTCCCGCGCAAATCGCGTGGTATTCGCACGCCGGATTCGAGCCGGGCGACATGATTTCGAGCGGCACGCCGGCCGGCACCGGGATGGGCTACAAGGGCGCGGGCACGTGGTACCTGCAAAACGGCGATCGGATCGAATGCGAAATCGAGGGCATCGGCATCCTCGCCAACACCGTGACGACGCGCAAGCGCAGAAGTTAGTTCAGCGGC
>JBKJMN010000294.1:0-14830 GCA_046596405.1 Burkholderiales bacterium
TCGCAGCGCATGCTCAACGTTTTGCCGTCCATCGTATGCACGTCAACGACCGCCTGCACGCCGGTCAGCGCGGGATCGATGGTCACGTCAACCTGCTCGGCGGCAAATTTGCGCAGCAGCGGATCGTCGTAGCGCGCCGGCTCGAACTGGGCGAGCGTCAATTCGCGATCGTGCAGGACCACGGCCGCGGCATAGTGCGTCGACAGGAGTGCATCGAACTTGCCTTTGTAGCGCGGGAACATGCCGTGCATATCGACCGCGGTCTGGCCCATTTTTACGCTGATCTTTTTCACCTGCGCGGGCTTCAGATCGTGTTTTTCGACGAGATCGAACATCGCCGTGATGAAACCCTGAATGGTCGAGGCGGAAGGCCACAGCCGCAGCGCGATCTGCTCGAGTTCCCAGCGCTGGCCGAGTTCGGCGGTGGCTGCGTCCGGCGTACCGCCATTCGAATACGTGTTGAAGAGCCCGCCGTCCTTGTGCGTAAGAAATTCGCCGGTCGCGAGGAAATCCTGCTCGGCGAGCAGCGCTGCCATCAAGCCGGACAATGCGCCGCGGCACTGATGGAACTTGACCGTCGGCGTGCCCCACGCGGCAAACGTGCCTGCGGACTGGCTGCCGGCGAGCCCGAACGCCTTCGCCATCCGGGTGGCGTCGAGGCCAATGAGGCGGCCGACTGCCGCTGCCGATCCGAACGGTCCGATCACGCCGGGGCCGTGCCAGCCGCGCTTGCGCGCCTCCGGATAATTAAGGCCGAGACCAACGCGGGTGGTGATTTCGCAACCGAGCGCAATCGCGACCAGCAGATCGCGTCCCGACACGCCGTCGCGTTCGGCAATCGCGAGCGCGGGCGGTATCACTTCGGGCGACACATGCGAGAGCGTCGAACGATGAATGTCGCACATGGTGACGGCGGTGATCAGGTAGCCGTTGAGCAGCGTGGCGCCGGCGAGCGACAGGCGGTCGCCGCCGATGACGCTGCTCTCGGTCGACTGCGCAAGGCCGGACGCGAGCGCGGCGAGCTGATGCGTCTCCTCGCCCTGGTGGCCGGCCACCGCGCAGGCGAGTGTATCGAGCAGGATGTTCTTGCAATACTCGCGCGTGCGCTGCGGAATATCTTCGTATTTGAGCGCGGACGCGAACTGCGCCAGCACCGCGGTGGTTTCACCTGCCATTAAGATCTCCTTCACTGTGTGCTGCGCCGGTCTGGATGCCGGCTGCGAAGGGCCATCATAAAGGTCGCTGCGCGAAAAAGAAAACTTAAAAATTGTGATCCGCTAAAGGAGGTGGAGAAATGCTTCGAAACCCGCGGATTGTCCCGCCAGTCTCGAGACAAACTCGAAGAAGCTCTACGCTGGAATGAACTATTACTCCGGCTTGAGGCCTGCGCGCTTGATGATCGCGGCGTAGCGCGCGGTCTCGGTGCGCACGAGCGCCGCCAGCTCATCCGGGGTGCCGAGCCAGGGCTCAACACCGGCGGCGGCCAGGCGCTCGCGGAAGTCGGGCGCGGCCATCGCCTTGGTCACCTCGCGATTCAGGCGCGCGATGATATCGCGCGGCGTCGCCGCCGGCGCGAACATGCCGAACCAGATCGGCATCACGAAATTATCGACGCCCGCTTCTTTTGCCGTCGGCACTTCGGGCAGCGCCGGCGAGCGCCGCTCCGAGAGCACCGCGAGCGCGCGCACCTTGCCCGCGCGGATTTGCGTCAGCGCGGACGCGACGGCGACCACCACTTCGTCGACTTCGCCGCCGATCAGCGAGAACACCGCGACCGACGCGCCCTTGTACGGCACGTGCACGAGGCTGATTTTCTCGAGGCTCATCAGCAGTTCGTTGGCGAGGTGGTTGGTGGTCCCCGCGCCGCCGGAGCCGTAATTCAACTTGCCCGGGTTGGCGCGCGCGAGCGCGACGAATTCCTTGAGCGACTTCGCCTGCACCGACGGGTTGACGATGAGCACGTTGGGGATTTCGGCAAGGCGCGCGATCGGCGCGAAATCTTTCGCGGCGTCGTAATCGAGTCTGGCATACAGCGAGGGGCTGACGGCAATCGCGGACGATGTCACGAGCAGCGTGTAGCCGTCGGGCGGAGCTTTCGCCGCGAGCGCCAGGCCCAGATTGCCACCGGCGCCGGCGCGATTGTCCGGCACGAGATTGGCGTTCATCTGCTCGCCCAATTTTTGCGCGATGGCGCGGCCGAGAATGTCGCTCGGCCCGCCGATCGGAAACGGCATCACGACACGGATCGGCTTGTGCGGATAGGTCTGGGCACCAGCGGCGCCCGCAAAGAAGAGCGACGCGGCGAACGAAATCGACAGGACTGACGATGAATGCATTATTCCTCCGGAGCGCGCGGCGCGCTTGAAGCGCGACGGCGAGGCCGCAGTTTATCGCATCCGCTCGAGGCCGTTGAGCTCGCGGCCCCGGTTCAGCACGCGCAAGGAGGTCTTGCGATGAAAATAACCAAAGTAGAAACCATCCCGATCCCAAACTGATGGAAATGCCGCGCGCTCGATAGTAGATAACGCAGGGAACCATCGGTTTAATCGAGGCTCTGACTTTCATGGGGCGTTTCTTGACTACGAATCGGGTCTGCTTGCTGAGTGCGACGGCAGCCGTTGCGCTCGCACTCGCTGGCTGCGCGACACCCGACGTCGATTACTCCGCGACGCGCGCGGGCTGGCAGGGCGCGGGTTATGACGCGGTGGTTGGCCAGTGGGGTCAGCCCGCGCGTTATACGGTGCGCTCCGACGGCAGCTATGTTTACACCTGGTTTTCGGAATCCGCCGTCGGCGGCGGCAGCGCAGTCTATCCGTCGATCGGCGTATTTGGCGGCAGTCGGGGCGTGGGTGTGGGCGTCGGCACCGGCATCGCGATTGGCGGCGGCGGCGACCTGGTGCGCTGCGAGCGAACATTTGTGTTCAAGGGCGCTGTCGTCGTCGAGCAGACCTGGCTCGGTAATTCGCGCTTCTGCAGCGTGTTCGTGCGTAGATAGCGGCGGGTCTTAATCCTGCGGCGGTATTTTTTCGTCGCGCACGACCTTCGTCCAGCGCGCGACTTCCGACGCCAGAAAATCCTGTGCTTCGCGCGGCGAGGTCGCGCGCGTTTCGGCGCCGAGCACGAGCAGTTTTTCCGTGACATCCGGCCGCTTGAGTATCGCGTGCACGACTGAATTGAGTCTGCCGACGAGCGCCGGCGGCATGTTTTTCGGCGCGGCAACCGCATACCACGCGAGCACGTCGAAGCCCGGCGCGACGCTTTCGGCTATCGTCGGCACGTCGGGCCAGAGCACGAACCGTTTCCTGGTCGTGACCGCGAGCGCGCGCAGTCGTCCGCTGTCAACGTAAGTGGTCGAGCCGCCCGCCGTCGTGAAGAGCACCGGTATTTCGTTTGCAAGCAGCGCGACGGGACCTGCATTGCCGCCTTTGTACGGAACGTGATTGAGCGTGACGCCGGTGCGCGCCTGAAAGAGCACCGCCGCGAGATGCATGCCGCTGCCGATGCCGCCCGAGCCGTAGTTGATCTGGCCCGGCGCCGCTTTCGCGCGCTGCACCAGTTCCTGCATCGTCTTCGCGGGAAACGTCGGATTGGACAGAACGACCATTGGATTGCTGGCGACCATCGAGATCATGGTGAAATCTTTGACCGGATCGTACGGCAACGCGCGATAGAGGCCGGGCGACGTCGCGTGGCCGGATGCCATCAGGAAGAGCGTATAGCCGTCGGCATCGCTTTTCGCCACGATCGCCGCGCCGGTGGTGCCGCCCGCGCCGGGACGGCCATCGACGATCACCTGCTGGCCCAGTGACTCGGCCATGTGCGCCGCGAGCAGCCGCGCCGTGATGTCGACGCTGCCGCCGGAAATAAAGCCGTGGACCATGCGGATGGGGCGGGTTGGGTATTTGTCTGCTTGCGCAAATGCTGCACCCGCGGCGGTGCTCAGTACCAATACCAAAGCAATTTTTTTTGCCACAGATAAACACAGATAGACACAGATACAACCGAAGCGCTGCGTCACTTTAACGAACCGTTCTTTGATTTTCATCGGCGTTTATCTGGGCTGGATTTTCAACTACACGAACTTCTCAGGCATCGGCCCCTTCGCGACGGGTTTGTACGTATAACCCGCCTCATGCATGATGCGCTCGCGCGAAGCGAGCACGTCGTCGCGCAGCTTGGCGAACTTGTCCGCGGGATAGCAAAGCTTGCCGCCGCGCTTCACGAACTGCCCCGCGATCATCACGCTGTCGACGTCGGCCGCTTCCGCGTACAGCACGATCGCATGCGCGGGATCGCCGCCGGGCATGGCGCCAAAGAGATTCATGCCGCGTGTATCGATGAGCGCAAGGTCGGCCTGTTTGCCGGGCGTGATCGAGCCGATCTTGTGATCGAGCTTCATCGCGCGGGCGCCGCCCATAGTCGCCCAGTACAGCGCATCTTGCGTCTGGGTCGAGTGCTGGGTTTTGGCCGGCCACTGGCCGAGCGCGTATAGGCTGCGGTTGTCGAGCTCGCGCTGATGATGGAACGCGTGCCGCATGACCCACAGCATCGAGCTGTTGAAATAGGGGTCGCAGTCGGAGCCGATCGACGGCATCGCGCCGAACTTCGCCATGCGGCCTATCATCGCCGGCTGCTCGTAATTGAGCATCTCGGTAAAGCAAGTCGCAGTGATCGTGCAGCCCGCATCGAGCACGATTTTTAATTCGTCTTCGGCGAAGCAGTTGCCGTGCGCGATATTGTGATCGGGGCCGAGCAGCCCGTCTTTCGCCAGCCGCGGATACCCGTCCTCGACCACGCGCTTGCCTTGGCGCCCGTACGAGTGCGCTGAATTGATGAGGTCGTACTCGCGCGCGAGCCGGATGTCGTGCACCGCGACGTCGTATTCGCCCCAGTCGGGACCGAGAATCGCCATCGCCAGCGTCAGCAACCCTTCGTCGGATGCGAAGCGCCCGGTGCGCAAACGGTGTATCTGCTCCCGCGGATACGGGATCTTGTAATAAGGCGTTGCATCCCTGGTGACCGGCGGCTTTACCGTGCCGCGCGCAAACATCGCGCGGATGCCCGCGTCGACGAGGCCGTCGATCGCGGCATCGGTCATTTCGGCATCTTTGACGATATGGCACCAGTCCATGACGGTAGTGGTGCCGTGATGGATCTGATTCAGCGCGCCCATCAGGTTCGCGAGGTAGACGTCGCGTGCGGTGTAGCGCGTGGCCATGCCCTGATGCATGTTCGCGTGGTAATCGCGGCTGCCGACCCAGTTGCCGCCGATGCCGCGTAGCGCGAACTCCCAGGTATGAATATGCGCGTTGACGAGTCCCGGGATCACGATGCGGTCGCGGCCGTCAACGACCGTGGCATCGTCCGCGCTGATGTTGCGGCCGACTTCGGCGATTGTTTCGCCGTCGATCAGTATGTCGCCGCCGTTGAGGCCGCCGATTTTGGAGTCCATCGAGATGATGGTCGCGTTTTTGATTAATGTTCTTGCCATGAATGCCTCTGGATGGGGGTCGCAGCGGATGCTCTCGCCGATTATTTTGCCCGAAAAATCCCCTAGCCGCCGATGCGCGTGGTGCCAAAACTGGTTAAGATTTGGCTCTCGCCCGGGTGGCCCGCCGGTGATTCGGCAGCAAACCGCATTCGAAAGAAAAAGCATGATTGCAGCAGCCAGCGTGCGAGAACAGGTAAGCCCCGCCGAATGGCAATTGCGCTGCGAGCTCGCGGCGGCGCACCGGCTCGTCGCGCATTTCGTGTTCGTCGATCTGACCTACAACCACATTTCCGTGCGCCTGCCGGACGCGCCGTCACATTTCCTCGTCAAGCCGGCCGACGTGTTCATGGAGCAGGTGACTGCCTCCAATCTCGTCAAATACGATCTCGATGGCAAACAGGTGCTCGCCTCCGTATACAAGGCGGCGCCGTCGGCCTACAACATCCACGGTGCGATACTGCGCGAGCGTCCCGACCTCAACGCGGTTGTGCATACGCATTCGCCGGCCAACATCGCAGTGTCGGCGCAGAACCAGGGCTTGCTGATGCTGTCGCAACAGGCGATGCGCTTTCACGGGCAGATCGCCTATTACCCGTATGACGGCGACGATGCGACGAAAGAAGGTGCGGCGCGCCTCGCGCGCGCGATGGGCGACAAGTGGGTGATGCTGTTGAATAACCACGGAGCGGTGGTGTGCGGCAAAACGATTCAGGACGCCTACGTGCAGAACCATTTCCTCGAACTCGCCTGCCGCGCGCAAATCGGTGCGCTGGCGGGCGGGTCCGAGCTCATCATTCCTTCGCGCGCATTGTGCGAAGAGCGCGCGCGCATGTTCGGCCACGTCGGCCAATACGATGCGACGAGCCGCGACTGGGTCGCGGGCGTAGCGCTGGTGGAGCAACATTATCCCGACTACAAGTCGTAAATTCCGAAGGAGCGCAGCATGGTTAAGAACGCACTACACACTGCAGTCGCGTACGCCGCACTCGTAACGCTGGGGGTGACGGCAGTAGGCGCGCTGGGGCAAACCTATCCGGCGAAGCCGATCCGCTACATCATCGCGTTTCCGCCCGGCGGCTCCAACGACATTCTTGCGCGCATCATCGGCGCGCGCATGACCGAGTTGATGGGCCAGACGGTGATCATCGACAACCGGCCGGGCGGCGGCGGCAACATCGGCGTTGAAGCGATTGCGCGCGCGCCCGCCGACGGCTACACGATAGGCAATATCAGCGCGACGCATACGATCAACGCGACGCTCTATCCGAAACTCGGCTACGACATCCTCAAGGATTTCACGCCGATCACGCGCGTCGCTGAAATTCCGCTCCTGATCGCGGCGCATCCGGTGGTGCCGGTCCGGGGGCCCAAAGACCTCATCGCGCTGTCGCAGAAACGCAAGATGAGCTACGGCTCTTCGGGCATCGGCACGCCGGGCCATCTCGCCGCGGAAATGCTGCGCGCGTATGGCGCGAAAGATTTGCAGCATGTTCCTTACAAGGGCGGCAGTCCCGCCGCGGTCGACCTGATCTCGGGCAATATCGAGCTGCTGTTCAACAACATGCCCGAGCTGATGCCGTTCGTGAAGGCCGGCAAAATGCGCCCGGTCGCGGTCACCAGCGCGAAACGCGATCCGGTGCTGCCCGACACGGTATCGATGGTGGAGGCGGGCTTTCCCGGCTTCGAACTCGGCAACTGGGTCGCCATCGTCGGCCCTGCGGGGATGCCGAAAGATGCGGCCGCGCGTCTGAATGCCGAAATCGGTAAGATCCTGCGCGAGCCCGCAACACGCGACAAGATCGCCGCGCAGGGTTTCAACATCGTCACGAGTTCACCCGACGAGCTCGCCGCGTACATCCGCGCCGAGCACGAGAAGTGGGGCAAGCTCGTGAAGGTGTCGGGCGCTAAGGTCGAATAGTTAAATCAAAAGCAAACTAGCCACAGATAAACACAGATAGAATCAAAAACAATTTCGGTAGTTTTCGATTTGTCTTTCATCTGTGTTTATCTGTGTTTATCTGTGGCTACAACTGCTTTAGTTTCTAAGGGGTCAGGGATGAAAACGTCTGTCTCGCGTTCGTTGATCGCGCTCCTTGCAGCGTCTGCTTGCTGCACTTCGTTCGCGCAAAACTATCCCACCAAGCCGATCCGCCTGATCGTGCCGTTCGCCGCGGGCGGCGGCTCGGACTTTGTCGGGCGGCTGATCGGACAGAAGCTGACTGAACAGCTCGGGCAGACGGTAGTGGTCGACAACCGGCCGGGGGCGGCGTCGCTGCTCGGCACCCAGATCGCCGCGCAGGCCAGCCCCGACGGGTATACGCTGCTGCTCGCAGATTCGGGATTCACCATCAATATCGCTTTCTTCAAGGACCCGAAGTATGACGCGCTGAAGAACTTCGATCCGGTCTCGGTAGTGGCCGAGACGCCCTACATCCTGGTCGTGAACCCGGGCCTGCCGTACGCGGGAAGCGTTAAAGACTTCGTCGCGGCGGCCAAAGCACAGCCCGGCAAGCTGACGATAGGTTCGGCGGGCAGCGGCAGCGGCACGCACATGACCGGCGAACTCTTTCGGCTGCGCGCCGGCATCAACATGATCCACGTGCCGTACAAGAGCGTTGGCCCTGCCATCTCGGATGTGGTCGCCGGGCAGATTCAGTCGACGATCGCGACCGCGCCGGTGACACTGCCGCTCGTCAAGGCCGGGCGCCTCAAGATACTCGCCGCTGCCTCACCCAAGCGCAGCCGGCTTTTGCCCGACGTGCCGACCCTCGCCGAAAGCGGCGTTGCGGACGTCAACGTGAGCAACTGGTACAGCGTGGTTTCCGTTGCCGGGACGCCGCTGCCGGTTATCAAGCGTCTCAATCAAGAAATCGTACGCGCCGTCGCGTCGCCGGATATGGGCGAGCGCCTCGCCGTCAGCGCGCTCGAGCCCGCCACCAACACGCCGGAGGAGTTTCGCAAGAAGATCGCGGAGGAGCTTCAGCGCTGGGCGCGCGTGATCAAGGATGCAGGGATAAAGCAGGAGTGAATTATTTCTTGGCCGCAGATACACGCAGATAAACGCAGATGAAACCAAACCCAAAAAGCGTTTGCCACAGAGAGCACAGAGGGCACAGAGAAAATATTTAAGTCTTCCAGAGCATTTTTATTTTGACTATCCCTCTGTGAACTCTGTGCCCTCTGTGGCTATCAGTGTTTTTGATTTTATCCGCGTTAATCTGTGGCTACAAAATGCTTTAAACAGAATTTCGAACATTATTCAATATGAAAATTTTATATCTGCACGCATTGCTGGCGATGATATTCGCTGCCGGCGCGTTAGCAGCAGACTACCCGACACGCCCCATCCGCATGCTCGCTGGCTTCTCCGCCGGCGGCGGATCGGATCTTGCCGCGCGCACGGTCGCGCAGAAAATGTCCGAGGCATTCGGCCAGAGCGTGGTGGTGGACAACCGCACGGGTGCGACGGGCGCGATCGCGGCGGAGATGCTCGCGAAAGCGCCGCCCGACGGTTATACGCTGATGATGCTCGCGGTTGCGCAGTTGTCCGCGACGGCTTTCGACACCAGGTTGCCGTTTGACGTCGTGCGCGATTTTGCCGGAGTGAGCCTGGTTTCGCGCAATCCGTACGTAATGGCAGTGACGCCAAATTTGCCCGCGCGTACCGTGCGCGAGTTTATCGATCTGGCGAAGTCGCAGCCGGGCAGGCTCAATTACGGCTCGACCGGCATCGGCGGCTCGAATCATCTCGTGACCGAGGTGTTTTGCTCGGCGGCAGGCATCAAGCTCGCGCACGTGCCGTACAAAGGGCCGCCGCAGGCGCTCGCGGATCTCGCGGGTGGACAGGTCCAGCTCGTGTTCGCGAGCATCACGTCCGGAATGCCGCTGGTGCGCGCGGGCAAAGTGCGCGCGCTCGCGGTGAGTTCGCTCAAGCGCTCGGCGGCCGCGCCCGAGGTGCCGGCTATTGCCGAAACGCTGCCGGGCTATGAAACGATAGGCTGGTATGGCGTGGTGGTGCCGAAAGCGACGCCCGCGGCGCTGGTTAAACGTTTGAGCGAGACAATTGCGCGCGGATTGCAGGCCCCGGAAGTGAAGGAGCGGCTCGCTGCGGATGGCTCCGAAGCCGTGGGCAGCACGCCTGCCGAGCTGGACCGCCACATGGCCGCCGAAGTCGCGCGTTTCCGCAAAGTCATCAACGACGCGGGCATACGCCGCGAGTAGGCAGGACGCATTTCGTAGGGCGCAATAACCAGCGGGCATTGCGCCGTATGGCTAGATATCGGTGCAATGCGCGACGCTTATTGCACCCTACGTTTTCTAGATCACGCGCACATTGCTTACGCTTTTATACATCACGGCGAACGGTTCAACAATTCAATCAGTCGGCTTTGATGCCGACGTCCTGAATGACCTTGCGCCACTTCGCGATGTCAGCTTTGACCTGCGCGGCGAACTCCGGCGGCGAATTGCCCACCGGATCGAGCCCGATGCCGGCCAGACGTTCGCGCACGTCGGGCCGCGCGAGCGCTTGCACGATTTCCTTGTGCAGGCGCGCGAAGACCGGTTTAGGCATGCCGGCCGGCGCGAACAGGCCCTGGAACGTGTCGCCCGCCATGCCCGGAATGCCGAGCTCGCCCATCGATGGCACGTCCGGCAGCACGGTGGTGCGGCTATCCGCAGTGACCGCAAGGCCGCGCAGTTGTCCGGCCTTCACCTGCGGCGCGAAACTCGGCACCGACGCGAATCCGACCGGCACCTGTCCCGACACCATCGCCTGCAATTCCGGCCCGGCGCCGTTGAACGGGATGTGGTTCAGGTCGAGCTTGAACGCGAGGCGGAACATCTCGCCTGAAAGATGCGGCGTGGTGCCCGTGCCGGTCGATGCGTAATTGTGCTTGCCCGGCTGCGCGCGCACGAGCTCGATGAGTTCCTTGACGCTCTTCGCCGGAAACGAGGGATGCACGGCGAGGATATTCGGCGAACTGCCCACGCACGTGATCGGCTGGAAATCGCGGAACGGATCGTACGGCGCTTTCGCATACAGCGACGGATTGACGGCGAACGCCGAGCTCGCGACGAGCAGCGTGTAACCATCGGCCGGTGATTTCGCCGCGAGCCCGATGCCGATGTTGGCGCCCGCCCCCGGGCGGTTATCAACTACCACCGTCTGTCCCATGCTTTCGCCGAGTTTCTGCGCGAGCAGGCGGCCGACCACGTCGGACGCGCCGCCGGGCGCAAACGGCACGATGATGCGCAGCGGATGCGATGGATACGGCGGCTCGGCGGCCGCGAGCGGCAACGCAATGCCGGTGGCAAGGGCGGTCGCATACAACGCGCAATCGGCGAATGCTTTCATGAGTGCTCCTCCATTTTTCGTCACGGACTCTTGCGGTCCGGCGTGTCGGCGCAGTCGTCTGCTGCGGTACTATGTCATGATAGACCAAGCTGATAGTTACGGCGATCAGCGCATCCAGTGGAGGAGAATCGTGAACTTGCCCAGGCGCATGACGGTGCTTGCGGGGCTGCTGCTCGCGGCGGGATTTGCGGCGAATGGCGCGGCGCAGAGTTATCCGAGCGGCCCGATCCGCATGGTCGTGCCGTTTACGCCCGGCAGCGCCAGTGACATCCTCGCGCGCCTCATCCAACCCAGGCTGCTCGAGAGCTGGGGCCAGCAGATCGTCGTCGACAATCGGCCGAGCGCCGGCGGCACGGTCGCGGGCAGTATCGTCGCGGGCGCTGTGCCCGACGGCTATACGCTCATGCTGACGTCGTCGGGTTTCGCCGGAAGCGCCGCGCTCTACGACAAGCTGCCGTACGATTCGGTGAAGGATTTCTCGGGCGTAACGCAGGTCGTCAGCACGCCGCTCGTGCTGGTCGTTGCGCCCGGGCTCGGCGCGAAATCGACAAAGGAATTGATCGCGCTGGCGCAGCAAAAGCCCGGCCAGTTCAATTTCAGCTCGTCGGGCATCGGTAGCGGCACACATTACGCGGGCGAACTCTTCAAGCTTGCGGCCGGCATCAACACCGTGCACGTGCCCTATCGCGGCACGCCGGAGGCGATCAACGACGTGATCAGCGGCCGCATCCAGTACATGGTCGCGCCGGTGCTGCCGGCGATGAGCCTCTTGAAAAGCGGGCGGCTGCTGGCGCTCGCGGTGACGACGAAGGAGCGGCTCGCGCTGCTGCCGGATTTGCCGACGATCGCGGAAGCGGCTTTGCCCGGGTTTGAATACGACGGCTGGTACGGCATATTAGTGCCCTCCAAAACCCCGCGCACGGTCGTCAACAAAGTCGCGCTCGAAGTGGCGCGCATTCTCAAGCTGCCGGACGTCGCCGACAAGATTCTCAACACGGGCGCGGTGCCCAAATCATCGACGCCGCAGGAATTCGACAAGCTCGTGCGCGACGAGATCGTGATGCGCAGCAGAGTGTTCAAGGCGGCGGGCGCGAAGGCCAATTAACCCGGATGAAAATCGCCCAAACAATCCTCGCTATCGCCGGGTGTGCCTTGGGCGTGTCCACCATGGCGCACGCCGCCGACTTCCCCACCAAGCCCGCGCGCATCATCGTGCCGATCGGCGCCGGCAGCAGCATGGACATCGTCGGCCGCGTGCTCGCGCAGAAACTCACCGAGGCGTGGAGCCAGACGGTGATCGTCGATAATCGCGCCGGCGCGGGCGGCAATATCGGCGCCGATCTGGTGGCGAAATCGGCACCCGATGGCTACACGATATTGTTCGCGTCGAGTTCATTTGCGATCGCACCCGCTTATTACCGCAAGCTGCCGTACGACGCCTTGCGCGATTTCGAGCCCGTTACCCAGCTCTCGTCGCGCAACAACGTGACGACTGTCAGTCCGACGTCGCCGGTCAACTCGGTCAAGGAACTGATCGCGCTCGCGAAAGCGCGACCCGGTCAGCTCACGTTCGGCTCGGGCGGCGGCAGCGGCAGTTCGGATCAGATGGCGGGCGAACTTTTCAAGCTGCTGGCCGGGGTCGACATCGTACACGTGCCGTACAAGAGCGGGCCGCAGGCGATGAACGATTTGATCGGCGGGCAGATGTCGGTGTACTTCGGCGGCATACCGGTGCAATTGCCGATGATCAAAGCGGGTAAGGTCAAGGCGCTCGCGACCAGCGGGCTCAAGCGCTCGTCGCAACTGCCGGACGTGCCAACGATGGCTGAAGCCGGCGTCCCCGGCTACGAGATGGACGTATGGTACGGCTTGTTCGCCCCGCGCGGCACGCCCACGCCGGTGATCGCGAAAATCGCCGCCGATGCGATCCGCATCATGCAGGCGCCGGACATGCGCGAGCGCTGGAATGCCGTCGGCGTCGAACCGGCCGGGACGACGCCCGCCGAATTCAACCGGCAGTTTCGCGCCGAAATCGAAAAATGGGCGAAGGTTGTCACCAGCGCAAAGCTGGCATCCGATCAATAGGGGGCAGACTGGCCCCAATAAATACCATTTCGGAGGTCCCCGTGAGCACACCCAAAATTGAAGCGGCAGCAATGCTTGAGGCGCTGCCGGACGACAGTAGTTTTGAGGATATTCAATACCATCTGTACGTCCTCGAAAAGGTTAACCGCGGCATTCAGCGGGCCGAAGCGGAAGGCGCTATCTCACATGAGGATGCAAAAGCCCGCCTTGGCAAATGGCTCTCCGAATAGTCTGGTCCCCCAAGGCGATTGAAGACATCGAATCGATCGCGTTACACATAGCGTACAGTTTCTTTACGTCTTGCCGGGGGTAGCCCGGCGGCTAGTTACTTTCCCTTGCGCGGCCAAGCGAAAGTAACCAAAGGGGAGTGGCCTGGACTCGGACTCGCGCAGCGTGGAGCGGGGAAGGACGCCGAGCGGCGCATGTAAACGGGAGTCTTAACAATACTGCCGATCCCTATACCGCGTACCAGTAGAACATTTGGCGCCGCCGCCCCGGTGAGCCGCCACTGGCGCGGTGGCCCTGTGCTGCTCGACAAGGCCGGCGGCTGTGGAACTCGCTCTCGAAATGAAAGAACACATAAAACGTGCGAGAGCTCAAGCAGTCCTCGCCGAATTCCCGGCCTTGCCTGCGACTGCTCGGCGTCTCACAAGGGGATAAACGACCGGGAGCGTCGTGATGCGGAGACTGGCGATTTAATAAAGTGGGGATTTGACACCTAAGGAATCTCTGATTAAGTCATCCAATCGAAAGTCTTGTACGTTGTAGACGAAGTACGAGACGAATCGAGAGGCGAAGAACGATGAAACAAATGACACTGGCCACCGCGGGATTTGAACGCTACGCGAAGACGACGCGGCGAGCCGAGTTTTTGGCGCAGATGGATCGCGTCGTGCCGTGGGAGAGGCTGTGCGAATTGGTGTTCCCCGTGTATCCCAAAGCAGGTGACGGGCGCCCGCCCATCGAGCTTGAGCTGATGATTCGAATCCACTGTCTTCAGCACTGGTTCAACCTCTCGGATCCGTCCATGGAAGAATCGCTGAACGATTCGGTGTCGATGCGCCGGTTCGCGGGCATTGATTTGGGGCGCGCACCGGTGCCCGACGAATCCACCATCTGCAAGTTTCGTCACCTGCTGGAGAAGCACGAACTGGGCAAGCGGATGTTCGAAGAGATCGGGCGACACCTGCAGGAGTGCGGCTTCCAGGTCGCGAAGGGCACGATTGTGGACGCTACCATCATCAGCGCGCCATCCTCGACCAAGAACGAGTCGAAGGCGCGCGACCCGGAGATGTGTCAGACCAAGAAGGGCAACCAGTGGTATTTCGGCATGAAGGCGCACATCGGCACGGACAGCCAGAGCAAGCTCATGCATTCGGTGGCGTTCACTGCCGCCAACGTGCACGACAGCCGAGCCCTGCCGGATTTGCTGCACGGCGCGGAAACCCGCGTATGGGGTGACGCGGCATACAGCGGTCAGACCGAAGTCATCAAGGAACATGCACCCAACGCTCTGGATTTTACCCACCACAAGGCCACGCGAAACAACCCGCTCTCGCCGGCCGAGAAGGCGAAGAACACCACGAAGTCGAGGGTGCGCGCCAAAGTCGAGCATGCATTCCTGATCATCAAGCGCATCTTCGGTTTCGCCAAGGTGCGCTACCGCGGACTCAAGAAAAACGCCAATCGCCTGTTCGTGACCTGTGCGCTGGCCAATCTGTATATGGTTCGTCGTCGATTGTTGCGACTGCAACAGGATAGGTGCGTCCAGTGAATCAAAAAAGCGGCAGAAACGACGTTCAGAACGCCTCTGAACGTCGGTAAACCAACTCATTTTTATCGATTCGCGCATTTACACAATCATTCAATCAATTTGCAACTACTTAATCAGAGTTTCC
>JBKJMN010000433.1:0-2765 GCA_046596405.1 Burkholderiales bacterium
GAAGTCATTCCTTATGAAACGCCGACCGACGGCAAGAATGCGGTAGTCACGCGTTCCGTCGATTTCGGCACCTACGGGCTGGCTGCCGCGACGCTCGGCGGGGCTGCCGGCGAACCGGTGGTCATCATCGGGGCACAATGCAATCGCGGCATGGCGGTGGTGGCGGGTGCCAAGTCGGACATCAAGTCGATCAAGGATCTTGCGGGCAAAAAAGTCGCGATCCTGCCAGGTTCGACGCAGGAAGTCGTAATCCTCGATCGCCTGAAAATGGAGGGCATGTCGATCAAGGACATTCAGCCGATACGCGTGTCGTTCAGCGACATGCCGGCGGCACTTGAACGCGGCGATATCGACGCCTACGTCGGCGCCGAGCCGGGTCCGTCGATCAGCGTCGCCAAAGGTGTCGGCAAGATAGTCGAGTTCCCCTACAGCACGCCGACCGGATCGGTGAACATGGTCATGACTACGCATGACCTGATGATCAAGGAGAACGCGGAACTGGTGAAAGTGTTCCTCGCCATCCATCGCAAGGCGACCGAGTATGCGATGTCTAACCGCGCGGCGTTCGTCGAGATGGCGGCGCTGAAGCTTGGCCAGCCGCGCCCGACGATAGAGATCGCCGCGCCGAACGTGGAACTCACGTGGAATACGGATGCCGATTGGGTGAAGCGCGCCAAGTACTACGGCTCGGAGATGCTCGAAAAGAAGCAGATACGCGCATTGCCTGACTACGCCACTTTCATCAATACGAGTTTCGTCACCGAGCTGGCGAAAACCAAGTAAGCGGCGCGCAGAAACGGGGCAAGCGCAGTGGAACTTGTCTATACAGCGCCGGCAAAGTCAGCGGGTTCACGGCTGGCAGTTAAGCTCAAGCGCTGGCTGACGCCGCTCGTCGTTCCGCTCGCGCTCGTGCTCGCGTGGGATTTGTGCGTGCGCATTACCGGCACGCGGCTGATTCCGCTGCCGCGCGACGTCGCGATCATGCTCTACGATTTTACGTTCGGCGGTATCTACGACGACGCCTTCAGCAAAACCATCCACATCCACTTCTGGAAATCGGTGCAGCGCGTGTACGGCGGGTTTTTCGCGGCCGCGGCCGTCGGTATCCCGCTGGGTCTGCTGATCGGGCGAATCAAGGTCGTACGGGAGTTCATCGACCCCACGCTGCAGATCCTGCGCCCGGTGCCGGTCACCGCCTGGCTGCCGCTGTCGATGATATTTTTCGGGCTTGGGCCGAACGCCGCGATCTTCCTGGTTTTTCTCGGGGCGTTTTTTCCGATTGTGCTCAACACCACGTTCGGGGTGCGGTCGGTCGATTACCGGCTGTTCGAAGCCGCATCGATGCTCGGCTGCAACGGCTCATCGCTGTTTCGCCAGGTGGTGCTGCCCGCGGCGACGCCGTCGATTTTCAACGGCCTGCGCCTGGGCCACGGCTTCGCGTGGATTCTGATCGTGGTCGGCGAAATGACCGGCGTGCCGGAAGGACTCGGCGCGGTGATCATGGATGGCCGCACGTTGTCGCGGACCGATCTCGTCATCTCAGGGATGATCGTCATCGGCGTGGCGGGCTTTCTCTCGGATCGGATCATCGTGGCCATCAACAACCGGCTCCTGGCCTGGAGCCCGCAACATCATGCATGACGCCGGACTGCATCGCAGCGCGCGGCCGACCCTCGCCGTAAAAGGCCTGTCCAAGCGCTTCACGATCGGCGAGCAGACGGTGGAAGCGTTGCGCGACGTCAATCTGACCATCAATAAGGGCGAGTTCGTCTGCCTGATCGGCGCGTCGGGCTGCGGCAAGTCGACGCTGCTGCGCATCATCGCCGGGTTCGAAACCGCAACCGCCGGCGCGGTAGAAATGTACGGCACGCCGATCGTCGCCCCGGGACCCGACCGCGGCATGGTGTTTCAGGATTTTGCGTTATTCCCGTGGCTCACCGTCAGGCAGAACGTCGCGTTCGGGCCCAAACAGCGCGGTTTGCCGCAGGCGAATCTCGACGAAGTCGCTGCACGCTATACCGACATGGTGGGGTTGACCAAGTTTGCGGACTACTATCCGAGCCAGTTGTCCGGCGGCATGAAGCAGCGCGTCGCGATTGCGCGCGTGCTCGCGAACGATTGCGAAGTGCTCCTGATGGACGAACCGTTCGGCGCGCTCGACGCGCTGACGCGGGAAAAACTCCAGCAGGAACTGCTCGAGATATGGGAGCGCACCAAGGTGACCGTGATTTTCGTGACGCACTCGGTCGAAGAGGCAGTGGTCCTGTCCGATCGCGTGGTCGTGATGACCGCCGCGCCGGGCCGCATCGAACACGATGCGCGCATCGCGCTGCCGCGCCCGCGCGACGTCTCGGCGATCGATTTCAACCAGGTGCGGCGCGATATAACGCAACGCCTCACCAGCCACGTCGGCGTCAAAAGCATCCCGGCGGCCGCGTAGGCGCGGAAAAAGTCTCCGGCACTCCGGCGCTCCAGCGTTAGCGCGCAGGGTTGCTCGCCGAGCTACCTGAATCGTCCGCGCCCCATTAGAATGTGGGAAGGTTGCCGCACGCAGGCAGCCTCCATAATGGCCGGAGGAGCGGATGCGATTGTTGATTGCAGGAGGCGTGGCGGCGATGGCGCTGGCGGCGAATCCGGCGCTTGCCCAACGCTATCCGGAGAAGCCGATTCGCTTTATCGCGCCCTATGCGCCCGGCGGCTCGACCGATCTACTGACGCGGACGCTGGCTCAGAAGCTGACTGAATCGCTCGGCCAGACCGTCGTT
>JBKJMN010000011.1:0-15596 GCA_046596405.1 Burkholderiales bacterium
CGGTCCCTCTCCCGAAGGGCGAGGGAAGAAAAGCCCTTCTCCCTCCGGGAGAAGGGTGGGGAGAGCAAAGCGAGGGGGCCGAAGGCGGGAAAGTTTTTGTCATCAATAATGTAAAACTCAAGAGTTGTCCAATCCGCGATCCTCAATCCTCAATCCTGCCTCACCCATGCTCGCTTACCGCCATCTGTTTCATGCCGGCAATTTCGCCGATGTCTTCAAGCACGCGCTGCTCGCCCAGCTCATGCTCGGTCTGGCCAACAAAGACAAGCCGTTTTTCTGCCTCGATACGCACGCGGGCACGGGCCGCTACGATCTCACGCACGACTGGGCGCGCAAGAACGCCGAATACAAGCATGGCATTGCGCTGGTGTGGCCGCGCACGGATGCGCCGACTGAACTCGCGCCGTACCTGGACGCCGTGCGCGCTGAAAATCCCGATGGCAAGCTGAATTTCTATCCGGGCTCGCCGCGCATTGTCCGGCGCTTCATGCGCGCGCAGGACCGTCTCGCCCTCACCGAGCTGAACAAGAAAGATTGCGCAACGCTCGCAACGCTGTTCGCGAGTGATCGCCAGGTGCAGGTGCACCTGCTCGACGGCTACCAGGCGTTGAAGGCGTATCTGCCGCCGCCCGAGCGGCGCGGCCTCGTGTTCATCGACTCGTCGTTCGACCGCGCGCAGGAATTCAAGCGCCTGACCGACGGCTTCGTCGAAGGCCACCGCAAGTTCGCCACTGGCGTCTACGCGCTATGGTATCCGCTGATGGATGCACTCGCGATGCAGGGTTTCGAGCGGCGCGTGGCGGCGACCGGCGTGCGCAAAATCCTGCAGCTTGAGCTCGCGGTGCGCAATCTCGGCGTCGCCGGCAGCGTGCGCGGGTGCGGCATGCTCGTCGTCAACCCGCCGTTCGGGTTCGAAGCGGCGGCGCGGAAAATCGTCGCGTGGTTGTGGCCGGTGCTCGCGCAGGATGGCGCGGGTAGCCAACGTGTGCGCTGGCTGGTGCCGGAATAATCCGGCTTACCGCACGTAGCTCGTATCGGTTCCGTTCGCGTCCGCTTTGACTTTGGCGGGCACGCGCACCGGCGCGCAAATGCTGAAAACGCCGTCGCCGTTGACTGCCGTGTCCACCGAGCCTTCGCGCGCGAGTTCGGCATTCAATCTCGTTATCGTTTGTTTTCTGGACACCTGCTGGCGGCGCACCTGCTCTTCGTCCAACCGGCGAATCTCGTCCCAGCGGTTTTCTTTCGCGAGTTGATCGCGCAACTGGCTGGCATGCCGGCGCTGCAACATTTCGGCGACGTCCGGCGCTGACGAGGCTGGCATATCCGTTGCCGCCAGGGCGGGTTGCATCATCAAAAACGCCAGCGAGCCAAGTAACGTTCGCATATTCGCCTCCATTAATGTTTTGCTTTCTTGTGCGGGGCTAACTGCATAATACGTCTCAGAATTACGTGAGTCCGAAATTTACACAACTCGTGGGCACTAAGTCACGCCCGACGTCTATTCATTGTGGTTTATTTGCAACGAGTCGCCGGCGGATGCGCGGTTTACGCGTCATCCGGGGATAGCGCCGCGGCAAGTTCGGCAGGCGTGATGATGCCGAACGGCGCGCAACGGACCTTGCGCCGCGCGAGTTCGAGCAGCAAACGATCTTTGGTGACGAGAAAATCGGCGCGGCAGGCGCGCGCGAGCGCCAAAAATTTCTGGTCGTCGCGATCGCGGCACACCGGCAACGGATTCGCGTCCGCGACTTCCTCAGTCGCGCCGGCGAGCGTGTGACGCGCAACTCCCCGGCATTCGGCGATGCAAGCGGCCTGCGCGCCGGCGGCCAGGATTTTTTTTCTCAACGGGTAGGCGAGCACCGCAATGAGCTCAGCCTCGCACGCGTCATCGATAAAAATTTGCGCACGCGCGGTCGCGACCGCTGCTTTGAGCGGCGCAATGCCGGCGTCTTCGAACACCAGCCAGTCGAGCCAGACGTTGGTGTCGAGGACGAGCCGCAGCGGCGCTATGAGAGGGCGGGTCACTACTCCCCGCAGCCAGCTAGAAAGGCGGTCACGGCGCCGCGCAGCGAGCGCGTCAGGCGGCGGCCCGCGCGGGGCGCAAGTCCGCTACACCGTCGGCATCGGTCGCCGAAATCGTCGTGCGCACCATATGCCGCGGATGCAGGTTGTCGGGCCACGGCCGCCCGCGGTGCAGGGTCGCGCGGTTGTCCCACATCACGACGTCGCCGACCTGCCAGCGATGCACGTACGTGTATTCGGGACGCGTCGCATCCGCAATCAGCTCATCGATGAGTGCGAGCGCTGCCTGTTGCGGCATACCTTCGATGCCACACGTGTGCGACGCCACGTACAACGCGGCATGGCCATTCGCCGGATTTACCCAGCGCATGCGCCAGCACACGGGCGGCATGGTCGCCCGCTCGCGCTCGGAGGCGAGCTGCGGTGCGATCTTACCGCGCGAGTGGGCGTAATCGTGCCACGCGAAAGAGGCGCTGAGCTTGTCGCGCATTGCCTGCGGCAGCCGTGCCCACGCATGCCGCATCGAGGTGAATTCCGTTTCGCCACCCTGCGGCGGGACCACGCGCGCGGACAGCACCGACGCGAGTGCGGGCGGAATCTTGAACGTGCTGTCGGTATGCCACAACTGGTTCGCGCGCGCGCGCAATGCCTCCTTGTGCCCGGACGGCACCAGTTCGCCGGTCGCGCGATCGATGTTGGTGAGTATGGAAAACGGCGTGCCTTCGCCGAGCGAGGCGGCTTTCGCGACTTCGAGCGGGCCGAAGCGCTGCGAGTACGCGACCTGCAATTCATCGGTGATCGGCTGCTGGCGGAAGACCAGCACCGAATGCTCTTCGAACGCGGCGCGCACCGCGGCGTATACGTCGTCGTGCGCCGCGACGTCGGCAAGGCTCACACCGCGAACTTCGGCGCAGAAACCCGGTCCCAATACTCTCGATTCCATCAACCCTCCTCGCGGCGCCTGGCCTGCCGCCTCCGTGCATGCATAAACCCCGTTCAGTATATCGCTGCGCGACTTCCGCCGCCGCTGTGCGCGCGGATTTCCTGCTAGCATGGCGCGACGTTCGAACGATGAAGGAGATGCGCATGAAGATTCAGCCGCGAGTATTGATCGCGATGGCTTGCGCCATGCTGCCGGCGCTCGCGCTCGCGCAGCAGAAATTCCCGGTGAAACCGGTGCGCCTCGTGCTGCCGTTTGCCGCGGGCAGCGCCGTCGATCTGCTCGCGCGCCTCTACGCGCAGCGCATGACGGAAGGCTGGGGCCAGCAGATCGTGGTCGACAACCGGACCGGCGCCAACGGGATTATCGGCATGGAGTTCATCGCGCGCGCGGCGCCCGACGGCTACACGATAGGCATGGCGAACATCGCCACGCTCGCGGTGAATCCCGCTCTCTATCCGAAAATCTCGTACGACTCGCTGCGCGATTTCATGCCGGTGTCGCTGACGGCGACGATCGGCAATTGTCTGGTCGTGCATCCGTCGTTGCCGGTCAAGTCAGTCCAGGAACTCGTCACCCTCGCCAAGCGGCGCCCGGGCGAACTGAACTACGCGTCCGGCGGCGTCGGCAGCGCGCAGCACATCCCGATGGAGCTGCTGCAGGCGATGACCGGAATGAAGCTCGTGCACGTCGTCTACAAAGGCATCACGCCGGCGTTCAACGATCTGGTCGCGGGCCAGGTGCCGATTGCGTTCACGGGACTTGCACAATCGCTGCCGTTTCACCGCAATGGCCGGCTGCGCATGTTGGGCACGACCGGCGTCAAGCGCACGGCCGCGACCGCCGACGTGCCGACCATCGCCGAACAGGCCTTAGCGGGCTACGAAGCCGATTCGTGGACCGGCGTCGTGCTGCCCAAAGGAGTGCCCGCCGAAATCGTCGCGCAGATCCAGGCGGAAATCGTGCGCGTGACCAATCTTCCCGACACGCGCGAACGCCTGCTCGCCGCCGGATTTGAGCCGGTGGGCAGCACCTCCGACGCGTTTGCCGCGTTGATCAGGAACGACAGCGCGCGGCTCGGCAAGGTGATACGCGACGCGGGAATCCGCGCCGAGTAAAGAGTTTATGAGCATCGATGTCGTCCAGGTTACGCGCGCGCTCGACTACGCCGCGAAAAAGCACGTCGGTCAGCGGCGCAAAGGCGACGCGCGGGAACCGTACATCAACCACTTGGCCGAAGTTGCGCACCTGCTCGCCGAGGCAACGGGGGGTGCTGATGGCAACCTCGTGATTGCCGGGCTGCTGCACGACTGCATCGAAGACCAGGGCGTCACCTATGAAGAACTGGTCGAACTCTTCGGCGCCGATGTCGCGGAACTCGTGCGCGATGTGACGGACGACAAAACTTTGCTCAAGTCCGAGCGCAAGCGCCTGCAGGTCGAGCACACGCCGCACAAGTCCGACCGCGTGAAAATGCTCAAGATCGCCGACAAGACGTCCAATTTGCGCGCAATGGCGGTGAGCCCGCCGAGCGGTTGGGACGAGCAGCGCAAGCGCGATTACTTCGCGTGGGCGCTCGCCGTTGTCGCCGGCTGCCGCGGCGTCAATAGTTTTCTCGAAGCGAAGTTCGACGAGGCTTATCGCCATGGGCAGAAGTGAGCAGGAATCACCTGCCCTTTGAAGGGGCCGTGTCGTGCCTCGGACACAGCAATGAAGCGGTGGCCGCGATCCGCGCACAGGCCGATCAGCTCGCATTTGCGCGCTCGCGATTTATCGTCGATAAGCTCGGCCGCACGGTCAACGCGGCCTGAAGCATAAGGACGCGAACGCCCCCGCGCAACAGATCGTCCGCTAAGGAAGCTTCAGCGGCAGAAAAACCGCGGTCGCCACACTCTGGATGACTTTGACGATCGTGCGGTTCTCCTTGTCGGCGATGATTTTCGACAGCACGTCGAGGCTGCCGATTATCTTGCCGAATTCGCGCTCGAAGGACAGATTGCGCAGCGGGCCGGCGGTTTCATTCGAGAGCAGGAATACGTCGCCGTGCGCGGCGCGCGCGGTGGACAATTTCCACACCGCGATTTCGACGTTGCGCGCCGCGTTATACAGCCGTTGCGGGTCGAGATCGTCGAGCACGAAGAATTCCGTCTTGTCGTTGAACGCGGTCTGCATCATGCTGCCGAGCCCCGCGACGAACGCGAGCACGCGGTCGCCCGCATAGTCATCGCGAAACGCAAGCATGAGCGCGTCGGTGCCGCGCTTGCCCTGCAGCTCGGGAAATTTCCACTCGTGCCGGCCCTCGAATATGCGCGCGAGCCCCGCTTCGACGCTCGCCGCCCCGCTTTTCTTCAACTCGCGCGGATTGCGCCGGTAGAGTTTTTCCGTGAGCAGCTTGAGATTATTGAAAACCTCGCGCTGGTGCGCTTCGGCGACGCGGTCGATATCGGATTTCGCGAGCTGCGAAGGCGCGAAACCGCCGCCCGCCCGTGGCGGAGTCGTGCCGTGTTGCGCGCAGGCGGCGACGAGCAGGGTGGACAACAGCAAGAGAGAGTTTCGCAGCATCCGGCCATCATAGCGTGAAGCGCGCTGCCGGCACGCACTTCAGCACGGTTGCGGAATGCCGTCCTGCGAGCCGATCACAAAAATTTTTGGTTGCTGCATGAGCGCCAGCATCACGCGATTGCCGGCGGCCATCTTGCTGCGCCATTCTTCCGCGCGATACACGCTCGGGTTGATCGTGCGGTCCAGGTATTTGGCGGCCGCGATAAAACGCGGGATTACGTCGGTGTAATCGATCTCCCGGCCGATGATCATGATATCGATGTGGCCGTGCGGTTTTAACGCGCCGCGCGCGGCCGGCCCGTATATGAAAGCCGCGTCGATGCGCGCCGCGACGGGTTCGAGCGCTGCGCGCAGGACTTCGGCGACGGACGGCGGGGCATCGTCGTCGTCGTCCGCGCCGCCAGCGGTTGGCGGTTCTCTCAACATTTCATTTTTGCGGGTTCAAGCGCCGGCGAGCGCATGCTCGGCGAGCGTGCGCCAGTCGGCAACCGGCACGCTTGAGGACGAATTGACGAGATAGAGCGTGCGCACTTCGAATGTGACATCGAGCTTGCCGCCGGCGGCGTCGGTGAGTTTCCTCCTCGCCGCGTCGTCGAGCTTGCCGTAGACGAGGCTCAAGTGCGGCGCGTATGGCGGCGCCGGCTTCATGTCGAACGCGTCGTAGGCCTCGCGCTGCGCGGCGGCAAGGTCGCCGTTGGCTGCGACGACTGCGAACAGCGCGCGAAAATATTCGCCGCCCGCTTCGATTTTGCCGAGCTTGATCCGCAACGGCTGGACGCGCGCGGCGAGATGCTTCAACTTGAGCTCTGCGCTCGCGCGCGTGGTTTCCGCCCCCGTCAGCAGCGTGACATGTGGCGGCACCTGCGGACCGGCTGCTTCGTGGTGGAGCGCGCGCATGACTTTCATGATGCGCTCGAGTGCTTCACCGGTCGGCTTCAACCAGACCGAGGCGCGGATGATTTCGCTGGTGTCGCTGTGTGCCATGCATGCTCTCCGTCGTGCGTAACAGGAAGATAGCGTACATCGGTGCGCGATGGTGTCGGCGGCTCTCCGATATACTCAAGGCAAACCTGTGGAGAAAAAATGATCGTCACGGAATTTGCAAAGTTTGCCCATGCACTTAAATACAAAGATTTGCCGCTGCCCGTCGTGGTCAAGGCCAAGACCTGCATCCTCGATTTGCTCGGCGTGTCGGTAGGCAGTTATGGCCACGCTAACGGCAAAGTCGCGGCGAACACCGCTGTTAAAACAGGCGCCAGCGGCAAGGCTCGCGTCTGGATGACCGGGGACAAGCTGCGCGCGCAGGACGCGGTGCTCGCGAATTCAGTCGCTTCGCATTGTATTTTGCAGGACGATTGGCTGCAGGTCAGCCATTCGCACATCGGCGCCGCCGTGGTGCCGACGGTGCTGGCTATGGCCGAGGAGAACGCCCGCAACGGCAAGGACGTGATCACCGCGACCGTTGCCGCATACGATGTCGAAGACCGGGCGGGCACGCTGGCAGTGCCGGGCTTTACGCGCGGCTTCCGCGTGAGCTCCGTTTACAGCTACTTCGGCGCGGCCACCGCGGCCGCGCGCATGCTGCGCCTCACGTGTCCGCAGTTCGAGTCCGCGCTGGGCTGCGCGGGCAGCATGTGCGGCGGCGTATTGCAGCCGTGGGTCGACGGTTCGATGGAATGGTCGTTCCAGGAAGCGTTCGGCTCGCGCGCGGGCATCCTTGCGGCGCATCTCGCCGCGCAGGGACTCGTCGGCGCCAGGAATATTTTCGAGGGCTCGCACGGCGTCAACAAGAGTTTCTCCGGCACCAACGAAGGCGAGGCGGGCGCGCTCGATAAGCTCGGCTCGCACTTTCATATCATGGACACGTGCTTCAAGCGCTTCGCCACCGGCGGCGCCAATCAAGGCAGTGCGGCAGTCGCGCTCGCCCTGCGCGAGCGGCACGGCATCGATCACCGGCGGATCAGGCGCATCAAGGTCGGCATACCCTTGAAAGGCTCGCACGAGCGCATGAATTACGCTGGTATTCCCTATCGCGGGCCGTTCCACACGATCGACCAGTGTTTGATCAGCAAACCGTTCGCGATTGCTGCCGTCATCATCGCGGGCAACATGACCTTCGACACCGTGCGCAAGCTGCAGGGCGCAAAAGAGTTGAACGCGCTGACCGGCAAGATCGAGCTCGCGGAAATGGCGGGCATCGACGGCTGGGACTTGCGCATGGACATCGAACTCGACGACGGCAGCGTGCTGCACGGCGACGGCAAGGACATCGATCAGCGCCATCTCTACCTCGACTGGGATCTCGCCACCGAGAAATTCCGCGCGCTCGCGGCCGGCAAGCTCGGTGAAAAAGCCGCGGAAGAAATTATCGCGCTCGTCGGCGGCCTGGAAAAGCTCGACAGCATGGAGGCGATCACGCACCGGCTCACGCCGCGCCGGACCCCGCAAAAATCATGATCGCGCCCGGCTATTTGCCGCGAGCCGTCGTTGCCGGACTCGGGCTGACTGTGGGCGGGATGGCGGTCGCGGCGGATGCTTATCCGTCGAAGACCGTGCGCCTGGTCGTGCCCTTCGCGCCCGGCGGCGGCTCCGATATCGTCGCGCGGCTATTGAGCGCGAAGTTGACCGAGGCGCTGGGCCAGACCGTAGTCGTCGATAACCGCGCCGGCGCGAGCGCGAATCTCGGCGCAGGCGTGGTGGCGAAGGCGGCGCCCGACGGCTATACGCTGCTGCTCGCCAACGCGAACTTCACGATCAACCCCAGCCTTTTCAAGGCGCTGCCGTTCGATCCGGTCAAAGAATTTTCGCCGGTCGCATTGATCGCCAATGTCACCAACGTGCTTGCCGTGCATCCGTCAATCCCGGCGAAATCGGTGAAGGAACTGATCGCGTTCGCCCGGGCGCATCCGGGCCAGTTGAACTTCGCGTCGCCGGGCAACGGCACGTCGTCGCATCTGGCCGGCGAGCTCTTTCGTCAACTCGCGAAAATTGAGGTCACGCACATCCCGTACAAAGGCGCGACGCCCGCGATCACCGATCTCATTGCAGGCCAGGTTTCGTTCACGATCGCGAGCATGCTGTCGGTGTTGCCGTACGCGAAGCAGGGGCGCCTGCGCCTGCTCGCCGTAACGACGGCCAGGCGCTCGGCTGCGCTGCCCGAACTGCCGACGATAGCGGAAGCGGGATTGCCCGGCTTCGAGGTCGCGAACTGGTTCGGCGTGATCGCCACCGGCGGCACGCCGCGCGCAATCGTCGAGCGCCTGAACGCCGAAATCGTACGCATTGCGCGGATGCCCGACATGACGGAGAAACTCGCGGGGCAGGGCGCCGACCTCGCCACGGGCACGCCCGAAGATTTCGAGCGTTTCATCCAGGTCGAGATAAAAAAATGGGCCGCCGTCGTGCGCGGGGCCGGCATTCTGCCCGAGTGAACGCGCGGCCGCGATCGAACGCGTCAAGCGCGTGTGACGTAAAATGGCGCGTGAGGAGAACCCATTGCGATATTCGGGCATAACGCCGCTCGCGGCGATCTGGTTTTGCGCGGGCGCGCACGCCGCGGCACCCGCTGATTCCGGCGCTTACCCGCAGCGTCCCGTGCGCATCGTGGTTAATGTAACGGCCGGCGGCGGCGTCGACGCGCTCGCGCGCATCGCGGCCCAGCATTACACGCAGCTCTGGGGCCAGCCGTTCGTCGTCGACAACCGCGTCGGCGCGGGCGGCAGCATAGGGGTTGAGCTCGTCACCAAGGCCGCGCCCGACGGCTACACGCTGCTCGTCACGAGCAGCGGGGTGGTGACCAACGCGGCGCTGCGCCCGCAAAGTTACGACCCGGTGCGCGATCTGCAGCCGATCAGCCGGCTCACGTCCAATCCGTACATCGTGATTCTGACGCCGTCGCTGCCGGTGTCCAATATCAGGGAATTGGTCGCGCTCGCGAAAACGAAGCCGGGCGGTCTCTCGTTCGCGTCCGCCGGCATAGGCAGCATCGTGCACATGGGCGCTGAACTGTTGACCGTGATGGCGGGCACGCCGATGACGCACATTCCCTACAAAGGCGTGGCCGACGCGTATCCCGCGGTCGCCGCCGGTCAGGCCGACTGGATGATAGGCAGTCCGATCTCGGCGCTGCCGCTGATCCGTGCGGGCCGGTTGAAAGCGATCGCCGTCACGAGCAAGGGGCGCGCGAAAGCGCTGCCCGAAGTGCCGAGCGTTGCCGAGAGCGGCATCCCCGGCTACGACGTCGTCGCGTGGTTCGGCATGCTCGCGCCCGCGCGGACGCCGCCGGCGATCGTCGTGCGCTTGAGCGAGGAGGCGCGCCGCTCGCTGCAGACCCCTGAAGTCGCGCGCCGCATGGAAATCGAAGGCACCGATGTCGTGGGCAATACGCCACAGGAATTCGCCCGGGAAGTGAAAATCGAATACGACAAGTGGCTCGCGCTCGTGAAAAAAACGGGCATGACGTTTTAGCCGCAATGAAAACAAAAATTTTTCGCAGTGCATTTCTATTGTGGATGGCCGGCGCCGGCAGCGTCGCACTCGCGCAGCCCGATTATCCGAACCGACCGATTCGCTTTCTGGTCGGCGTAGTCCCGGGCGGTGCCGCGGACACGCTTGCGCGCGCAGTCGGCCAGCGCTACTCGATGGCATTCAACCAACAGGTGATCGTCGACAACCGGCCCGGCGCGAACCAGACCATCGCCACGGACTTGACCGCGAAAGCCGCGCCCGACGGCTACACGATAGTGATCGTGGCCGCGGGGCATTGCATCAGCCCCGCGCTGTACAAGCTGCCGTATGATGTGCAAAAGGACTTTTCCGCGATCGGCTTCATCGCGGCGGTGCCCAACGTGCTCGTCGTAAATCCGTCGCTCAACGTGCGCACCGCGAAGGACTTCATCGCGCTCGCGCGGGCGAAGCCGGGCGCGTTCGCCTACGGCTCATCCGGCATCGGCTCCGCCAGCCATCTCGCGACCGAGCTTTTTCAGATGATGACGAAATTGAATCTCGTCCACGTGCCGTACAAGGGCCAGAGCCTGGCGATGATCGACCTGATCTCCGGCCAGCTCCAGTTCGGTTTCCCCTCGGTGCCGGCGTCGATCCAGCACATCAAATCCGGCAGGATGATCGCGCTCGGCGTGGCGTCGAAAGAGCGCTCGTCCGCGCTGCCCGACGTGCCGCCGCTTGACCAGGCGGTCCCGGGCTATGAAGTGAGCGGCTGGTACGGGGTGCTGGGTCCGGCAAAAATGCCGCACGCGATCGTCGCCAGATTAAACGGCGAGCTCAACCGCATGCTGAAAGACCCGGCGACGAGCGAAATCCTGTCGCGCGAAGGCGCCGATCCGCTGCCGGGCACGCCGGAAGTATTCACGAAAACGATCGCGGCGGACGTCGTGAAATGGGCGAAGGTTGTGAAAGCCGCGGGTTTAAAAGTGGAGTAATGAGTTATCTGGTAATTATTGAGCTGCGTGACAAAAATATTCCCGCCTTCGGCCCCCTCGCTTTGCTCTTCCCACCCTTCTCCCGAAGGAAAGCGGCTTGTCTTCCCTCTACCTCCGGGAGAGGGACCGAGGGTGAGGGAGGTTTTTCGAACGCCACGCATTTGTCATCCAGTGACGTAAAGCTCAATAAGTGATTTAGCAATTCAGCGATTAGGTGATTGAATCACCCAATCACAGAATAACCAAATAATCAGCAAAGGAAATCACCGTGGGAAGACTGGACGGAAAGGTCGCATTTCTGACGGGCGCGGGGGCGGGCATCGCGAAGGCGACGGCGCTTAGCTTTGTGCGCGAAGGCGCCAAGGTTGCGATCATCGAGCTCAACGGGGAGACGGGGGCTGCCGCCGAGAAAGAAATGCGCGCCGCGGGCGGTGACGCCATTTTCATCGAGACCGACGTCACCGACTTCGCCAGCGTCAAACGCGCGGTCGATGCGACGGTCGCGAAGTTCGGCAAGCTCGACGTGCTCATGAACTGCGCGGGCGGCTCGCTGCAGGAAGACGTGCCGGTGCACGAAATGGATCTCGAGATCTGGCACCGCACGGTCGCGCTGAACCTCCTGCATCCCTTCCTGACCTGCCGCCACGCGATCCCGCACATGATCAAGGCGGGTGGCGGCTCCATTATCAACATGACCTCCCACCTCGGGCTCATGGGCTCGATCAAGCCGGCGTATGCGGCAACCAAGGGCGGCATGATCGCGTTCACCCGGACGCTCGCGGCGCAGTACGCGGACCACGGCATCCGCGCCAACGGCATCGCGCCGGGTTCGATCCGCACCGAGCGCCAGATCAAGCGCTATGAAAACAAGGAGTGGATGCTCGCCGAGAAACTCTCGCCGGCCGCCCGCGCCCGCGAGATCACCAGGAAACTCTACCCGTTTGCGTCGGGCGATCCGGGCGACATCGCAGCCATCGCGGTATTTCTCGCGTCCGACGAGTCGCGCATGCTGACGGGCACCACGATCGCCGCCGACGGCGGACGCTCGTCGTATCTCAAAGTCTATGCGGACGACGAATAACGCGGCGCGGCGTCGCTGCCCAGGCAGGCGCTATCGATGACCGGAATATTGCTGTCCAAAGGATTCGTCGCCGCGTACGGCGAGCTGCTGAACCTGGCCGCGCAGCGCGCCGGACTCGCGCTTGACATCATCCATCTGCCCGACGATGCGCACGCGCCGCTGTCCGCCGCCGACTGCGAGCGCATCGAGCTGACGATGCTGACGCGCGACATCCGGTTTTCCGGCCACTACCAGCCTTACGGTGAGACGCTGCTCGCGGCGAAAAATCTCAAGCTCGCGCATTTCGACAGCACGGCGATCGAGCAGCACCCGTTCGTCGCCCCGCTAGCGAGGCGCGGCGTCGCGCTGACGACCGCGACCGGCAGCAATGGCGTGCCCGTCGCGCAGACCGCGATCACGACGCTGCTCATGATGTGCCGCGGCCTGCCGCATTATCTCGATGCGCAACGCCGTAAAAGCTGGGAGCCGGTGCGCGCTTTCGCGCAGCCGCCCGATCTGCAGGGCCAGACCATCGTCATCGTCGGCATGGGCACCATAGGCGCCACGGTCGCGCGGTTTGCGCATACGCTCGGCATGCACGTGATCGGGATCCGGCGCCAGCCGCGCAGCGCGGACGATCCGGTCGCCGAAATGCATACGCTCGCGGCGCTGCCGCAGCTCCTGCCGCGCTGCGACTGGCTGGTGCTCGCGTGCCCGCTGGTGCCGGAGACGCGCGGCCTCGTCAATGCGCAATCGCTCGCCTTGATGAAAAAGACCGCGGGCCTTATCAATGTCGCGCGCGGGGCCTTGTGCGACGAGGCGGCGGTCATCGCCGCATTGCAATGCGGGCAGATCCGCTGCGCGCATCTCGACGTGTTCGCGGCCGAGCCGCTGCCGGCCGATTCGCCGCTGTGGGAAATGCCCAACGTGATCATGACGCCGCACAGCGCGGGCGCGTCCGCCGGCAACGAATTGCGCAGCGTGCGCATCTTTCTCGACAATCTCGCGCGCTGGGCGCGCGGCGAACCACTGATCAATTTGCAAGCGTAAATCCAATAAAAACCAATCCGGGGAGACTTCGTGAGCAAGCTATCGCACAGCGTTATCGTTCTATGCGCCACACTGGCGGCGCCTTCGGCGTGGGCGCAGAAAGATCGCTACCCCGACAAGCCCATCCGTTTGATTGTGCCGTTTGCCCCGGGCGGCGGCATCGACACGATAGGCCGCATCATGGCGCAGAAACTCACCGACGGCTTCGGCCAGTCGGTCGTGGTCGACAATCGCGCCGGCGCGGGCGGCAAGATCGGCATCGAAACGGCGCTCACCTCGACGCCAGACGGCTACACGATGCTGTTCATCTCGGGCGGCTACTGCGCGAACGCTGCGATCTATAAGCTGCCGTACGATCCGATCGCGGACGTCGCGCCGGTCGCGATGATAGGCGAATCGGGATACCTGATCGCGTTGAATCCGGGCGTCCCCGCCAAAAACACCGCGGAACTGATCGCGCTGGCGAAAGCCAAGCCGCGCAGCCTTAATTACGGCACGTCGGGCGTCGGCGGCCTCACCCATCTCGCGACCGAGCTCTTCGACCTGATGGCGGGCACGCAGATGACGCATGTGCCGTACAAAGGCTCCGGACCCGCGCTGACCGATCTCCTGGGCGGGCAGATCCAGGTCAGCTTCGCGGCGATCCCGGTCGTGATGCCGCATGTAAAAACCGGCCGGTTGCGCGCGGTTGCGGTAACGACCGCGAAGCGCGTCGCGGCGATCCCCGAAATGCCGACGATCGCCGAAACGCTGCCCGGCTATGAAACCATCCTGTGGTACGGCGTGCTCGGCCCCAAGGGACTGCCGCGCGACGTGCTGGCGCGCTGGAGCAAGGAAGTTTCGGCGGTGCTCACCAACCCCGACATGCGCGAGCGCATTGCCGCGGAAGGCTTCGAGATCGGCGCGACGAGCGCCGCGCGGCTGCAGGAGGTGATGAAACGCGACATCGCCAAGTGGAGCAAGGTCGTCAAGCAGGCCAACATAAAAGTAGCGCAATGACCATACGCTTGCGCAAATTTCACCCATCCCCATCCCGGGCCTTCCCCTTGTCCCCGTCCGGGGATCCCCATCGAAAGGGGAAGGTGAAGTTAGTGCTACGCAGTTAAAGGTACCCGCATGATGAAAATTAAATCAATCAAAGCCCACGCGCTGTCGGTGCCGCTGAAATATACGTATGCCGTGGCGACCGAGCCGTTCACGGTCGCCACTCAGATCATCGTCGTAGTAACGACCGATGACGGGCTCACGGGTCTGGGGACGATCCACGGCCGCGCGGCGAAGCCGGTCGTTGAGGCGGTCGAGAAATTGAGCCATATCCTGATCGGCATGGACGCGCACGCGCACGAAGCGGTCTGGGCGAAGATCTTCGCGCTGACCAACGATGGGGCAAAAATTTATCAGGACGGCGACACCGCCAGCATGGGCTTTCGCACCGCGCAGCGCCAGCCGATCATGGCGGCGCAGGCCGGCATCGACATCGCGCTGTGGGACCTGAAGGGCAAGGCATGCAAGCTGCCGGTGTGGAAGCTGCTGGGCGCCGGCACCAAAGAAATTCACGCCTACGCCAGCGGCGGCTACTACCGCGCGGACAAGCCGGCGGAAATCATCGGCGACGAGATGGCCACTTATATGGAGCAGGGGTTTACCGCCGTCAAAATGAAGACCGGCGGCCTGCCGCTCGCGCAGGACGTCGACCGCGTGCGCCGCGCGCGCGAAGCGATCGGACCCGACACGCAACTGCTGATCGACGCCAGCCGCTCGTATTCGCTGAAGCAGGCGGTCGATGCGATTCACGCGTTCGAGCCGTACGACGTGTTCTGGTACGAAGAGCCGCTGCACTGGTACGACGCGATCCGCGGCATGGCGAAGCTGACCCAGCACACGAACATCCCGCTCACGTGCGGCGAGAGCGAAAGCCATTTGTGGGCGTGCCGCGATCTTGTCGACCTCGGTCTCGTGCGCTACCTCAATTTCGACTGCACGCGGGCCGGCGGCGTCACCGAATGGCTGCGCATCGCGAGCTACGCGCACGCGCATGGCGTGCTGATGACGACGCACCACGATCCGCAGATTCAGGGCCACCTCGCCGCAGCGGTGCCGAACGGCTATTGCGTCGAAGTGTTCGCCGACGAAGACCGCGATCCGCTGTGGAACAACCTGTTCTCGCAGCGCGCGCAAATGCGCGGGGGCAAGCTCGTGCTCAACGACGAGCCCGGCTTCGGTTACGAGATCAACTGGGATTACGTCAAAAAGTACCGCGTATAGAAATGAAACGGAGATAGCAATGGAAATGAAAATTCGCAAAATCGGCATTACCAGCATCGGCGACATGGGCGGGCAGGTCGCGGTGCGCCTTAAAAAAGCAGGCTATGAAATCTTCACGTCGCTCGAGGGCCGCAGCAAGCGCACGCAGGCGCTGACCGCCAAGGCCGGCGTGACGGACTGTGGCTCGCTGGATAAACTCGTTTCGACCGTCGACGTGATCATTTCGGTGCTCGACCCCGCGCATGCGGTGACGAAGGCG
>JBKJMN010000014.1:0-2541 GCA_046596405.1 Burkholderiales bacterium
TGCGTGATAAGCACCGCGTCATCGTCAACGTAAAGGACGATATGTTGAGATTGTCGATGTCCTTCTGCAATAACGAAGAAGACCTCGATAAGGCCATACACGCGATCAAGCGCGAACTTTCCGCGTCGGGCGCCAATTGACCCGAAGGCCATGAGCCGTGCCGAATAAAAAAGCCACCGCGAGGGTGGCTTTTTATTTGTCAGGCGCGCCCGACACGCTAATCTGAGCACAAAATTAGTGCCCCTGATCTATGACGCCACATTCATGAAATTCACTTCCGCCGCGTGGCTTTCGGTTCCGGCGTCGGCTCCCTGCGCGGGGTGGCTCTCGGTTCCGGCGTAGACCCAGGCTGCGCCAGCAGCTGCGTGGCTTTCGGTTCCGGCGCCAACTCGGGCGGCACCTGGCCGATCCGCGTCGGCAGCCCGCTGGTCAATCGCGCATAATCCGTCTGGCGCGGGCCGATGACGACCACGCCCTTGTCGGTGACGACGTATTCGCGGATGTCCTTGCTGTGGTTGCCGCCGCGCATTTTGACCACCACCAATATTTTCCGGAGCTGGCCGTCGATCTCCACGTAACGCAACCGGACAATGTCGTCGGTGAGAAACGAAATGGTGTAGTGGCTGAACTCGAATGAGTTAAATGAGTCCTCGATTTCGACCGTGGTCAGGATCGTAACGCCCGCGCCGGTCAACGCCGCGATCATGCGGTAGAGTGACTCTCGAAAGTCCTCGCGGAAACCCGGCGCCAGCGCCATCTCGAAGCCCACCAGCGAATCGATCACCAGCCGCTTGGCGTTGAGCCTGTGCACCGCGTCGAGAACCTCCCGCAGCGTTTCATCCACCGACAGATCGAGCGGGCGCAGGTAAAGCATTTCGAGCATGCCATTTTTCTGCGGCGCCTCCAGGTCCAGGCCGAAAGAGTGGGCCCGCGCGGTGTAGCCTTTCGGGCGTTCTTCGAAGATCAACGCGACGCCCGGTTCTCCGCGGCGCACGCCTTCGGCCAGAAAATGCGTCGCCAGCGCCGATTTCCCGGTGCCCGACGGTCCAGCGATCAGCACGCTGTCGCCTTCAAGAATGCCCCCGCCCATCATCTTATCCAGTTCGGGAATACCGCTGGAAATACGATGCCGCAGGAGCGGCCGGTCTTTTTTCTCGCTCAGGCCCTGAGTGCGCGAGAAGGCCGCCAGCCCGTCACCGTTGATGCGGATGGTGTGCAAACCCGGCACCGATTCCTGTCCGCGCAGTTTCATGATTTGCAGCTTCCGCACCACGGAATTGCGCTGCGTATTCTGGGTCAGCCAGAAAAGCCCGTCGGCGACGGTGAACACGGGATTGCTGTGCTTCTCGTTCTCCGAATATTCGCCGATCAAAAAAGTGGTGGCTTGCCAGGTGGTCAATAGAAGGGCCAGGTGCTGGACGAACGCTTGCAATTCCATTTCGTGTTCGCCGCCTAGCGCTTTGCGCGACACGGTGCGAAAGGAATCCACCACCACGATGCCGGGATGGAGCGCGAGCACTTGTTTGGTAATTTCCTCCAGCACCGCGTCCAGATCCTTTTCCAGCACCAGGTCGCTCAGGTTGATAAAGCGGACGGCCTTGCCCAGCTTCGCAGGCTCGAAGAAGGAATATTGCTGCTGGTAGCGCAGCATTTTCAGGGCGGGTTCGCCGAGGATGGTGAAATAAAGCGCGGGTCTCTGCGCGGTCGCATTGGCGAAAAGGATCTGATGCGCGAGTGTGGTCTTGCCGCAACCCGGGTCGCCCGCGATGATGTTGAAGGAGAGTTCCGGCAGCCCGCCGCCCATGATTTCATCGAGGCCGCGCACGCCGGTCGGCAGTTGGCGGATTTTCACTTTGGCCGCATGCATTGCGACCGCTTTTTTGGCCGGCCTGCGCGCCGCGCTTTTATTTGCTTTGCTCACGTGTGCTCTCCTTCATCAAATTCGATTCGTCCGGCGAGGGGGATACCTTCGGCCACACCTCCTGCACCAGACCCAGCATCAAACCTTCGCCAATAAAAGTAACCAGCAGCCCGATCAATTGCGCAACGAGAGCAACTTCGCCCCGGGCAATCTCGCCCTGGTCGTGTTTCGCCTGCACTTGGTTGATGCCCTCCAAAGTCCCGTCCGCCTTGATATCCAGCGCTCGCAGCCAGGGAACTTCGTCGCCGGCCAGCGCCAGCGCGCGCGCGAGGAGCGAGCGAAACCCGATGATGCCGATGAGTCTGCCGAGCGGGACGCGCAGTTTTTCAATGGCGCGGAAGGCAGCGGGATCTTTGGCGCCGGCAGGGTTCGCTGCCGCCTCGAAGGCCAGCAGTTGCCGGGCAAGTTCTTTTATCTGGGGTAAGGAGATATCGGACATGAAAATATCGAAAGTTACGCTGCGCGGGCTGAACACTATCAGAGTACGCCAGCATTCAGTCGGAAAATTTCGCGCCGCGCACAGCGAACGACGTTAGCGTTAGAACCTTACTTTGTGTGTCTGTCCATCAGCGTACATTAGCGTACATAAGCGTACATAAGCGGTAATCTGACGGCGATTT
>JBKJMN010000148.1:0-3629 GCA_046596405.1 Burkholderiales bacterium
CCGCGCGCGCGAATTTCCGCGCTTACTTGCCGGCGCCGATGCCGAGTGCCGCGACGATCTTCGCGTACTTCTCGATTTCCGTGCGGATATACGCCTGGAACTGCTGCGCGGTATTGCCCACCGGCTCAGCGCCCTCAGCCGTCAGGCGTAATTTCACTTCCGGCGTGCTCAGCGCCTTCACGATTTCACCGTTCAGTTGAGCGACGATCGCGGCCGGCGTCCCCGCGGGTGCGAGCACGCCGTACCATGAAGTCAGTTCGTAGCCTGGCACGCCCGCTTCCGCGACGGTCGGGACTGCGGGCAGCGCCGCCGAGCGCTGCGCGCTCGATATGGCGAGAACCTTCAACTTGCGCGCCCGCACGCCCGGCATCGTCGAGGGTATCGCGCCGAACAGGAGTTGCACGTGCCCGCCCATCACATCGGTGATGCCCTGGCCGGTGCCTTTGTACGGAATATGATTCATTTCGATCTTCGTCATCATCTCCAGCAACGCCATCGCCAGATGCGTCGCGTTGCCGCTGCCCGACGATGCGTAGCTCAATTCTTTTTTGCGGGCGCGCGCCAACGCGACCAGTTCCCGCACCGAATTAACCGGCAGCGCCGCATTGACGACGAGAATGAACGGGATAAGCGTCGCCAGCGTCACCGGCGCGAAATCAGTCACGGCATCGTAACCCATGCCCTTGTACATGCTCGGGTTGATGGCGAGCGCGCTCGAAGTCATGATGATCGTGTAACCATCGGGCGGCGCCTTAGCCGCGAGTTCCATGCCGATGTTGCCGTTAGCGCCGGTTTTGTTGTCGATAACGACGGACTGACCGAATGCCTCGCCGATTTTTTGCGCGACCGCGCGCGCGACGATATCGGTGCCGCCACCGGTCGCGAACGGCACGATCATGCGAATAGGCCTGGCCGGATAGGGTTGCGCGTGCGCGCACTGCAGGCTGCCAAGCAGTGCCAGCGTCCACGCGACGACCGCCCGTGCGGTCACGTCACCAACGATCGATTTCAAATCAATAGTCCCTCGATATTTTTCGGATCGGGCTTCATCTCGCCCGTATCTATTCGCTTCACGATCGCGGTCAGTGCCGCGTGCGTAGGCGCCGGCACGCCGACTTCGACGCCTTTGGCGGCGACGAGACCGTTGGTGAAATCGATTTCCGAGCGGCGCCCGCGCGCGACATCGCGGCCGACCGATGATTGCGAAGGCTCGAGCAGCGTCGCCATCCATGCCGTCAGCCCGACCTGCACTTTTTTCAGAGCCGTGCTGTTGCCGGTACCGGCGCCGTACCAATCGTCCGGCGCAATCCCGAGGATCGTGCCGAGTTCGAAGCCCTGCGCGCGGCCGACCGCAATCGACTCCGCCGCGAGCCGGACGCCTAGCTTGTGCGCAGTGCCCCGCTCAATGTACACGGTGCGATTGTCGAGCCCCGTTGCACCGAGCAATCCATGCGTAATGCTGTTCGCCGTCAGCTTCGTCCAGCGCTCGCCCCACAGATTTGCCGTTGGCTTGGCCGTATCGACCTGGTTCAGGATCGCTGCGAGTTCCGTCACGCGCTGCGTAATGCGCCCGTGGATTTCGCCGACGCGGAACACGGTGTGATGGTCGCCGCCCGGCTGCTGATAGCGGCTGATGTAGCCCGGCTTGAAACAGTTGACGCTGATCGTGGAGAGCGCGCAGCCGACGGTCTTGCCCCAGCCGGCGACGCTCGCGATGCGTTCTTCGTTGATGCCGTTCTGCATCGACACGATATAGCCCTGCGGCGACAGATATTGCTTGATCATCAGCGCGGCCCACTCGGTGTCGTACGACTTGGTGCAGATGATCGCGATGTCGACCGGCTTCTTCACGAAGCTTTGGACGTCGCTCATGTGGAGCGCACGCACCTTGACGACATGCTCGCCCTGCGAGCCGCCGAGATGCATGCCGTCGCGCTTGATCGTTTCGATGTGCTCGGGCCACGCATCGACGAGCGATACGTCCTCGCCCGCGCGCGCGAGATGCGCGCCGACATACCCGCCGACCGCGCCGGCCCCGATGAATACAATGTGCTTGTGCATGATGCCCTGTGAATGCGTGAAAGAGTGAAGAAGTGAAGAAGTGAAGAAGTGAAGAAGTGAATGAGTAAATGCTTAAAAATTCGACTCGCCGCCGCATAGCGCTACGGCGAGGCATTCACCCTTTCACTCCTTCACTCATTCACGATTTTTATTAGATCAATTTCTGCAGGCGCAGACCCGCCACCGTCTGCATGTCATAGCCGAGCCAGTCGCGCAGCACCGCGCTGGTATGCTCGCCGAGTTTCGGCGGCGGCGAACGATAGGTCGCGTTGGCGCCGTCAATGCCGATGCCGAGTCCGACCTGCGGAATGCGCCGCCCGCCGGTATTTGCGGTATAGAGCAAGCCACGCGCGAGCAATTCAGGATCGCGCGCGATATCGTCGACGCTGTTCACCGGCCCCGCGGGCACTTTGGCCTGCATGAATATCTGCAGCCATTCGTCGCGCGGCTTCGTGCACAGGACCGCCTGAATGTCGGCGACGATGTACGCCCGGTCGGCGCGCCGGTCCGCATTGCTCGCATGGCGCGAGTCTTCGCCTTTGGCCGGCTGACCCACCGCCTGCCAGAAACGTTTCCAGATCGCGTCGTTGCCCAGTCCCAGCGTCAGCGGCTTGTCCTGCGTGTCGAACGCCTGATACACCGCGATCACGCTGTCTTTCGCCCCGGTGCGCTGCGGCACTTCGCCGGCGCCCAGATACGGCACGATGCGCGGCGACATGAAGCGCGTCATGCTGTCGACCATGGCGATGTCGATTTGATGTCCCTTGCCGGATTTTCCGCGCTCGAACAGCGCGGCGAGCGTGGCCATCGCGGCATCCATGCCCGAAATCAGATCGGCCGCCGGCGTGCCGACTTTCTGCGGCGGACTGGCGGCCTCGCCGGTCAGATCCATGACGCCGCTGTAGCCCTCGGCGATCAGGTCATAGCATGGAAAATCCCTGCGCGCGCCGGTGAGCCCGAAGCCCGTCAGCGACACGAACACGAGATCGGGCTTGACCGCCTTCAACGCCGCGTAATCGATGCCGAGCTTTTTTTGCACGCGGGCAACGAGATTGACAATGACGACATCGGCCTTCTTTACCATGTCGTATAGCACCCTGCGTCCGGCGTCGTTGCTGTAGTCGAGCGTGACGCTTTCCTTGTTGCGGTTGACGCTCAAAAACCACAGCGATTCGCCCTCCAGCCACGGCGGGCCCCACGCGCGGCAATCGTCGCCGGCGCCGGGCCGCTCGACCTTGATCACGCGCGCGCCCATGTCGGCGAGCAGCATCGTTGCATAAGGTCCCGCGATCGACGTCGTCAGATCGACGACCGTCACGCCCGCGAGCAGAGTGGTGGCCGGAGGCGCTGCAGGCGCCGGCAAAGAATCGAGTGGCAGCATGGTTTCCTCTTATTCGACGTTGATGCCCGCTGCGTTCGCGATGCGGATGTTTTGCGCAACCTCGTTGCGGATGAACGCGCCGAATTCCTCCGGCGTGCTCGTGCTCGGTTCCAGTCCCTGCTTGCGCAACGCGTCCGCCATCTCCGGCGTGTTGACGATGGAGACGATCGCCGAATTCAGACGCGCC
>JBKJMN010000263.1:0-11510 GCA_046596405.1 Burkholderiales bacterium
GGATCGTCGCTGCCGAGCTCCGTTTCGACATTGCCGCGCAGCGCGGTGTGGGCAAGCACGCGCGCGTTGAGGGCCGCGAATCCTGCGTCATCGACGTTGAACCAGTTGAAATCGCCATTGAAAACGATCACGGGTGGTGCCGCTTCGTGCGCGGCGAGGACGCCGATGGCGTCGAGCGCGGGTGCGTTCCCGTACAATCCACCGACGATATAAATGCAAGATGCTTTCAGGTCAGGGGCGCGCGCGAGGTCGGCTGGCGCGTAGCGATAATGCAAAGGGCAAGTGCGGCCCGGGGTCATGATTGCGGCAGTGTTCACGTGGCTGAATTTTCAGGCGCCGAGCGCGCCGCCGCAACTCGATCCCTGGCCCGCGGTGCAGCCATAACAATGGTCGGCGACCGTGATGGGATTGTGCGTCAGGTCGATGCCGATCAAATCCCGCAAATGCGTGCGCGGGCGGCCCTTGTAAGCGATCGGCAAACCGAGCATCTGATTGAAATCGCAATCGTAAACGTAGCCGCGCCAATCGACGCTGAGCAGATTGCGGCACATCACACTGGCGAGGTTCGCCGGCTGATAGGCGTTCTTCAACAAATCCATGTAATGCTCGAATTGACCCTTGGATATCAGCATGCTGCCGAAGCGCTGGATCGGCATATTCGTGATCACGTATAAGTGATTGAACGAAATCCCGTAACGCTCTCCGAGGTGACGGCGGTAGTCGATTTCGAGGCCCTGCTGCGCTGGCGGCAGCACCGCGCCCTGCGGGTTATAGACGAGTGTTAGTTCGAGACCGCTGCCGGCTTGACCGTAGCCGAGACGATTCAAAACCTGCAGCGCGCGCACGCTGGTATCGAATACGCCCTTGCCGCGCTGACGGTCGACGTTGTCCTCGAGGTAGCAGGGCATGGACGCGACGACTTCGACGCGGTTGGCGGCTAGAAACTGCGCGAGATCCTGGTGGCCGGGTTGCTCGAGCACGGTCAGGTTGCAGCGATCCATCACGTGTACATTGAGATCGCGCGCCGCGCGCACCAGATCGCGGAAGTGCGCATTAAGTTCGGGTGCGCCACCGGTCAGGTCGAGTTTGACGACGCCCGCCACGCGCGCAAATTCAAGCACGTTGTCGATGACCTCCCGGGCCATCGTCTCGGTACGCGTGGGGCCCGCGTTGACGTGGCAATGCACGCATGACTGATTGCACTTGTAACCGAGATTGACTTGCAGGGTTTCCACGGCTCTGCGCCGGATGGCGGGAAATTCCGAATCCCGCAGCAGCGGGAGAGTAGCGTGCATTACTGATTCTCCATCAATATCAACGGTTGCTCGGGTTCTCCGCCGGGCGCCGCGGTAGCGGTGCATTGTGCGGAAATTGCGGCGGTCTGTCACTAAACGCCCCGGTGTCTGTATATGACCCCGCGCACGGTGCAGAATTTCCCGTCAGCGTCAATCGATATCACCGCGTACGCCGCATCAAATTAAGTCGCGGCTGAGGCTTTTTCCTTACAACTTGCGTTGACCGCAAGCCTCTGATTGCGCTATGTTTGCGGTTTTCCCTCCACCCTTTCATCCGCGCATGTCCAAGACCGCCAAACCGGAAGCAGGCCCCACCTTCGAAAGCGCTCTCGGCGAACTCGAAAGCATTGTCGCGCGCATGGAAGACGGGCAGCTGTCGCTTGAGCAGTCGCTGACGGCTTACAAGCGCGGCGCTGAACTGCTCAAGCTGTGCCAGGCGCAACTGGCGGATGCTCAACAACAGGTCAAGGTCCTCGAAGCCGGCGCTTTGAAGAATTTTGCCGGTGGCGACGACGACTGATTTCAAAGCCTGGGCAACCGCGCACCAGCAACGCATCGAAGCACAGTTGCAGGCGGTATTGCCGAGCGCCGAAGTCGCTCCTCAGCGGCTGCATCAGGCGATGCGCTATGCGGCCCTGGGCGGCGGCAAGCGGGTGCGTCCGCTGCTCGCCTTCGCGGCCGGAGAAATCACGGGTGCCGATGCCGGGCGCGTGGCAGTCGCCGGCGCCGCGGTTGAACTGATACACGCATATTCGCTGGTGCACGACGATTTGCCGTGCATGGATGATGACGTCCTGCGGCGCGGCAAGCCGACCTGTCACGTCGAATTCGACGAAGCGACCGCACTGCTGGTCGGTGACGCGCTGCAAAGCCTCGCGTTTCAACTCGTCGGCGAATATCGGCTGGCCGAGAACGCGGCGACGCAACTCGAAATGGTGAAGCTGCTGGCGGCGGCGAGCGGCTCGCGCGGCATGGCGGGCGGGCAGGCGATCGACCTCGCGGCCGTCGGCGCATCCTTGAGCGTGCCCGAGCTCGAATTCATGCACATCCACAAGACCGGCGCGCTGATTCGCGCCGCGACGCTGCTCGGCGCGCATTGCGGCAACCCGCTTGAGGAGCGCGCGCTCGCGAAGCTCGATCATTTTGCGAAATGCATAGGCCTTGCATTCCAGGTCGTCGATGACGTGCTCGATATCGAAGCGAGCACGGCGACGCTCGGCAAGACCGCCGGCAAGGACGCGCAGAACAACAAGCCGACGTACGTGAGCGTGCTCGGCATCGCCGAATCGCGCAAGCTTGCGGCCGGGCTGCGCGAAGACGCGTTGGCGGCGCTGGATATTTTCGGCGCGGGCGCGCGGCGCCTGCGCGAGCTCGCAGATTTCATCGTGTTGAGAAAGTTCTAATGTACGATTTGCTGCTCGCGATCAACGACCCCGCGGACCTGCGCAAGCTCGAGCGCCGGCAACTGCCGCAACTCGCGCGCGAATTGCGGCAGTTCCTGCTCGATTCGGTGAGCGAGACCGGCGGCCATCTGTCGTCCAATCTCGGCACCGTCGAACTCACGATCGCGTTGCACTACATTTTTAACACGCCGCACGACCGGCTCGTGTGGGACGTCGGCCACCAGACCTACGGCCACAAGGTATTGACCGGGCGCCGCGCCGAAATGCAGAAACTGCGCATGTGGGAGGGCATCTCGGGTTTCCCGCGCCGCGAGGAAAGCGTCTACGACACGTTCGGCACCGCGCATTCGAGTACGTCGATCAGTGCCGCCTTCGGGATGGCGGTCGCGAGCCGCCTGTCCGGCATCCCGCGCCACTGTATCGCCATCATCGGCGATGGTGCGATGAGCGCAGGCATGGCATTCGAGGCGCTCAACAATGCAGGGGACGCCGATACGGATCTGCTGGTGGTCCTTAACGACAACGATATGTCTATCTCGCCGCCGGTGGGCGCGCTCAACAAGTATCTGGCCAAACTCATGTCGGGGCGTTTTTACGCGGCCGCCAAGCGAGCCGGCACCAAGGTGCTCGGCGAATTCGCGAAGCGCGCCGAGGAGCACGTCAAGGGCATGGTCACCCCCGGCACGATGTTCGAGGAATTCGGCTTCAACTACATCGGGCCTATCGACGGCCACGACCTCGATGCGCTGGTGCCGACGTTAAAAAACATCAGCGAATTGAAAGGCCCCCAGTTTTTGCACGTGGTCACCCGCAAAGGCCAGGGTTACAAGCTCGCCGAAGCCGATCCGGTGCTCTATCACGGCGTGTCCAAGTTCAAGCCCGACGACGGGATCGTCGGCGGCAAAAGCGGCGGGAAACCCACCTACACGCAGATTTTCGGCGACTGGCTATGCGATATGGCGGCGCGCGACGAGCGTCTGGTCGCCATCACGCCGGCGATGCGCGAAGGTTCGGGGCTCGTGCGTTTTTCGGAGCTCTACCCCCAGCGCTACTTCGACGTCGGCATCGCCGAGCAGCACGCGCTCACGTTTGCCGCCGGTCTCGCGTGCGAGGGCCGCAAGCCGGTGGTGGCGATTTACTCGACTTTTCTGCAGCGCGCATACGATCAGCTTATTCACGACGTCACGATCCAGAATCTGCCGCTCGTGCTCGCCATCGACCGCGGCGGCCTGGTCGGCGCCGATGGCGCCACGCACAACGGCAGCTTCGATATTTCGTATCTGCGCTGCCTGCCCAATATGACGGTCATGACGCCGTCGGATGAGAACGAGTGCCGCCAGATGCTGTTCACCGCGTTCGAACTGAATTCGCCCGCGGCGGTGCGCTATCCGCGTGGCACAGGGCCGGGCACGGTCATCCAGCAGGAAATGCAGGCATTGCCTATCGGCAAAGGGGAAATCCGCCGCGCCGGCAAGAAGCTGGCGATCCTGTCGAAGAAGGTCGCGATTCTCGCGTTCGGCAGCATGGTCAGACCCGCGCTGGAGGCGGGTGAGGAACTCGACGCGACGGTCGCCAACATGCGCTTCGTCAAACCGCTCGACGAGGCGCTGGTGGCCGAACTCGCGGCCAGTCACGATCTCTTGGTGACGGTGGAGGAAAACGTCATCATGGGCGGGGCCGGCAGCGCAGTACTCGAAGCCCTGCAACGCCTGCGGATCAAGGCGTCAGTTCTGCAGATCGGATTGCCGGATCGTTTCATCGATCATGGCGACCCCGCGCTGCAACTGAAAAGCTGCGGACTCGACAAGGACGGCATAGTTGCGTCGATCCGGGCCAAGCTCGCCGAGTAGGCGGGTAGTATACTGATCTGAACGATACGGATTGCCCGATTCCATGGTGAAAAAGCGAAAAAAACCGGCCGCCGGCGGCGCGCGCAACGGCGCAGTCGATGGGTATGCCAAGATCGATCAGTACAATCCGGAAACGAGCAAAAGCATCGCCGGCAAATATCACGACATCCTGACCGCTCTCGGCGAGGACCCCGCGCGCGAAGGCCTCGTCAAAACGCCGGAGCGCGTGGCCAAGGCGCTGCAGTTTCTCACGCACGGCAGAAATCTGGACCCAGCCGCGATTCTGCGCTCGGCGATGTTCAAGGAAGAGTACCAGCAGATGGTAATCGTCAAGGACATCGAGGTCTATTCGTTATGCGAGCACCACATGCTGCCGTTTTTCGGCAAGGCGCATGTCGCCTACATTCCTGATGGCCACATCGTGGGGCTCTCGAAAATTCCGCGCGTGGTCGACGCGTTCGCGCGCCGGCTGCAGGTGCAGGAGCGGCTCACGGTGGAAATCCGCAACTGCATTCAGGAAACTCTCAAGCCGCTCGGCGTCGCGGTGGTGATCGAGGCGCAGCATCTGTGCATGATCATGCGCGGCATTCAGAAGCAGCATTCGATCGCGACGACCTCCGCGTTCACCGGCGAATTCCAGCAGGACCGGACGCGCGCGGAGTTCATCCGGCTCCTGTCCAAGCGCGGCGACTGACCGCCGCGGTTTGCCGACGCGCGTAGAACGCATGACCCAAACCAGCGAATCCATCGTCGAGCAGGTTCTGCCGGACGTGCGCAAGGGCCGCATGCTGATTCTCGTCGATGACGAGGACCGCGAGAACGAGGGCGATCTCTTCGTCGCCGCCGAACGCGCAACGCCCGCCGCGATTAATTTCATGGCGGCACAGGCACGCGGGCTCGTGTCGCTCGCATTGACTGAAGAGCGCATGCGCGAGCTGGGGCTCACGCTGATCGCCGACGATTCCGGCAACCAGAGCAAATTCGGCACCGCATTTGCGACGCCCATCGACGCCCGTGAGGGCGTGGGCTCCGGCATGTCCGCGCACGATCGCGCGCGCACCATCGCGGTGGCGATTGGCGACGCGACCAAACCCGGTGATCTGATCCGCCCGGGCCGGCTGCAAACCCTGCGCGCGCTCGAAGGCGGCGTGCTGGCGCGGCGCGGGCATACCGAGGCGGCGGTGGACGTGGCGCGCCTCGCAGGCCTCAAGCCCGCCGGCGTCATCTGCGAGATCATGAACGAAGACGGCACCATGGCGCGCATGCCGGAACTCGAGCAATTCGCGGCGCGCCATGCGATCCAGATCCTGCGCATTGCCGACTTGATCGAATACCGGCGACACGAGCGCCAGGTGCGGCGTAAATCCGAGACCACACTGCCGACGCGCGACGCGGGCACATGGCGGCTGATGGTCTACAGCGATGATCTGGAAACCGTGTTGTACGTGGCGCTCGTCAAAGGCGAAATCGCACCCGCTACGCCGACGCTGGTGCGCCTGCATTCGCAGTGCCTGACCGGCGACGTGTTCGGCTCCGAGCGCTGCGATTGCGGTGAACAGCTCGAAGCGGCGATGGCCGCTATTGACAAGGCCGGCACGGGCATCGTCGTTTACATGTTCGATGAAGGGCGCGGCATCGGCTTGCTCAACAAGATCCGCGCGTACGCGCTGCAGGACCAGGGTAAAGACACCGTCGAGGCCAACCACGCGCTGGGTTTCGCGGCGGACATGCGCGACTTCAAGGTCGGCGCGCATATCCTGTTCGACCTGGGGGTGCGCGAAGTGCGCCTGCTGACCAACAATCCGGACAAGGTCAAAGCGCTCGAAGATTACGGGTTGAAAGTTACCGAGCGCGTGGCGCTCGAAGTGGCCCCGCGTTCAGCCAATCGCAATTACCTGCAGACGAAGCGCACGAAATTTGGGCATCTGCTGTCGCTGGGAGAAAAGCAGGATTGAGGATTGAGGAGTGAGGGAAATCGCTTTCGATCTTGCACACTTCTCAATCCTCGCTCCTCAATCCTCCATCCTAGAATCTTTTCTTCAGCACCATCGTGTCGCCGTCGCGCTTCATTTCCATGCGGTTCAGGAAACTCATGCCGAGGAGCACGACCGGCAGCGAGGTATCCGGGTGCACCACGCCGTCGACGTTGTTGAGCAGGACGGTGCCGACGCGCACTTCATCGAGCTTGACGCGATAGGCCGGCACCACGCCATTGGCGGTCGCCATCGCGATCTTCTGCCCGCCGGCGTAATTGATGTTGAGGCGTCGCGCATCGCTGCTGCTGAGTGTGATGAAAGAGGCGCCGGTATCGACCAGAAACTGCACCGCTTGACCGTTGATTTGTCCGGCGGTGACGAAGTGACCATTGCCGCTCGAAGTCAGCACGACGCTTTGCGTGCCGGCGCCCGCGGGGGCCGAGCCCGCGCCCAGGCGGTCGCTCTGGCCCATCTTCAATGTCTGGCGCTGGCCGGCGAGTTCGAATATTGCCGTTTCACCGGCAACGGTTACGAGCTTGACCCCTTCCGGCGAGGTTTCACCGACCGCAAGCCAGCGCGGCTTGCCGCCGTCGATCACGAGCAGCGCCTTGTTGCCGACAATACCGTTGAGATTGACGTCGGCGGCCCTGACGTCAGCGACTATCAGGCCGGCGGCCGCCGATAGGAAAAGCAAACCCGTTAAAGTATGATTGACGGCTCTGGACACGTTACGCACGCGAGCGTTCTCTTTCGCAAATGAAGCCGGTTGCCATCTTCAGACACGCACCCACCGAAGGGCCGGGTTATTTTGCCACATATCTCGAGCGTCACAATATTCCCTGGCGTCTGATCGGCCTCGACGTTGGCGAAGCAGTGCCGCCCGCGCCGCGCGCGTTCAGCGGTCTCGTTTTTATGGGCGGTCCGATGAGCGTCAACGACGATATTCCGTGGATCGCGCCGGTGCTCAAGCTGATCCGCGACAGTGTCGCCGCCGACGTGCCGGTGCTCGGTCATTGCCTGGGCGGGCAGTTGATGTCGAAAGCGCTCGGCGGCGCGGTGTCGCGCAATCCCGTCAAGGAAATCGGCTGGGGGGATGTCAGCGTGGTCGATACGCCGGACGCGCGCGCATGGTTCGGTCATGCTTCTCCCTCGTTCACTTCGTTTCACTGGCACGGCGAGACGTTTACGCTGCCGCCGGGCGCGACGCGCGTGCTGACCAATGCGTATTGCGCGAACCAGGCGTTTACGCTGGGCCAGCATCTCGGCATGCAATGCCACATCGAGATGACGCCGGAGATGATCGAATCGTGGTGCGCATCGGGCGCGGGAGAAATCGCGCGCAGCCGCAGCCCGGCGGTGCAGACCGTCGCTGAAATAAAAGCCGGCGCGCCGCGCCTGGCCGGCCTGCACGCGGTCGCTGACGGTGTCTACGATCGGTGGACCGCCGGTCTGCGGGATTAGTCGCGAAAGTTCTTGAATTGCAGCGGCACGTCGGTGATGGTTCTCTTCACCAGCGTAATGACTTCCTGCAGAGTATCCTTTTTGGGGCCGGACACGCGCACCACGTCGCCCTGGATCGCGCCCTGCGCCTTCATTTTGTTTTCCTTCAGCAGCTTGACGATCTTCTTGGCGAGTACCTGCTCGACGCCTTCCTTGACCACCAGCGGCTGCTTGACCGTGTCGCCGGTGGTTTTCTCGATCGTGCCGGGATCGAGCGAGCGCACGTCGATCGCGCGCTTGGCGAGCTTGCCCGTCAGCACGTCCTTGACCTGGCCCAGCTTGAAGTTGTCGTCGGCGAATACCATCAACACTTTTTTATCGCCCTGCTCCTGGATTTCCACGCGCGCGTCCGAGCCCTTGAAATCGAAGCGGTTGGTGACTTCCTTGTTGCACTGGTCGACCGCGTTCCTGATTTCGACGTGGTTGACCTCGGACACGATATCGAACGATGGCATGGTGCTCTCCTGCGCTTAACCGCGCTGCAATTTGATCGAATGGGACATTACCGGCAAGCCGGTGGCGTCGTCGAATTCCGCCGCGGCCTCGATCGCGAAGCGCGCGATATCTTCCGCCGAGCGTTGGGGATCGTCATATACGCCGAACATCGCGCCCAGCGCGACATCAGTGCCGCTGCCGATCGCGTAGAACTTGACGTATTCCTGCACCGTGCGATGAGCGCCGACGCCGAAAATGCCGTGCGGATTGGCGAGCAGCACGTCGAACCGGCTCGATTCCAGCGAGTCGTCCTTGTCGCTGGCGGTCACGAGGAAATACCGATCCTTGAGTGCGACGTGAAAAGCCTGCCACGTGCGGAAAATCTGGATGGTGCTGTCGAAGCGCGCTTTGGCTTTAGGCCGCGCAAAGTAATCGTGCATGATGGTCTTGAACGTCGCGGAGCCGGACGCGCCGATGAACGTATCGCCCGCGTGCACGATCTTGTTGTTGTTCTTGATATAGGTCGCCGACTCCTTGCCGGTTCCCCACTTGGTGAGCGTGTCGGCGGCGATTGCGGTGCGGCCGTTCTTTTTGACTACGGCGATGGTGGTCATGGCGTGATTTTACTCCCGTTCGATGCTGTCAGCCGTCGCCGGCGGCCGATCGGGTCTAGCCGAAATGACAAACGTAGTCGACGGTCTCGAGCGGCTCGATGTCAAAATGGCTGTTGGCGGGCACTTTGAAACTGTCGCCCGCGCTGAACGTGCGCCAGTCGCTGTCGCCGGCAAGCTTGACCCGGCAGGTGCCGCCGATGATTTCCATCAACTCGGGTTCGCCGGTCTTGAAGGTGAGTTTGGCGGGAAAAATAACCCCGACGGATTTTCGCTTGCCGTCGCCGAAATGGACTGTGTGGCTCACGCACTTGCCGTCGAAATAGACGTTGGCTTTCTTGATCACGCTCACATTGTCGAATTTTTCCACGCCGGCACCTTACTTGCGTTTGCGCTGCAGGTTGGCCGCGATGCGCATGCGCAAAGCGTTCAACTTGATGAAGCCGGCCGCGTCCATCTGGTTGTATGCACCCTGGTCGTCTTCAAACGTCGCGATGTTCGGATCAAACAGCGAGTCGTGGTCCGAATCGCGCCCGACCACGATCACGTTGCCTTTGTAGAGCTTGACGCGCACCCGGCCGTTGACGCGCGCCTGCGAGGCGTCGATCATCGTCTGCAGCATCTTGCGCTCGGGACTCCACCAGTAGCCGTTGTAAATCAGCGCTGCGTAGCGCGGCATCAAGTCGTCTTTCAGATGCGCGACTTCGCGGTCGAGCGTGATCGACTCGATCGCGCGGTGGCCTTTCAGCATGATAGTGCCGCCGGGCGTCTCGTAGCAGCCGCGCGATTTCATGCCGACGTAGCGGTTCTCCACGAGGTCGAGCCGGCCGACGCCGTGCTTGCCGCCGAGCGCGTTGAGTTTTTCCAGCACTTTGGCGGGCGTCAGCTTCCTGCCGTTGATGCCGACAATGTCACCATGCTGGTATTCGAGATCGACGTATTCAGCGCGGTTCGGCGCTTTCTCCGGCGACACCGTCCAGCGCCACATCGATTCCTCGGGCTCGCGCGAGGGATCCTCGAGGATGCGGCCTTCGAACGAGATGTGCAGCAGGTTGGCGTCCATCGAATACGGTGAGCCGCCTTTTTTCTTCATCTCGACCGGGATGCCATGCTTCTCGGCGTACTTGAGCAGCTTGTCGCGCGACGTCAGATTCCATTCCCGCCACGGCGCGATCACGTGGATGTTCGGCTCGAGCGCGTAATAGCCGAGCTCGAAGCGGACCTGGTCGTTGCCTTTGCCGGTCGCGCCGTGGCTCACGGCGTCGGCGCGGGTTTGTTTTGCGATCTCGATCTGGCGCTTGGCGATCAGCGGCCGCGCAATCGACGTGCCGAGCAGGTATTCACCTTCATAGATGGCGTTTGCGCGGAACATCGGAAATACGAAGTCGCGCACGAATTCCTCGCGCAGATCGTCGATGAAAATTTCCTTCACGCCCATCTTTTTCGCTTTGGCGCGCGCGGGCGCGACTTCCCCGCCCTGGCCGATGTCGGCGGTGAACGTGACGACTTCGCAGTGATAGGTGTCCTGCAGCCACTGGAGTATGACCGAGGTGTCGAGGCCGCCCGAATAGGCGAGCACTACTTTCTTGATATCAGGCATTGCGCGGGTCCGGCGGGCGAAAAACGCAGATTTTAAGCGCGCGAGGCGACTAGAGCCAGCAAAATCAGCGCTGGCGAGCGAGTTGCGAGAGCGGGGCGACCGCCGCGTCGCGCGCGGGGATATCGGCGGAATGCACGCTGACGAGGGTTGCGGCGCGAGCGTCAATTGCCTTGGCGGCGCCCCGTATCTGCAGCGCCGGCAAGGCGGCGGCCAGTGCGCTCATCATGGCTGGCGTCAGCGCGTCGAGCGCTGGACGGATTTCCCTGCCGAGGTCGCGCACTCGCTCGAATTTGGGCTGGCCGGCCGCACGCCACTCGCGAAAGCGCGTGTTCTGGATGATCTTGGAGGCTTCGATCTGGGCACGGAAAAAGTCGCGGGCGATTGTCGCATCGAGACCGTAGCCTGCGGCCTGCTTGCCTATGCCCTCGATGATTTCGCGTTCGCGCGGCAGGTCTTCGATAGCCGCGCCGCTGTTCCACTTGTTGCGCGCGACGTCGTCCATGTAACTGAGGCGTTGCTGAATCAGCGTTAGCACGCGATCGATTTTTTCGACATCGGCTGTTGGCGGCTGCAGCGCGCAGCCGCCAAGAAAGAATATAAGGAGAGTCGCAACGATGAAGCCGACGCGAGCCTGTAACATGAAAAGGCAGGCGTGCGGAGCAGCTGCCGAATACGCCTCACCCCTCACGCCTCACTCCTCACGCCGTTTAAAAAATAGTCCGTCCGAGCATCAGGTATTCCATCAGCGCCTTTTGCACGTGCAACCGGTTCTCCGCTTCATCCCACACGACGCTTTGCGGACCGTCGATGACCTCGGCGGACACTTCCTCGCCGCGGTGG
>JBKJMN010000371.1:0-3630 GCA_046596405.1 Burkholderiales bacterium
TATCCATGCGCGCGATGGTGGAGAGACGGTGCGCAATGGCGATGACCGTCTTGCCTTCCATCAGGCCGAGCAATTGCTCCTGAATCGCGAGCTCGACTTCGCTGTCGAGCGCCGAAGTCGCTTCGTCGAGCACGAGGATGGGCGCGTCTTTGAGAACTACCCTGGCAATCGCGACGCGCTGGCGCTGGCCGCCGGAGAGTTTCACGCCGCGCTCCCCAACGTGCGCGTCGTAGCCGGTGCGGTCGCGCCAGTCCCGCAGGCCGACGATGAAATCGTGCGCGTGGGCCTTGCGCGCGGCCGCATGGATTTGCTCGTCGCTTGCGCCGGGGCGCCCGTAGCGGATATTGGCGGCGATCGAGCGGTGCAGCAGCGAAGTGTCCTGCGTGACCATGCCGGTGGCCGCGCGCAGGCTTTCCTGCGTCACGGTACTGATGTCCTGACCGTCGATCAGGATGCGGCCCTGCTCAAGCTCGTAGAAGCGCAGCAGCAGATTCACGAGCGTCGACTTGCCCGCGCCGGAGCGGCCGACGAGACCGACGCGCTCGCCGGGGCGGATCGTGAAATCAAGATGGTCGAGCACCGGTGCGACGTCGCCGCGGTTATACGCGAAGGTTACGTCCTCGAAGCGGATCTCGCCGCGGCTCACCTTGAGCTCAGTCGCGCGAGGCCGGTCGCTCCCGCTGTGCGGGATCGCGATGGTCATCATGCCTTCCTGCACCACGCCGATGTTCTCGAATATCCCGGTGACCTCCCAGCTCACCCAGCCGGCGATATTGGCAATCTGCCAGGCGAGCGGCAGCGCAGTGGCTACCACGCCCGCGCCGACCGTGCCCTGCGCCCACAGCCAGATGCCGATCGTCGCGGTGCCGGTGAGCAGCAGCGCGTTCATGATCGAAAGCCAGATCATGAATTGCGTAATGAGCCGCATGTGCGCGCCCATCGCTTCCTGATGGTCGTCGATGACTTCGCGCACGTGCGCGTCTTCGTCGGCGAGCTTCGCGAACAATTTGACGGTGAGAATGTTGGTGTAGCTGTCGACGACCCGGCCCATCACGAGCGAACGTGCCTCCGAGCTCGCTTTGGCAAGGTCGCGCATGCGTGGCACAAAATGGCACAGAAACACCAGATAGCCGGTAAACCAGAGCAGGGTGGGCAGTCCGAGCCGCCAGTCCGACATCGCCATCAGCACGAACGCGCTGATGCCATAGACGACGATATAAAACACCGCGCGTATGCTCGACATCACGCTCTCGCGCAACGAGTTGGCGGTCTGCATGACGCGCTGGGCGATGCGACCGGCGAAATCGTTCTGAAAAAACGGCAGGTTCTGGCGCACGACGTGCCAGTGACTTTGCCAGCGCACGAGATTCGTAACGCCCGGCAGCAGCACGTTCTGCCGGATCGCGACGTCCGCGAAAATCACCACCGGCCGGACGAGAAGGATCAGCACGATCATGCCGATCAGCATGGATGAATGTTCTGCAATGGCTGCGTGGCGGTCAACCGACTCCATCAACCCGACGAGCTTGCCGATGAACACGGGGATCACCATGTCGATCAGCGCGACGGCGAGGCTGGTTGCGAATACTGCTAAATACCAGCCTTTGGTCTGGCGTATGAAGTGCCAGTAGAAGGCGAGCAGGCCGGGCGGCGGAACGCCGGGGCCGGTCGTGGCGGTGCCACGGATGCGGGATTGGAGATAGCGGAACATGCGGAGATGGGCGATCGATGAATGGAACGGCACGCTAAACGCGTACTTTAAACCGACTCGTTATGGACGTGGGACGCCGCGGGAGTTTCCGCGTTTTAGCGGACGCGCAATCTCAACTGAGCAATTCGAATTTTAGGCTGGTCGGCGCGCACCGATTCGCTTATTAAAGCGATTTCGCTGAACATGCTCGTCGTCGTCCTGAGTCGCGCCACGATATTCTCGGCGGGTTCGTGGCCGAGGATGTTGAGCGTCGCAACATAGGCGTCGCCGACGTCATCGACTTTTTTGACATCGACCATCGGATTCCCCATCCTGAGAATTTCCTGCTCGACGCGGGAGACGCTCGGGTGCCAGGCATCGCCCGGGCCGCCACCTTCTGGCCAGACCAGAATCTCCATGTGGTAAACGTTGTTCGACGACCTGGGCGACTTCTTCACCTTGTACGGGATAGCCGCGGCGTGCAGGCGATCCTCAAGCCCCACCACGTCTTCGGAGGATCGCAGGTTCAGGGTCGCGACTACTGCATCGCCGCTGACCGCCAGCCCCGCGAGCATGACGTTGCCAAGCAAATTGGAATCCAGCATGCGCCGCGCACTGATCAGTGCCTTGGGTTCCGGCGGCGGCGCGACTGCTTGCTTGGGAGGGGTGTACGGCTCCGCAATGTCAGGCCAGCGAATCACTTCTGTTAACGTCTTGCCGGTCCCCCATTTCGGCAGGCTGATGCGGGCCGAGTCATAGGAGTAGAGCGTCGTGCGCTGACGGCCGGTGAATGTGACTACGATGCTCAGCCCGCGCGGATTTCCACGGTGAAGGGAGACCGTTGACTTGCCTTGATACCAGTCTTGTTCAATACGCCTTTCTGCGCCCTCCGAGGAAGTGAAGATGATTTGTCCATCCTTGCACGTGAAGTCGGAACCGTGCTGGAGCACGACCGTAGGCTGAGACTCCGTCATGCCGGTACCGGCTTCTCTCACCCAGATCTTCAGGCCCTCTTCGGCGCGCCCGCCCAACTTCACCTCCATGCCCGTGAAGCCGGCGTGACGGATGCGCAGCCGTTCCAGCGCATCCGCCAGTGCATGGCTGAACCCGGTCACTCTGAAATGCCCGGCCAACTCAGGGCAGACTCCTTGCGGACGCGTGAATAATTCTGCGGCCGCAACCTCTGCATTGATAGCCAGCGCAAGCGCTGCCAGGCAAAGCCGTGGCAGCAGAAGGCGGCGGGAGCGTGAGGCAAGGACAGATTGGCTCATAGTGCTTTCGAACGTTTGCGGCTGGGGCGAGGCGCTAGGCCGTCATCGCGGGCGCTTCCCGCGCACGATCTGAAAGGCGCCCAACAGGAACAGAATACCAATCCCTGCCCAGAAGGCCAGCAGAAACAGAAATGCGCCCGGGTTCGTGCTGAACAATATATCCGGCTTGCCCCGGGCGAGGGTGACGATCGCGCCGGTGACGACAGCCTTCCCGGCCACAAACGCGAAGGCCGATCCCACGAGGATCATGGCAACGACAATGAAGGTGTCGCCGGCGGCATTGCGGGGCGGTGGCGAGCCCCGATCCTCCGCGATGCGCTGAGAGGGTCGAGCGCACGCCACAGCCCACGCAATGAACAATCCACTCAGCGCACCAATACAAAAGATCAGGCCGACGAGCGTCGAGTAACCGCGCGAATCCTCGGTGATCATTCCAATGCCGACAATACCGTAGTAGAGCGAAGCAATCGCTACGGCGATTGCAACCAGACGGCGAATCAGCATCCAGGCTCCGAAACGATGTCTACCGAGGCTGTATAAAAACCCGATTGCAACCGGCGGTCGGGAGTTTTGTGCGTAATTGCATTGTCATAGCGCCATTCTGATTCAGAAGACGTGCAATTGATAGAGGCGCCGTCCGGCAGGGAGGGACTACGACGGATGCCAATC
>JBKJMN010000464.1:0-3312 GCA_046596405.1 Burkholderiales bacterium
AACCTGGATCCCATACCAGTTGACCGCTTCCACTTTCGGCAATCCCTGCTCGATCATCGTCGGCACGTTGGGGAACAGCGGCGAACGCTTGGGCGCCGCGAGCGCCAGCGCGCGCAACCGGCCGGATTGAATGTGCGGCTGCGGTACGGGCAGATCGGCGAGCACGCCCTGCACCTGGCCGCCCACCGCGTTCGACACCGCGGGCGCCGCGCCGTTGAACGGTACGTGCAACATGTTGACCTTCGCTTCGACTTTGAACAGCTCCAGCGCGAGGTGCGGCAGCCCGCCGCTGCCCGTCGACGCAATGGAGATTTCGCCGGGCCGCGTTTTTGCGAGCGCGATCAGCTCTTTCACGGTTTTGACCGGCAGCGAGGGATGGACAACCAGCAATTCACCGGTCTGAGTCACCAGCGTCACGCACACGAGGTCGCGCTGCGCGTCGTATGGCATCTTTGGATAAATATGCGGGCTGATCGTGGCGGTGCCGGTACTGATTAACATCATCGTGTAGCCGTCGGGCGCGGATTTGGCGACGGCCTCGCCGCCAATCAGGCCGTTCGCACCCGCGCGGTTATCGATGATGACCTGCTGGCCGAGAATTTCGCCAAGCTTGGGCGACATCACGCGCGCGACGATGTCGATGGGGCCGCCGGCCGGGAACCCGATGATCATGCGCACCGGCTTGGCGGGGTAGCTTTGGGCTGCGGCGATCTGCACGCAACCCAGCGTGATCGATACAAGTAAAGCACGCGGCAACGGCTGCATAGTCATCCTCCTGGACGTGGATCGCGTCGGCCGCGGGTTTGCGAGCTCGCGCAACAAATCGATTTGCCTGCGATTGTGCTGCATGGCCGGCCGAAACTCAACCATGCGCCGGCGCGCGCGAAAGGCGTAACATGCGTCCCGGCGCACCCATCTGAAACGAACGCGAGCATGCCTCTCATTTTCGAAACAGACCATTTCACGCTCAACACGCCCGAACATCCGCATGTCGCGCGCGGCGACGGCGGCCACCTGATTATCAATCCCAAAGTGACGGTCGAAGACCGGACGCAACTCTCCGGCGCGCTCGCAATCGAGCTGATGAAGTTCACGATGGTCGCGGGCGAAGCCATGAAAACCGTGCTTACCCGCAATGGCATCGAGATCGGCCGCATCAATTATCAGGACAACGGCAACTGGCGCCACGAACTGCACGTGCACCTCTACGGCCGCGCCCGCGCCGCGAAGCTGCAGCCCTACGGGCAACCGTTGGCTTTTCCGCCGACCGCGCAGGCGTTCAAGGAACAGATGGGCAACCTGCAGCCGCTGCTTGCAGAGGATATCGCCGGGCTCAAGGTGGAGATCATGCGTTTGCTGGGTTCTGAGAAGTATCGCGATTTTTAGAGACGATTCAAAAACTGTAGCCGCAGATAAACGCGGATAGTTCAAAGAGCTTAAGCGATCACCCTTGATGCGGATCAATGTCGGATCATTTTGTTGTCGGCAGTTTTGACTCGTTTTATCTGCGTGTATCTGCGTGTATCTGCGGCTGAAATTTAGGTCTTATTCCGCCTTCGCGCCCGACGACTTGACGACGGCGCCCCACTTGGCGATTTCGCGCGGCATGAGCCGCGTGAGCTCGTCCGGCGTACCGGCAACGACGTCGACGCCCATTTCGGCCAGCCGTTTGGTGATTTCCGGCGTGCGCAACGCTTTGCTGAATCCGTCGTGTATGCGCAGCACCACGTCGCGCGGCATGCCGGCCGGCCCCATCAGCGCGTACCAGCCGCTCGACTCGAATCCTGGAATCGTTTCCGCCACCGTCGCGACGTTCGGCAGCGCCGCCGCACGCTTCGCGCCGCACACCCCGATCGCGCGCAACCGCCCGGCCTGGATGAACGGTAGCGCGGCCAGCAGCGTATTGACCTGGAACTGCACGTGGCCGGCGACCGTGTCGTTCAACGCCTGCCCCGCGCCTTTATACGGAATATTGAGCACGTCGATCTTCGCCTTCGATTTCAGCATTTCGACCGCGAGATAAGCCGAATTGCCGCCCGCAGTCCCGGCAGTCAATTGTCCGGGGCGGGCTTTGGCGAGCGCGATGAATTCCCTGACGTTGGTGGCGGGAAGCGACGGATGCACGACGAGCACCGTCTGCGTGAGCGCGAGCTGGCTGATCATCGTGAAGTCGTTAATCGGATCGAACGGCAATTTGGGAAACAGCGCGGGGTTGATCGCGTGCGGGGTGGTCGCGATCAGCACGGTGTAACCATCAGGCGCCGAGCGGGCGACGATTTCGGTGCCGATATTGGTGAAGGCGCCCCCGCGGTTGTCGACGATGATGGTTTGCCCGAAAAGTTCGGTGAGCCGCGGCGTGAGCAGCCGCGCGAGAATGTCGGTACCGCCACCCGGCACCGCGGGCACCACGATGCGGATCGGCTTGGCGGGATATGGCTGGGCGGCCGCCGGTGCGCATGCAGTCAGCATAGCCACCGGCACGATTGCGCGAAATAACGAGTTCAAGTTTTTCCCCGGGGATGCAGGCGCCGATGATAAACGCATTAATTAACGGATTCGTGACGGCCGATTGTGCTGCAAGTACAGCGTGAACTCAACCGGCCGCCCACCGGCGTGGCGTTCTGCGATAAAATTGCCGCCTGTCTATAGCACGTGCACATCCGGCGCGCCGTTCAGCGGACAGCAGGACTACAAATAACAAGTCAGCTCGAGCATGTTCGGACTCGCCCGTGCCCTTCGCGCGGCCGCGGACCTTCAAGCCTGCCCTGACCGATTTGTGATATCCCGTGCGCGACGGGTTCAACCAGGAGGCCAAAGCAACGTGGAATACGATGTCATCGTAGTAGGCAAAGGCAATGCGGCGCTCAGCGCGGCGCTCAGCGCGCAGGAGAACGGCGCCCAAGTTTTGGTCCTTGAAGCCGCCTCCGCCGACGAGCATGGCGGCAACAGCCGCTTCGCCGGCGGCGTGATGCGCTTCGCTTACGAGGGTCTCGAAGATCTGCGGCGCGTCACCGACATCACCGACGAGGAAGCCGCCAACAGCGACTTCGGCAGCAATACGACGGACGAATTCTTCGACGTGCTGTTCCGGCTCACCAGCTTTCGCACCGATCCCGATCTCTCGGAAATTCTCGTCACGCAGAGCCTCGACACCATGGCGTGGCTGCGCAGCAAAGGGGCGCGCTTTATTTTGAACCACGGCCGCCAGTCGGGCATGGTCAACGGCAAGCGCGTTTATTTCGGCAACATGCCGATCGAAGTCAATGGCGGTGGCGCCGGCCTCGTCGATTATCTGGATGCCGCGGCGAAGAA
>JBKJMN010000104.1:0-3766 GCA_046596405.1 Burkholderiales bacterium
TCGTCGAGCTTGGCCCTGCCCGCGGTGATGGCGTTCATAAAGCGATGCGTCGCGACGAACGCCGAGTCGGCTTTGCCATCGGCAACGGCAATCGTGGAAAGATCATGGCCGCCCGAAAATGCCACGCGGCTGAAATACTGCTTGAGCGGCATCTTAACCACTTTCCCGCCGAATATGGATTCGGGAATCAGCGCGCCGGACGTGCTCGCAGGATCAACGAGCAGCATGACCGAGCCCTTGACCGAATCGATCGAAGTAAACTTCGAGCCTTTCTTGGTAATCAGGATCGATTTGAAGCCGGGGCCCGCGTCCTGGATACCGTCCTTCTTCTTGTAATAGGTCGCGAAGACGTCAATTTGCGCGCCTTTGGTCTTGGCGATCAAATACGACTCGGGCCCGAGTACCGCCACATCCACCCATTTGCCCAGCAGCGCCTCGACCACCGAGGAATAGGAGGTCGGCATGTAGAACTCGATCTTCTTGCCGGTGGCCTTGGAGATCTGATCGAGCACGGGCTTGTAGAGCGTCAGTTCGCGAATCGACTCTTGGGTCGGAATGATCGAGAACCTGAGGACGTTCGGGTTTTCGCAGCTCTGCGCCCAGGCGCCTGCCGACAGCACGGCGGCCACGGCACCGGCGATCACGGCACCGAACCCGCCGCGGCGTTGCAAAACTTTTTCAAGCAAAGCAAACATGGTCTTTCCTCCTGGTTAACGGACGTAAACCCGTCAACGTACCATTAATACATGGCAGTTTGACGACAGTTCTGCTGCTGACTGCTTTTGACGGCACGCCCGCGCACGCGGGGCACCGTTCTTATTTTGTCCTAGCGGCGCGCGGCTTCGCCGGCAGCGTTACGACTTCACCGCCGCTGCCATAAGTCGTATGCATGCGCTCGCGGCTCGCCATCGCGTGCTCGTAAAGCAGGCGGCCTGCCGTTGCGGAATCGCGCGCGGCGATCGCATCGACAATCTTGCGGTGCTCGCGCGTGGACGTCGGCAGGCGGTCGCGCTGAGCCAGCGTATGACGCCGAAACAGGTTCAGTTCGTTGACCAGGCGCCGGTACGTATGCAGCATTTTCCGATTGCCCGCGTACTCGACCAGCGCGTCGTGAAAAGCGAGGTTGAGCGGATGATAGGCATCCAGATCGTCGCGCGCGGCCGCTCTGGCCATGCGCTCTGTCAACGCGCGCAAATCCTTCAACTGTTCTGCAGTAATAGCGCCGGCGAGTTTGCGGCCGGCCAGCTCGTCGAAAGTCGCGCGCAGTTCGTAGATTTCGTCGGCCTCCTCGAGCGACAGCTGGCGCACGAACACGCCGCGGTTTTTTTCGACGCGCACGAGCCCGGTCTGCTCCAGGCCGCGCAGCGCCTCGCGCACCGGTCCGCGGGACACGCCCAGCTGGATGGCAATGGAATTTTCCGAGAGTTTGGCGCCGGCGCCGAGCTCGCCGCCGACGATCATGCGCTCGATTTCTTTCTGCACCAGCATGGTCAACGACTGGTTCTGCAGGATTTGGAGCGCGTTCGGCTCGTTTTTGGGCGATGCGGATAGGCTGGGCATGGTTTGACAGCGTAGTCGATTGTTTGTAGATTGTCTACAATCTGAGATAAACAAATCGCGGCGCCAAAGGAGACCAACGCGTCATATCACTGCCATGTTCGTTAACACGCGGTTATGCCAAACTTCGCGTGTGGCGGTAATTCGCCGCATAATCGTTTCGTATTACCACTCAGGGAGCCCACGATGAATCACATGATCCGGAGTCTTATTGGCGCCGCCGTCGGCGCGCTGCTGGCGACGCTGGCAGCCGGCGCCCTCGCCCAAAAAACCCAGTTGCTTGTCTACACCGCACTCGAAACCGACCAGTTGAAGGCCTATGCCGACAGCTTCAACAAGAGCGAGCCGAATATTGAATTGAAATGGGTGCGCGACTCGACCGGAGTCATCACCGCGAAAGTCCTCGCCGAAAAAGCCAACCCGCAGGCCGACGTGATCATGGGCGTCGCGGCGACCAGTATGATGGTGTTCGACCAGCAGGGCCTGCTGCTGCCGTATAAGCCCAAGGGTTTCGAGAAGCTCGCGCGCAAGTACAGCGACCCGAAGCCGACGCCGGCATGGGTAGGCATGGACGCGTGGGGTGCGACGGTCTGCTTCAACGTCGTCGAAGCCGCCAAGCGCGGCATTCCGCGGCCCGAGACCTGGAAAGACCTGATCAAGCCGGTATACAAAGGCCAGATCACGATGCCCGCGCCGCCGTCGTCCGGCACCGGCTTCCTCGACGCAAGCGCCTGGCTGCAGATGTGGGGCGAAGACGGCGGCTGGAAATACATGGACGCGCTGCATGAAAACATCGCGCAGTACACGCACTCGGGGTCCAAGCCCTGCCGCCAGTCGGGCGCCGGCGAATTCGTGGTCGGCATCTCGTTCGAGTACCGCGCGCAGCAGGTGAAAAAATCCGGCGCGCCCGTTATGCTCGTCTTCCCGAGCGAAGGCCTGGGCTGGGACATTGAAGCGACCGGCATCGTCAAGACCACCAAGAAGCTCGACGCAGCGAAGAAGCTGATGGACTGGATCGCAAGCCGGGAGGCGAACGAGCTCTACGCAGGCTGGTGGCAGGTCGTCGCGATGCCGGGAATCGCCAAACCGCAGCCCAACATCCCGGATAATTACGAGCAGCTGCTGATCAAGAACGACTTTGCGTGGGCGGCCAAAAACCGCGACAAGATTCTCGCCGAATGGCAGAAGCGCTACGCGGCCAAAGTCGAGAAATAGGCTCTCTGCAGAATTAGATCACTGGCGCCGCGGGACCTAAGAGTCCGTAACACGATGAAACGCGCGATGCGCTGTCACGATTTTGGCTCAGGGCTAGAAGAAAGTTCCGCGGCTTAGTCATTCTAAGCAAGGGACTTTCGACAACACCATGGGCCAAAACTCGTGCCAGCCCGAAGGGTTGCAGCCAGAATCGGCGATGGCAGTGTTGCTCGCGCATTGTCGTCTTGGCAATAGAATGACTATTGCCTTCGCCGGGCGCCTTGCCCTCACCAATTCTGGCTGCAACGCACACGTGTTTCATCATATTAGGGACTCTTAGATGGACTCCAAGCTGCTCGATATCCTCGTGTGCCCCATCTGCAAAGGGCCGCTCGTTTATCTCAAATCGCGCCAGGAACTCATCTGCAAGGCCGACCGGCTTGCGTATCCGGTCAAGGATGGCATCCCCGTTATGCTGGAAGACGACGCGCGCAAACTTCCGCCGGAAGAAGAAGTGTGAGTAAGGCGTGAGGGGTAAGGCGTAAAAGCCCGACTCTTTTCACCCCTTACTCCTTACCCCTCACTCCTCACGCCTTTTATGGACTTCATCGTCGTGATCCCCGCCCGGCACGCGTCGACGCGGTTACCGGGAAAAATGCTCGCCGACATCGCTGGCCGCCCGATGGTAATCCACGTGGCAGAGCGCGCCCGCGCCAGCGGCGCCGCGGAAGTCGTCATCGCGACCGATCATCCGGACATCGCCGCCGCCGCTGCGAGGCACGGTGTTACGGCATTGATGACACGCGCCGACCATCCGTCCGGCACCGACCGGATTGCCGAAGTCGCGGCGCAGCGCGGCTACGCCGCCGATGCAATCGTCGTCAATGTGCAGGGGGACGAGCCGCTGATCGAGCCCGCATTGATCAGCGCCGCCGCGCAACAACTCGCACACTATCCGGACGCCGCCATCGCTACATTGTGCTGCGCCATCGCCAACGCACGCGATTTCACCAAT
>JBKJMN010000175.1:0-16816 GCA_046596405.1 Burkholderiales bacterium
GTTCCCGCCCGAAGTGATCGAGGATCTGCTCATGCTGCACTCGATGAACGACATGATCCTGCGAACCACGCTGCGGCCTACGCGCACGGCAACCAACCTCGCGCCCGACAAGAAGCCGCCGCACATGTGAGGTGCGAGGCGTTGGCGGCGCGCGCACTGCTGCGCGGCGCGGCGCGGTGCGACTCACGTTGGCATAGCGGTTGACATGTCACAACGGGCTGCCTAATATTTCAAGTGTTATTTCCAGTGTCGCACGAGCCTTCCTTGGTTACTCCCCCCGCCAGCCGTTCCCACACCGTCGCGCCAGCTATTCCGCTGCTGACCGACCGCGCGTACGAGCGCATCAAACACGACATCATCACTTGCGCTATCGCGCCGGGCACCGAAATTTCAGAGCCTCAGTTGTGCGCGCATTATCGGCTGGGCAAAGCACCCGTGCGCATGGCGCTGATCCGCCTCGCGCACGACGGGCTCCTGCGCGCAATTCCGCGCCGCGGCTACATGGTTATGCCCATCACGCTCAAAGACATTCAGGATGTGTTTGAACTGCGCCTGATGCTTGAACCCGCGGCGGCCCACATGGCCGCGGGCAAAGTGGACGCCCAGCGGCTGCGAGTTCTTGACGAAGCCTGCCGCCATAGTTATCACTCGAGCGACATCAAAAGCATTACGCGCTTTCTCGAAGCCAACAAGGCGCTGCATGTTGCCATTGCTCAGGCCACCGGCAATGGCCGGCTCGCGGGCATGATTGCCGACTTGCTCGACCAGATGACGCGGCTGCTGCACCTGGGACTGGGCCTGCGCAACCGCTCCCAGGAAATGCAGCACGAGCATCGGGCGCTGGTGAAGGCGCTCGCCCGCGGCGACGGCGAGACCGCCGAGCGCATCTCGCGTGATCAAATCGAGGCCGCGCGCGGCATGGTGCTCTCGGCGATCATGACCAGCAACACCGTGATGAATCTCGCCCTAACCGGCGAGCGCGGCTAGGCGCCGCGATCGACCGCCCCCACCCCGCGACACCACTGGAGAATGCGATGAAAGCAGTAGTTTTGAAGCAGCACGGCACGCCCGACAGCCTTGAGTACGTGACCGACTTTCCGGATCCGCAGGTATGCGCCGGGCATGTCGTGATTCGCGTGGGCGCGACCTCCTTCAATTACCACGATATCTTCACCGTGCGCGGCATGCCCGGCATCAAGGTGCCGATGCCGATGATCATCGGGCTCGATATCGCCGGTGAGATTCTTGAAGTCGGCGCCGGCGTCAGCGGATGGCAAGCCGGCGACCGCGTGCTCGTTAATCCGCTGAACAAGCAAAAAGGCCTGATGGGCGAAATGATGCACGGCGGTCTGGCTGAAAAATGCCTGGTTGCCGCCGACCAGCTGATCCGCATGCCGGACGGCGTGAGTTTCGAGCAGGCCGCCGCGCTGCCGGTCGCTTACGGCACCGCGCACCGCATGATCATCACCCACGACACGATCAAAAAGGGCGAGAAAGTGCTGGTGCTCGGCGCGAGCGGCGGCGTGGGAACCGGCTGCGTGCTGCTCGCAAAAATGCTCGGCGCGGAAGTTATCGCGTGCGCCAGCAGCGCGGACAAGATCCAGCGGCTCAAGGACCTGGGCGCCGACCATGTAATCAATTACAAGGATACTGATTTTTCGAAATGGGCGATCGAGAAATTCGGCAAGCCGCAGCGCCGCAACTACGAAGGCGGCGTCGACGTCGTGATCAACTTCACCGGCGGCGACACCTGGGCGCCGACGCTCAAATGCGTAAAGCGTGGCGGCAAGATCCTGGTCTGCGGCGCGACCGCCGGGTTCGATCCCAAGGAAGACCTGCGCTATATCTGGAGCTTCGAGCTCAAGATCATCGGCTCCAACAGCTTTTACGACGAGAATCTCAAAGCCCTGATGGACCTGATTCAAGAGGGCAGGATGAAGCCGGTGATCGACGAAGTGCTGCCGCTCGAACAAGCGGCGCACGGCCTGAAGCTGATCGAGAATCGCGAAGTGTTCGGCAAGGTGATCATTTGCCCGTGACCGCCGCCCGGGCGGCGCCTGCGCCGACGGTCCCGCAACCCGAACCGCGCGGCTATTCCGGCAATCTCGGATTGCTGTTCGCCGCGCACGCAGACTCCGGCCGCACGGCGCTCGTCGATCTGTCCGACGCGGAGCGCCCGCGCGAAATCAGTTATCGCGAGCTCGATCGAATGTGCGACGCCGTGGCGCGGGGATGTGCCCGGGCCGCGCTGAACCCGGGCGACCGGATCGGCATTCTGGCGCTCAATCGCGTCGAATTCATCGCCACTTTGCTCGGCTGCATGCGCGCCGGAGTAGTGCCGGTGCCGGTCAATATAAAGCTCACCGCCGATGCGATCGCATTCATTCTGAACGACGCCGGCGCGAAGGCGGTGTTCACCGAGCCCGCGCTACGCAAGCTTTGTCCTGCCGGCCTGCGCATCGTCGAGTACGGCCGCAGCGATGAACATGGCTATGAGCGCTTCATCGACCCGGGACCCTATGCCGCATTCGAGCCCGCGCCGAATTCGATCGCCGTGCAACCGTATACCTCGGGCTCGACCGGCCGTCCGAAAGGCGTGCTGCTCACGCATTACGGCCAGAACTGGAGCCGCCAAATACTCGCGTGGTCGCGCCGCACGGCGCCGCACGACGTGATCCTGGTCGCCGCTCCGCTCTATCACAAGAACGCGCTGAACGCGATCAAGCAGGGCCTCACGGCCGGGGCCATGTTGCCGCTGCTGCCGCAGTTCAACGCCGAGCGCTATATCGACGCGATCGGCCAGTACCGCTGCACCGTGATTTCCGGCGTGCCGACGATGACTTCCATGGTGCTCGCCAAAAAAGACCGGCTCGCCGCCACCGACGTCTCGTCCGTGCGCACCGTGATGATGGGCAGCGCGCCCGCGTCGCGCCAGATCCTGAACGAACTCGACCAGTATTTTCCGAATGCCGAGGCGCTGGTGGTCTATGGCGTCACCGAAGGCGGTCCGGTTCCGCTCGGCCCGCATCCCGGAGGCAAGCGGCGTCCGCAGGGTTCGATCGGCGCGCCGTACGAAGGCACGCACGCGAAGTTGATCGACCGCGCCACCGGCAGCGAAAACGCGGACGAAGGCGAACTCATCCTCAAGAACCCCGGCATCCTGCTCGCGTACCACAATCTGCCGGAGGAAACCGCGCAGCGCATCCGCGACGGCTGGTATCACACCGGCGACGTCTGCCGGCGCGACGGCGACGGATTTTATTATTTCGTCGGCCGCACCGACGACATGTTCGTGTGCGGCGGTGAAAACATATTCCCGATCGAAGTCGAGTCGCTGCTCGAAAGCCACCCCGCCGTGCAGCAGGCGGTGGCGCTGCCGTTCGAGCATGAGATGAAAGGCCAGGTCCCGTATGCTTTCGTCGTATTGCGCGCGGGTTGCACCACGACCGAGGTCGAGCTCAAGAACTATGCGCTCGCGCACGGCCCCGCGTTCCGCCATCCGCGGCGCGTGTTCTTTCTCGACCGCATGCCGCTCGCCGGCACCAACAAAATAGACCACCAAGCGCTGCGCAGCCTGGGCGCCGTCCAAGCGTTAACGCCGATCACCGGAGCAAGCCATGCCTGAAGCAATGACAATCGAAAAACTGCAGCAAATCATTTCGCGCGGACCGTTCAACCAGTGGCTCAATTTCACGATCCTCAAAATTGACGACGCCGGCATCGAACTCAAGGCCGCATGGCGCGAAGAATGGGTCGTGAATCCGGACCGCCGCTACACGCATGGCGGCATCCTTGCCGCGATCATCGATGTCGCCGCCGATTATGCGCTCGCCGCGCAGCTCGGGCGGCCGGTGCCGACGATCGATATCCGCGTCGATTACCACAAGGCCGCGATGCCCGGCGACCTGACTGCCAAAGCGAAGGTCGTGCGCAGCGGCAGCCAGTATTCGACCGCCGAAGCCTATGTCTACGATACAGACGGCGCGCTGGTCGCGAGCGGCCGCGGCACTTACTTCACCGCACCGCCGAAGGCCTGATCCTGCTCATGGCGCAACGAACCGACGCGAAACCGCTGGCTCGCGCAACGCCGCGCCGCATCCGCACCGACCTCCTCGGGCAGCGGCTTGCGCTGGTCGGCATCCTGCTCGCGACCTGGTGGCTGTTCTCGCTGCGCATCCCGCATTACATCCTGCCGGGTCCGCCGCGCGTCTACGACGCGTTCAAGCTGATACTCGGCAACGGCGACTTGTGGCGCAATCTCGGCATCACGCTCGAGCGCGTCGGCATCGGTTTCGTGCTGGCGACGCTGATCAGCGTCCCGCTTGGCATCATGTTCGGCGCGATCCGCCGGCTCGGTGAATTTTTCGAGCCGGTCCTGCCGGTGCTCAATACCGTGTCATCGGCGATCTGGGCAATCTTCGCGATCATCTGGTTCGGCGTGTCCGAGAGCACGATCATTTTCGTGGTGTTCATGACGGCGATGCCGCTCATCATCACCAATGTGTGGCAAGGCACGCGCAGCGTCAGCGCGGACTTCATCGAGCTTGCGCACACCTTGAGAATGCCGGCGTGGAAGGTGATGACTAAAATCTACCTGCCGACCATCATGCCCTACTTCTTTTCCGGCGCGCGCCTCGCATTCGGCTTCGGCTGGCGCGTGAGTCTCGTCGCTGAAACCCTCGGCGCGTCGAGCGGCGTCGGTTACCGCTTGCGCCAGGCCGCCGACCTCGTGCAGACCGACCAGGTGTTTGCGTGGACGATCACCATGATCGCGATGATGGCGGCGCTCGAAATGGGCGTACTGAAGCCGCTCGAAAACCATATCTTCCGCTGGCGCCGGGAAGCCGAACCGCAATGACCAACAACCACGATACGGAAAACTCATGAAGGACGAAAAATTTCGCGGCTTTCTCGAGCGCTTGCGCAGCGAGCGCGAGTTAACTGACATCCGGCAGCCGGTCGACATCCGGCATATCGCCACGCTCGTCGACCAGTCGGACCAGGCGCTGTTCTTCCACAATGTCATCGGCTACGCGATGCCGGTGGTGTCGGGCATCATACGCACCCAAAAGCGCGCCGCCCTCGGCATGGGCGTCGCGAGCTACAACGAAATAGAAGCCCGGCTTGAGCAGGGCATCAAGCACCCGATCGCACCGCGCTACGTCGAAACCGCGCCCAATAAACAGGTGATACAACTGGGCGACGACGTCGATCTGTTCAAGCTCCCCGTGCCGATGTCGTCGATCTACGACGGCGGGCCGATGATCACCGCCGGCGTCGTGATCGCCAAGGACCCCGAGTTCGGCATCAACTCCGGTATGTATCGCTTCATGGTGCAGGAGAAAAACCTCACCGGCATCGACATCGTCACGCCGAACAATATGCGGCTCTTTGCGCAGCGCGCATTTGAGGCCGGCCGCCCCTGCCCGATCTCGATCTCGATCGGCACGCATCCGTACGAAATCATGGGCTCCGGCTTCCGCGCGCCGCTGGGCGTCGACGAAATGGGCATCGCCGGCGGACTGCGCGGTGCGCCCGTCGAGCTTGCGACGTGCGAAACCATCGACATGCCGTGCATCGCCGACGCCGAAATCGTGCTCGAAGCCGAGATCCTGCCGACCGGCTGGGTGTACCCCGAAGGCCGCTTCGGCGAATTCACGCGCCTGATGGGCGGCCTGCACTGGAATCCGCTCGTGCGCGTCAAGGCGATCACCATGCGGCGCGACGCGATTTACTACGCGCTGCACATGCCGTGGGAAAACACCTGGCTCGCCGCGCCTACCCGCTACACGGCAATCCGCGCGGCGCTGCGCACCGCCGGCGTGCAGGTCAAGGACATCAACGTGACGCTCGGCGGCTGCGCTTTCTGGCACGCCATCATCTCGATCAGGAAGCAGTCGGGCGAAGGCAAGAATGCGCTGCTCGCTGCGCTGTCCGTCATGGATTTAAAGCACGTCGTCGTGGTCGATGACGACATCGACGTATGGAACGCGATGGATGTCGAATGGGCGATCGCCACCCGCGTGCAAGGCGACCGCGACGTAATCGTGATTCCGGGTGCGCGAGCCAAGCCGCTCGACCCGAGCCTGGCGGTGATGCCGCCGGGGGTCGTGCCGACCGGCGCCAAAGTCGGCATCGATGCCACGATCGGCGAAGGCATCCCGCGCGAGCGCTTCGAACGTATCGCCTATGCCTACGCCGACCGCGCAAAAATCGCCGATTACCTCGGCGGCAAAGCCGACAACGTGCCCGCGACCGTCAACGCGGGCGCCGCGCACATCGATGCGGCCGCGCAAAAAATAGTGCGGCTGGTCGAGCATGCACCGCTCTACTATCAGGACGTCGCGGCGCAGCTCGCGGAATACGATTTCCAGACCGTGGCGCGCGCGCTGGGCCAGTTGCACGCCGCGGAAAAGCTCTGGCAGGACCCGCGCGGGCGCCTGTGCCTGCGCGATTCCGCGTTCGCCGCCAAGGCGCCGGTGAAATCCGCATGATCGAGGACACCGTCGCGATCGTGCGCCCGCACGCCGATGACGAATGCAACGTCGCGGGCGCGATTACGCTCAACGCGATCAGCAAATGGTTCGACACGCCGGACGGCGAGCCGCTGACCGTATTGCAAAATATCGATCTCGCGGTGCCCGCGCATTCGATCTTCGCGCTCCTCGGCGCGTCGGGCTGCGGCAAGAGCACGCTGCTCAACATCATCTCCGGCATCCTGACGCCCGATCGCGGGAATGTCTGCTTCGGCGGCGTGCCCGCGCGCGACTTTACCGACTGGCGCAGTATCAGCTATATGTTCCAGGAAGACCGCCTGCTGCCGTGGCGCACCGCGCTCACCAATGTCGAGTTCAGCCTCGAGGCCGGCGGCATACCGCGCACCGAGCGGCAGGCGCGCGCGCGCGAAGCGCTGGCGCTGGTTGAGCTCACGCAGTTTGAAGATGCATTTCCGCATCAGCTGTCGGGTGGCATGCGCTCGCGGGTCGCGCTCGCACGCAGTCTCGTAACCGACCCCGCGATCCTGCTGATGGACGAGCCGTTCTCGCGGCTCGACGCGCAGACGCGCGCGCAAATGCATGCCGAACTGCTGCAAATCCAGGCGTTAAAACACATGACCATCATCTTTGTCACCCACGACGTTGAAGAGGCTGTGGTGCTCGCCGATCAGGTCGTCGTGCTCGCGCCGCGCCCCGGACGCGTGCGCGAGCAGGTGCGGATCGATTGCCCGCGGCCGCGCGATCCGACCTCGGCGCAGGCAATCGAGTACATCAAGCGCTTGCGCGCGTTGATTTGAACTACGCGCGGCGCAGCTTTATGGTAATTTCGATACTGACTATCCCCCCCGCATCAATCCCGCTCAGGAGTTCAAGATGACACCGCTTTCCGTCCCTCGATTTTTAGCCGGCCTGCTGTGCGCGGCCTGCCTGCTGGCTTCGGGTGCAGCGCTCGCGCAGAAGCTCCGTGTCGGGTACTGGACGAGCGGCGTCAGCCTCGGCTTCGGCTCAGTGCTCGAGCAAGGCAGGTTTCTGGAAAAGGAAGGTCTCGACGTCGAGTTCATCAAATTCGGCGACGTGAACGCGCCGACCAAGGCGATCGCTTCGAACGCGATCGACATCGCGATCGGCGCCAGCGCGGCGGGCGCACTCAACATTGCGGCCGACGGTGTACCGATTAAAATCATTCTCGGCACCCAGATCGCGGAAGCCCAGTTTGCGGTCCTCGCAGATTCGCCGCTCAAGTCGATCGCCGACCTTAAAGGCAGGAAAATCGGCATGTCGCCGCCGGGCAGCGCCACGCACGCGATTGCCGCGGCATTGCTGGAAAACAACTACGGCTTGAAACCCGCCGATTACACGGTGATACCCGGCACCGAACCGCGACTTGCGCAATTCCTGATTCAGAAGGAAATCGACGCCGGCGCGATCCGCTCGACCACGGTCGCGCAGATGAACGAAGTGAAGTTGCGCAGCCTCGGCAATTTTCTCGAGGAATGGAAGAAGCTCACCAAATCCAATTCGGTGCCGTATATCGGCATCGGGATCGTCCACAGCGACTATGCCGCCAAGCATCCGGACAACCTCGTGAAGTTCGTGGTCGGCATGCGCCGCGCGATGGAATTTGGCAGCAAGAACAAGGCGCAGGTCGCCGAAGTGCTGCAAAAAGCCGCCAACATGCCGGCCGACGACGCGCAGGCTTACGCCGGGCTGTGGGACAACATTTACCGCGTGTCGTTCGAGCCGCAGGACATCGCCACCCTGAAGAAGATGAACGACATTTTCAAAGCCGGCGGCACCGCCAGGAAAGACGTGCCTGACAGTGCGTTTCTGGCCGAGCCGTACCTGAAGTCCAAGCAGATCAAATAGGCGCGGCGTGAGCCAGGCCATCGCTACCCGTCCCGTGCGCGAGCTGCTCCAATGGCCCGCGGCGGGCGTCACGCGCGTCCCGATGCAGGTCTTTGCCGATCCGCAGATCTATGCGTGGGAGCAGGACCTGATATTCCGCGGGCCGACCTGGAGCTTCCTGTGCCTGGCCATCGAAATTCCGGCGGCCGGTGATTACATCACGACGCGCGTCGGCGATACGCCCGTCATCGCGGTGCGGCGCGCCGACGGGGAGATCAATGCGCTCGTCAATCGCTGCGTGCACAAGGGTTCTATCATCTGCCACCAGGCGAAGGGCAAGCGCGCCCGTGCACCCAACTTCGTGTGCCCCTATCACAACTGGATTTACGATTTCGACGGCAACCTGACCAGCATCGCGTTCGAAAAAGGCATCCAGCAGCAGGGCGGCATGCCCGCCGGTTTTGACAAGACGCAGCACCGGTTGACGCGTCTGCGCGTTGCCACGCTCAACGGCCTCGTGTTCGGCACGTTTTCGGACGCCACACCCCCGCTCAAGGATTATCTCGGCCCGGTGATGGTCTCGCACATCGAGCGCACGCTGCACGGCACCCCCAAAATACTCGGCCGCTACAGCCAGTTCATGCACAACAACTGGAAGCTCTACGTCGAGAACAGCCGCGACAATTATCATCCGAGCCTGCTGCACGCATTTTTCTCGACGTTCAAGCTGAACCGCCTGTCAGCCGAAGGCGGCACGCGCCAGGACGATAAAAGCTGGCATCACATCACGTTCACCAAGCGTTACACCGACAAGGGCGACGAAGCGTACGACTCCGGCATGATACGCGCGCAGAAAAACGACTACGGTCTCAAGGACCCGTCACTGATCGACCAGTGGATGGAATACCCGGACCAGATCACCAACTCGATCCAGAGCATTTTTCCCGGCTTTGTGCTGCAGCAGATACTGAATTCCCTCGGCACGCGCCAGGTCATCACACATGGCGTCAACGCCTGCGAACTCGTGTGGACCTTGATCGGCCTCGAAGAGGACACTGCCGAGCAGACCCAGGTGCGCGTCAAGCAGTCGAACCTGGTCGGGCCTGCCGGGCTGGTGTCGATGGAAGATGGCGCGATCGGCGGCTTCGTGCAGAAAGGCATCGCCGGCGACCTCGACAAGCAGGCAATCATCGAGATGGGTGGCACCGGCGTCGGTTCGCAGCCCACGCGCGCGACCGAAACGTCGGTGCGCGGCTTCTGGAAAGTCTATCGCGAGCTGCTCGATGTCTGAGCCGGTGGCAGCGGCCGCGGGTCTGCCGATTGCCGCCGCAGCGGGCGCGGCAATCGCGCGCCTGATGACGCAATACGTAAACGCGATCGACAACGACGAGCTCGAGCGCTGGCCGCAGTTCTTCACCGCCGACGCGTTGTATCAAATCGTGCCCCGCGCCGCATTCGACCAGGGTCATCCGGTCGGCATCTGGTTCTGCGACAACCGCGACATGCTCGAAGATCGCGTGAGCTCGATCCGCGAAGTGAACGTATTCGAGCCGCACGTCTACCGTCACGTGATCGGGCCGACCGAAATACTCGGTGAGTCCGGCGGCATATACCGCGCGCAAACGAGCTACATCGTCGTACGCACCATGCAGGACGGCGAGATGACCGTATTCAGCGCCGGCCGCTATGTCGACGAAATCGTTCTTGAGAAGGACGTTGCGCTGCTGCGCAAACGCATCGTGGTCACCGACTCGGCACGCTTCGATACGCTCCTTGTCATTCCACTTTAGAGTACTTAAAACCATGGCCAAAACGACCAGCGCCGCAAACCCCATCTACCATCTGCACGTCGAGAACAGCCGCAAGCGCCAGGCGCTCTTCCAGCTGACCGAGCCGATCTACGCCGCGGCGGCTAAGCGTCATCGCGCGCGCGCCAGACGACTCAAGGTCACGATCGGCTGGGACGGCGACATGCTCGACGACGCGCTGCAGACGGCGGACTTCATGATCAACTCCAATCCGCCGAAAGAACGGCTGCGCGAACGCGCACCGCGCCTGCAGTGGATCCAGACGACCGGCGCCGGCATCGATGGCTTGCTGCCACTCGACTGGCTGCCCGCCGACATTACGCTGACCAATAACAGCGGCGCGCATGGCGACAAGGCCGAGGATTATTGCGCGATGGCGCTTTTGATGCTGCAGACACGCATGCCCGCGATGGTCGCCAATCAGCGCGACTGCAAGTGGCAACCGATTTTCACACCGCCCATCGCGGGCAAGACGGCCGTCGTCATCGGCTTCGGCGATCTGGGCAGCGCGGCGGGGCGCGCCGCCCATAAACTCGGCCTGAAGGTGGTCGCGGTCACGCGCAGCGGCAAAGCGGGTAAACCGGCGGATTCCGCATGCAAGGCAGCGCGCATCGACACGGTGCTGCCGAAAGCTGATTTCGTGATCGTGACGACCCCGTTGACCGCGGAAACCAGAAATCTCCTGAACCGCGCGCGGCTCGACCTGCTGAAGCCGACCGCCGGACTCATCAACATCGGGCGCTCTCCCGTGGTCGATTATGATGCGCTGCGCGACAAACTTGAAAAAGATGAGCTCGCGGGCGCGGTGCTCGACGTGCACAGTCCGGAACCGCTGCCTGCCGATTCACCGCTGTGGACGGCGCGCAACGTCATTATCACGCCGCACATGTCGTGCGACGATCCGCGCTATATGGATTTCCTGTGTGACGCGTGGTTCGCGAATTTCGCCCGCAAGCTGGCGCGCAAACCGCTGACCAACCAGGTCGACCGCAAGTTAGGCTATTAGAAGCAGGATTGAGGAGCGAGGATTGGGGATTGAGGAAAAGCCTTAAAATAACCCCTGAATCCTCGCTCCTCAATCCTTAATCCTGAAAATGATCTTCCACATGATCGACGGCGCACCCGACCCGGTCGCGCCTTTCAGCCACGCGGTCGAAGCGGACGGCTGGGTGTTCGTCACCGGCCAGATGCCGTTTACCGGCACCGCCAACGACTCGCCTTATCCTGACGGCATCGAAGCGCAAACACGCCAGGTGATGGCCAATCTGAAACGCGTGCTCGGCGGTTGCGGCCTCGGTCTCGAGCATGTTCTGTCCGCGCGCATCTTTCTGATGCACTTCAAGGAGGACTACGCGACGATGAACCAGGTCTACGCGGAATACTTTCCCCCCGGTAAGCGCCCTGCGCGCACCTGCGTGGGCGTCAGCGGACTGGCGCGCGACGCCCGCATCGAGATTGATTTCATAGCGCGCCGTGAGAGTGCCTAATACGATGAAACACGTGTGCGTTGCAGCCAGAATTGGTGAGGGCAAGGCGCCCGGTGAAGCCAATACTTACTGTATTGGCAAGACGAGCAACGCGGCCATCGCCGATTCTGGCTGCAACCCTTCGGGCTGGCACGAGTTTTGGCCTGTAGCCCCCGGCTCTCGGCGAAAGGATTTTGTTCTTGGGGCGGAGACGGGGGCCAAGCGGCGCAGTTGCAATCCGGGGGCTACGGCACCGTTCCCGCAAACGGGCCTGCGGCTAACGAGTCTCGGCGCCGCGTTGTCGAAAAGCCCCTTGCTTAGAATGACTAAGCCGCGGGACTTTCTTCTAGCCCTGAGCCAAAATCGTGTCAGCGCATCGCGCGTTTCATTGTATTAGGCACTCTAAATGACGCCTTCCGCCATCGCCAAGCTGGCCGCGGCCCAGGCGCCGAAAGCGGGCCAGCTCACGCTCGATCATCTCGCGCATTTCGTACCGCATATGGAAAATGCGGCGCCCGCGCTGGAAAAACTCGGCTTCACGCTGACTCCTTTTTCCGCGCAATCGCATCGCCTGGAGCCCGGCGGACCGCTGGTGCCGGCCGGCACCGGCAATCGCTGCATCATGTTTAAACGCGGCTACATTGAATGCCTGACGCCGACCGGCGATAGCCAGGTCGCTACGCAATTGCGCACGGCGATTGGACGCTACACCGGCGTCCACCTGATCGCATTTGGCACCGCAGCTCCCGATCTCGATCATGCGAGACTTTCCGGTGAGGGGTTCTCGCCGCAGGAACCGGTTGCACTGCAGCGCCAGCTGGGCACGCCGCACGGCGAGGACACGGCGCGCTTCACCGTGGTGCGCGTTTTACCCGGTACGATGGCCGAAGGCCGTATCCAGTATTGCCAGCACCACACGCCGGAACTCGTGTGGCAACCGCAATGGCTGGAGCACGCAAATCGCGCCGGCGCGCTAACCGCGGTCATACTCTGCGTGGAAAATCCCGCCGACACTGCCGCGCGATACGCGCGATTCACGGGACTCAAGGCAGTCGGCGAAGGCGACCGCTGGCATCTCGATACCGCGCGCGGCCGGCTGCTGTTCAAGTCCCCTGCCGTGATCCGGCGCGTATTCAACGTGGAACCGGCGACTCTGCCGTGGATCGTCGGCTACGCGCTCGCCAGTAACAACATGGAAGTCACGCGCAAACACATAGCCAATCTCGAATTCGCCCACGGTGCGCTCGACTCCGAGCGCTTCTACGTGGTGCCGCCCGCCAGCGTCGGCGGCATCATCGTGTTCGAACCCGCGAAAAGCGCCGGGCTCGAATTCGGCGCGCAGGCTGCTTGACGCAAAACTTTTTTAAGACATTGGCCACAGAGAACACAGAGGACACAGAGGAAAATCAAATGCAATAGCGTCGATACAGTTGTTTGTTTTGGCATTTCTCTGTGACCTCTGTGGCAAGCAGCCTTGAAAAATGACAATCTCAAAATTTGATGAATCGTATGACGTAGTCGTCGCGGGCTTCGGCCTGGCCGGCGGCATCGCCGCGCTGAACGCCGCGCAGGCCGGCGCGAAAACTCTGCTGATCGAGAAATCGCCGGTTCCCGGCGGCCTGTCGATCTGCTCGTACGGCGCGGTGCGCAGCGCGCGCGATCCCGACCAGGCGTTCCTGTACCTCAAAACGACCAACGACGGGCGCACGCCGGATGACGTGCTGCGCGTCCTCGCAACCGGCATGTGCGGGCTCGAGGCCTATGTGCGCGAACTCGGCAGGATCAACGGGGCCGTAATTGCCAATTCAGTCGAGGAAAACGCGCTGCGCGAGAAAAGCGGCGATCCGTACCGGCGCCAGATTCGCGCCAACTACCCGCTGCCCGGCACCGATACTTTCTATCACACCACCGTCGTCGACATACCGGGCTACGACGCGCGCACCGATTATCCATGGGCTAATGGGGCGCCGGGCGGCCCCAAGCTGTTCAAGATCGTGCACGATCATCTGCGCAAGCAAGGCGTCGAGATCCGGCTCGCATCGCCTGCCCTGCAACTCATAGCGGATCCGGATACACGCGAAGTGCGTGGCATACGCGTGTCGACCAACGGCGTCGAGCGCAACATCGAAGCGCGCCGTGGCGTCGTGCTCGCCTGCGGCGGCTTCGAAGGCAACGCCGACATGAAGGCGCAGTTCTTCGAAAGCAAACCGGTGCTCAACGCGGCGGCGCGCATGAATAACGGCGACGGCATCCGGATGGCGCAGCACCTCGGCGCGGAACTGTGGCATATGTGGCACGTGCATGGCGCCTACGGATTCAAGCATACCGATCCGAACTATCCGTACGGCATCCGCGTTAAGCGCATGCCCGACTGGTTCCCGGGCGAGTCGGACAAGGTCAAGGTCAGGATGGCGTGGATACTCGTCGACCAGGGCGGCGAGCGCTTCATGTCCGAATACCAGCCGTATACCCAGGACACCGGCGTGCGGCAGCTCGGCTATTTCGATGCCGTCACCCAGCGCTTCCCGCGCAACCCGTCGTTTCTGATCTGCGACGAGGAAGGCCGCAAGATGTATCCGCTGGGCAAGGCGACATCCAACGACGAGGGCATCCGCTACGACTGGAGCGACGACAACTTGAAGGAAGTCGGGCTTGGCATCATTAAGCGCGCCAACACCCTCGCCGAGCTGGCGGAACTGCTCAATATTGACGCGGCGACGTTCGAGCAGAGCGTCAGCCGCTGGAACGCGCTATGCGCGCGCGGCACCGACGAAGATTTCCACCGTCCGGCCGGTTCGATGACGCCGCTTGAAACCGCGCCTTTTTATGGCGCGCCGGTCTATGCAACGCTGTCGAATACCCAGGGCGGTCCCGTGCACGACGCCGAGCAGCGCATCATCGACGTCTACGGCAAGCCGATTCCGCGCCTGTATTCCGCCGGTGAGCTCGGCAGTTCATTCGGCCATCTGTATTTATCCGGCGGCAACATCGCCGAATGCATAGTCACTGGCCGCATCGCCGGCCGGAACGCGGCGGCGCAGCGGTAACCCGATTTCGGATGCCGGCCTGCCGCTGTGTGCCTATCCGCACGTGAACGACCAATACCTCGCTGAGTGGCTGCGCCGCGCTGCGCCGGCTGACATGCCGCATGCGCAGCGCCGCCGCGCGTTGCTGCGCATGGCAGCGGCGTTCGCCGCCTCGGCGTTCGTCGCGCCGCTCGCGGCTTGCGCGACACGGGCCGCGCCGCACTTCAAGAGTTATCCGTTCACCCTGGGCGTCGCATCCGGCGCCCCGCGCGCCGACAGCGTCGTCCTGTGGACGCGCCTGGCGCTCGCGCCACTTGCCGGTGAAACCCTGCCACCGGAGAACATCGAGCTCACATGGGAAATCGCCCGCGATGCGGGCTTCCGCGACATCGCGCGGCGCGGCACGGTGACCGCCACACCGGAGCTCGGGCACAGCGTGCGCGCGCAAGTCGCCGGGCTCGAGCCCGCGCGCTGGTATTGGTACCGCTTCATGGCCGGCGATGCGGTGAGCGCGGTCGGGCGCACGCGCACGGCGCCCGCGCCGGGTCCTTCGGCGGGCCGGCTGCGCTTCGCGTTTGCGTCGTGCCAGCAGTACGAGCAGGGTTATTTCGGCGCCTACCGCCACATGGCCCGCGAAGACCTCGACCTCGTGGTCTTTCTCGGCGACTACATTTATGAGTCTTCGTGGGGCCGCAATCACGTGCGCAAGCACGATGCGGGCGAACCCCGCACGCTGGCCGAATACCGCGCCCGCTACGCGCTCTATAAAAGCGACGCCGACCTGCAGCTCATGCACGCCGCCGCACCGTGGCTCGTCACCTGGGACGATCATGAAGTCAGCAACGATTACGCCAACGACGTCGCGCACGACCTCGACCCGGATTTTCTCCGGCGCCGGGCCGCCGCGTACCAGGCCTATTACGAGCACATGCCGCTCGCGCCACGCGCCCTGCCGCACGGCCCTGACGCCCTCCTCTACGACCGCTACGCGTTCGGCGATCTCGCGACCTTCTTCGTACTCGACGACCGCCAATACCGCGCGCGCGCGGCCTGCAGCAAGCCCGGCCGCGGCGGCAGCAATGTCGTCGCCGATTGCGCCGAGCGCGTGGATGCCCGCCGGACTATGCTCGGCGCCGCTCAGGAAAGCTGGTTGCGCGACGGCCTCGCCATGACGAGCGCCCGCTGGAACATCATCGCGCAACAGACGCTGATGGCGCAAAACGATCGCACGGCGGGCGCTGGCCAGAGTTTCTGGACCGACGGGTGGGACGGCTATCCCGCGGCACGCGCGCGGCTGCTCAACGACGTGGCGCAATCGAAAGCCGCCAATCCGCTCGTTATCGGCGGCGACGTGCATTGCACCTGGATTTCCGACCTCAAGACCGATTTCGACGATGCCCACGCGCCGGTGATCGCGACCGAGTTCTGTGGCACCTCGATCACGTCGCAAGGCCCGAGCCCGAAACAGATCGCCGGCACGCTCGCGGAAAATCCGCATATCCGTTACGGCAATGGCGCGCGCGGCTACGTGACGATGGAATTGACGCGCGACCTGTGCACGGCGGCGGTGCGCGGGCTGGCCAGCGAAAAAGTCGCGGACAGCAAACTCTCCACTCTCGCGACGTTCACGGTCGAAAACGGGCGGCCGGGCGCCCACCGCGTATGAAACTCTACGGTTGCCCGAACAGCCGGTCGTTACGTGCCGCCTGGGCGCTGGAAGAAGCCGGCGCAACGTACGAATACGAACACGTCGATCTCTTCAAAGGCGCCGCGCGCACCCCCGCATTCCGTGCGCTCAATGCTGCGGGCAAAGTGCCGGTGCTGGTGCACCGCGGGCTCACGCTGACCGAATCGGCGGCGATCATCGCTTACACAGCAGAACAATTTCCCGCGAGCGGACTCATGCCGCAGGACGCGATGATGCGCGCGAACTGCCTGCGCTGGATGTTCTTTGCGGCCACGGAACTCGAGCAGCCGCTGTGGACGATCGCCAAGCATCGCTTTGTGCTGCCGCAAGACAAGCGGGTCGCGGGTATCGAGGATACGGCGCGCTGGGAATTCGCGGGGGCGGCCCGGCTCGTCGATGACGCATTGGGCGGCCGTGACTACATTTGCAACGGCACGTTCACCGGCGCCGACATCCTGCTCGCGCACACGCTCGCATGGGCGCGCTC